>NZ_JBKGXT010000003.1:0-372955 GCF_046546495.1 Pseudonocardia nantongensis | reverse complement strand
TCAGGCTCGAGCTCGGCGACCATCCGAACCGCCCGCTCGCGCAGTTCCTTGGGATACGACGGGGAGCGACGTGTCATGACTCCATCTCCTCAGAAGATCAAGTCTCCGGAAACGCCGGGGCGGTTCACAGCTAGATCTGGGGATCGCGACCGCCCACACCGCCCAAGTCCTCGACCCGAACACCCGGGTGCTGGCTAAACGGCGGGTTCATCCACGGGCCGAGAGCTTCGCCGGGCTGGAGACCGCCGCGCTGGCCGACGCCGCGCCGGGCACCCGGCTGGAGGTGGTGATCGAGCCGACCGGGCCGGCGTGGCTGCCGGTGGCGGTGTGGTTCACCGCCCGCGGACACACCGTCTACCGGGTCTCCTCGGCCAAGGCCGCGGACCTGCGCCGGTTCCTGTCCCGCCACGCCAAGTCCAACACCATCGACGCGCACACCCTGGCCCGGCTACCGCTGGTCGACCCCGGCGGGCTGGCACCGGTGGCCCTGCCCGCCACGCCCGCGTGGGCGGGGCTGGACCGGCACGTGCGCGCCGCGACGCGGCTGACCCGTGAGATCGGTGAACGCAAGACCCGGATCATCGAGCTGGCTCGCCAGGTGATGCCCGAGATCGGGGCGGTGCTGACGCAGAAGCTCGCTCGCGTGGATCTGGCCGTGCTCGAGCACTACGGCGACCCCCGCACGCTGGTCGCCGCCGGCGAGCAGCTCGACACCGTGATCGCCGAGGCCTCGGCCGGGCGGGGCGATCCCGGGGACAAGGCCGACGCGTTCCGGGCGGTAGCCGGTTCGGCGTGCGAGCTCTATGGCGACAACGCCGCGATCGCCTTCGACGTGCTCGCCGACGAGATCGCTACCGAGATCCGGCTGCTGCGCGCCACCGAGACCGAGCGTGACCGCCACGCCGCCGCCCGCGAGCAGGACTACCGCCACGTCGACCCCGACCAGCTCGCCCGCAGCCTGCCCGGCCTCGGCGCCATCGGCGCACCGATGCTGGTCTCGGTGCTCGGCGACCCCGACCGCTTCGCCCGCGGCAGCCAGGTCAAGTCGTTCACCGGCCTGACCCCACGCGCGTCCGAGACCGGCGACACCGACCGCAAAGGCCAACCGATGTCCAAGGCCGGCAACCAGGCCCTGCGCACCCAACTGACCCGCTCGGCCGACACCGCCCGTCGCCACGACCCGCAACTGGCCGCGGTCTACTACGAGCAGATGGTGCACAAGGGCGCGGTGCACACCAAGGCGGTCTGCGTCGTCGCCGCCAAACTCGCCGAACGCGGATGGCGGGTCCTACAACGCGGGCGGGCCTACCAGCTCTGCGACGTCGATGGCACCGAGGTCACCGCTGAGCAGGCCAAACAGATCATCGCCGAGCGCTACACCGTTCCCGACGACATCCGCGCCCAACGCCGATCGAAGAAGAGCAGCGGGAAGGCTCCTCAGACCGAATCAACGCGCCCGAAGCGCTCCACGAGGCGACCTTCCCATTACCCAGGTTCACCTTCAGCAGCCATGGACGTCAAGCCCGGCCGAACCCGCCGCTTGACAGCACCAACTGCTTAGGGAATCAGGACAGCACCCGGAGCTGGAAGGGGTAGTCGTAGGTCTGGTTGTTCGACGCCCGTACCGCTCCCTTGACGTGGCACCACGCGGAGACCACGAACAGGACGAGCATGAGCGGAACAGCGACGATGACCCCGATCACAGTGATGATCAGCAACCAGCTGAGCAGGAAGAGCACCCAGAACAACAGGTTGAAGTTGAACGCCCCGGCGGCGGCCCTGCGCGCGAACGGGTCGTCCTTCTTGACCAGCCAGACCAGCAGTGGCCCGAGCAGGCTCAGCAGTCCGGCACTCAGCACCGCGGCGATCGGCGCCGAGAGATGGGCGAGGATGGCTGCGATCCGGCTGCTCTCGGGCGGCCTGGGCGCGGAATGGCTGGGGTACGGCTGCGACATCGAAAACCCTTCCTCTGGTCCGCGAGCCCGGTCGGCTGCGCGCCGGCACAGCTGAACGAGGGCCACCGGTATGCACCGACCACCCTGCCAGCCACCGGTCCGGAAGCGGGAACCAGCCGACACGGCGCCGATACCCGATCATTCGGACAAGCGCACCGATCCGGACTGGCTGGCGGCGTCCACGACAGCTGCTGCCCCCGCCGAGTCACCGACCTCGTCAAAGCCGGCCCGGTCCTCGTCCACGCCGACTGACGCCAAGGGGAAAGACCCAGGTGGCCCCGAAGTGGTATTGCGATCTTGAGCTGACGACCACGCCGGCGTGGTGACCTGATGTTGTGTGGGCCCCGTGGGAATCGAACCCACAACCCGCGGACTCTGGCGCTGTCGTTACGGCTAGACCCGGATATCCCTTGTGAACTGGGGTTTTCCACCCGCAGAGTGGTGGTCGTTCGGGGTCGATTTCGGCCGATGTCGCGTCGTTTCGTGTCCCAAAAGCGTCCCACGCGGGGCCTCTTCCCCCACTCGCCTGGCCTGCTGGTGATCTCCTCGCGGCGCGGGCCCGTCCCTGCCAGACCGGGGAGTGGGGTGCAAGGTACTCAGTCCCGCCTTGTGCCCCACTCCCCGGTCTGGCTGCCGTCTCGGCGCGCCGTGAGGAGATCACCAGCCTGTACTCCCCCGATCTCCGAAGCGGTGCCGGGTTCGGGCAGCGCCCGGCCGCCGGAGGCAGTGGATCTTGCGGGGAGCGGTCTAGCCGGGCCGGATCGGCGATGGAACAGGTAATGAACGACGGTCGTCTGCACGGTTGTGGCGGGGCCGCAAGGCTTGACCTGGTACCCCGGTACAGGGTGCATGCTCGACGCATGCGGACGAGTGAGGTGGCCGCGCAGGCTCGGGTGAACCCGCAGACACTGCGGTACTACGAGCGCCGGGGGTTGCTGCCGGAGCCGGAGCGGTCGGCTTCGGGCTATCGGGCGTACGGCCCGCAGGCGGTGCGGCTCGTGCGGTTCGTCAAGCGGGCTCAGGACCTCGGCTTCACGCTCGACGACGTCGAGTCGCTGCTGCATCTGGCCGATGGCGGTCCGGTGAGCTGCGACGGCACCCGCGAGCTGGCGACCGCGAAGATCGCGGACCTGGATGCCCGGATCGCGGACCTGCAGGCGATGCGGTCGGGGCTGGCCCGGCTCGTGCAGACCTGTGAACAGCCGCGGGATCGGCGGGAATGCCCGATCCTGGTCGAGATCAGCAGCGATGGGGAGGGCCAGTGAGTACCGATGGACCGCTGCGGATCGAGTCGCTGTGCGACCCGGAGCAGAGCGGGGTTGTCGCCCGGCAGGCGGGCCTGACGGCGACGGCCGGGCAGGTACACCGCGCGGTGCTGCGCGCGTTCATGGAGACCGGGCAGGCACCGCGCCGCGAAGACGTCACGCTGCCCGTGGGCGTTGACGTGGCCGAAGCGTTCCGGCAGCTGGACGAGGTGGACCTGGTGCACCTCGACGACGGACGAGTCACCGTGGCCTACCCGTTCTCCGGGTCGCCGACCGGACACGTGGTGCACCTGGACGGCGCGACGCCAGTGCATGCGATGTGCGCGATCGACGCGCTGGGCATCCCGCTGATGACCGGCCGGGATGGCGTCATCGAGTCGGCGGATCCGGCTGATGGGCGGCCGATCCGAGTCGAGCGCCGAGACGGGACGTGGCGCTGGTTGCCGGAGGAGACGGTGGTCCTGCTGGCGCAGAGCCGCGGATGCGGTCCGGCCGCGGACTGCCTGTGCCCGCTGCTCACGTTCCATGGCGACCGGCGTCGTGCTGAGGAGTATCGGCTGGGGCGCGTCGAGCTGACCGGGCTCGTGCTCGACCAGGCACGGGCCGTCCAGATCGCAGATTGGTCGTTCGGGACGCTGCTGGCCGCGACGCCTGGTCCGGACGCGCTATCCGCAGGGATGGAGATACGCACGTGATCGTGGAGATGCTGCACACCGACGGTTGCCCGCACGCCGAGGAGTATCTGCCGCGGCTGAGGCGGCTGGTAGCCGAGTCCGGCGTTACCGACCCGGTCCGGGTGCGGATGATCGCCGACGGCGAAGATGCGCACCGCGAGCAGTTTCTCGGCTCGCCCACGGTCCGTGTCGACGGCCGCGACGTAGAGCCGGGCGCGGAGGCTCGGCGGGACTACGGCCTGAGCTGCCGACTGTACGTCGGCCCGAGCGGGGTCAGCGGCATGCCGTCCGACGAGTGGGTGCTGGCGTTGCTCCGGGTAGACCCGGGTACACGATGACCACGATCGGCTACCCGGGACTGCGCCGCCTGCTTGACCAGGGGGCACAGCTGGTCGAGGTGCTCCCGGCCGAGGAGTACGCCGAGATGCACCTGCCCGGCGCGGTCAGCATCCCGCTGAAGTCGCTCGACGCCGCCACCACCGCGGACCTCAACCGCGCCCGCCCCGTCGTCGTCTACTGCTGGGACGGCCTTTGAGACATGAGTCCACGGGCCGCGTGCCGGCTCGAAGCGCTCGGATTCACCCAGGTCCACGACTACCTGCCGGGGAAGGTCGACTGGCTCGCCCGCAACCTGCCCGTTGAGGGCACCGGCGCCGACGCCCCGGTCATCGGCCAACACCTGCGCCACGACGTCGTCACCACCAGGCCCGACGAGCCGATCGCGGACCTGCGCGCCCGCGTCGCGGCGTCGCCCCACACCTTTGCGCTGGTCACTACGGCTGATCGCATCCTGCTCGGTCGACTCCGCAGCATTCATCTCGATCAGATGAACGCCGGCACAGCGGCCGAGGTGATGGAAGCTGGACCATCCACGCTGCGCCCGCATGAACCGCTGGAAGCGGTCCGCTCGCGGCTCGTCAATCGTGACCTGACCTACGCGATCGTGACCGACCCGGACGGCCGTTTCCTCGGTACCGTCCATCCGGACGACCTAACGTAGTCCACAGCCGAGCGTCCGGAGAGGCATCGATGACGGCGGCATCTCGACCAGAGGGCCCATCATCGACCGCATGCTGGTGCTGTGGAGGTGACTATGCGGACACCCAGCTGGTCCGCCTCGGCGAGCACCCAGAGGTCGGGAGCTGCCTGGACTGCGCGGTCTGGGTCAAGCGCCGGGCCGCAACCCGCCGCCACGAGCAGCACCCGTCAATCGCCGGCCGTCTGAGCAGCGGCCTCGACATCGTGCGGAACGCCGTGATTGCCCGCGGTTGGCACGAGCGCGGCACGCTTGGGATGGTCCTCCGCCGAGTCGACCGCTGGCTGCCATAGCTCGAGTCCGGGCGGAGTCACGGGTTCATCTTGTTCGATGTGCGGCCGACCCGGCTAGTGAATCTGATCGTCGTCCCGGTCGTGGGGCCGGGTAGCCGGCCCCGACGCCGCGAACGGGCCGGAGGTGTAGTGAGCGAAGCGGCGGGGCCGGCGTGGCCGGCCCCGCGCCGCCGGAGGCGGCGCCTTGATCCCAAAGAGGCAGATTCGGCAGCAGGCGCACGGGACAGCCACGGGACAGTTCGTCACGATCGCGAAGTGGGGACGTCGGCCGACAGCGAGTTCCAGCCGATCATCAAAGCCGAAGGGCAGATGCTCGGCATCGATGCCGGGTGCACCGCCGGGTCGTCCGACCGGTCGCCTCGGCGCCGGTTGCCAGCTGTCCAAGAACTCGGAGCCCCGCAGCCACGAGATGCCGGATCATGCCGTCGTGGACGAACTGAAATGGCAGTGGGCGCAGTACTGGCCCGACGCGGACATCGAACGGATGGCGCGCGATGTGGACGCGCGAGCGGCTGCAGCCGTCGAGGCGTGGACCTTGCGTCGAATCAGGCCCCTGGCCGGCGGCAACGTGGCGCTTGTCCTTGCCACCGACGACGTCGTACTGAAGGTCCATCCGCGCGGGCACGCCGACGATCAGCAGCTCGCCGCCGAAGGAACGGCGTTGATGGCCTGGGCGCACACTGGCGCGGCAGCGGAGTTGCGGGACCAACGCGACAATGGATTCACGCTCCTGCTGGAACGACTTGCTCCCGGCACCGCGCTCGACGCGACCGACGTGTCGTGGGAGGACCGACTCGACGTGCTCGGCACCCTCGTCGGACGACTGCACAGCGCCTCGGGCCCCGTGCCGGCGTCGATCCCCCACATCGGCGGTGACTACGCCCGAGCGTGGCGGCGGGTCCTCGGCGACGCGCCATTGCTTGATCCGGCTGACGACGATGTCCTGCTCCATGCCGACCTGCACGGCGCCAACGCGCTTCGCCACGGAGCCGGTTGGCGCGTCATCGACCCGCACGCCGTTCGCGGCGATCGGCACGCCGACGTGTGGGCCCTCATCGACCCCCTCGCCCCGGTAGCCCCCGACTCGCGAACGGCGTGGTCCTGGGTCGAGCGCTACGCCGCAGCAGCCAACCTCGATCCCGGACGCGCGGCGGCATGGGTACGCCAGCGAGCACGTGGCGAAGCTCTCAACGGCGCTGACGGCGACGCCGCATGGGCAGCCCGCCTCGGCCGCACAGCGGAACTGCTGCAGGCGTGACGCAAGGTAGAACGACTTGGGCAGCAGCCGTTGGCGGAAGTTCAATGGGGCACCGCCGACACGTGGTGGGGAGCGGCGGCTGCGCCAAGCTCCGCCCGCGCCGTCGGGCGCCTACCTCCCTCCCGCAAGTCGCACTTTTAGTTCTAGGTAGTACTCTTGGTGTGACAGTCAAGTGAGAATGGGAGGTGTCGCAATGTATGGACTGATCGTCCGATTCGACCTCGTCGACGAGAACGCGGCTCGGAAGTTTGACGCGCTGGTGGCGCGCACCGGCGACGGTATTCGCGAACGGGAGCCCGGTACGCTCCTGTACACCGTGAACGAGGTGGAGGGCGCACCGCTGTCTCGGGTGTTTTACGAGGTCTACGCCGATCGTGCCGCGTTCGAGACGCACGAGGAGACTCCCCACGTGAAGGCATTCCTCGCGGAGCGGGAGCAGTACATCGCGAACACGCGAGTGGAGTTCTTGCAGCCCACAAGCGGAAAGAATCTACCGCAGTGAGCAACGACGAGCAGAAGGACTTCGGTAGGCGAGTGGCGTTTCTACGGAAACGTCTTGGCTATTCGCAGTCGGAGTTGGCGCGCAAGATCAGCCGTTCCGAGACCTGGCTGAGCCAGGTGGAACGAGGAGTCCGCCGCCTGGATCGCATGTCGGTACTGGAGAAGCTCGCTGACGCGCTCGACGTGCCGGTGACCGAGTTGGCACCTGCTCAGTCGTTGATCGCTACGCGATCAGACAAGCCGGCGCCCGCGAGCACATTGGCGCTGACGCTGGCCTCGAATAGTGCGCTGCGGGCCGTGGTCGAGATGCCGGAGCCGGCGGATCTCACCGATGTGGAAGAGCGGACCGATCGGGCGTGGGAGCTCACGCACGCGTCCCGGTACGAGGAGACCGCGGAGCTGCTGGTCGAGCTGGTGGCCGACATCGAGCCCCTGGTCCGTCAGACCCCCGAGCCTGATCGCGTGCGAGCGCTGACCGCGAAGTCGCGGATCTACCTGGCCGCCGCTGGCGCTTTGTCCAAGCTCGGCGACAACGGGGCCGCCTGGGTGGCGATCGATCGCGCGTCAGCAGCGGCGGAGGAGCTGGACGAGCCTCTGATGATGGCCGAGGCGGCGTTCCGGCTAGCGATCGCGTTCCAGGCCGCCCGCCGCTACGACCTGGCGCTCCAGGTCGCCGGCACAGCGGCCGAGGCGATCGAGACACTGGCAGTCACCGACGATGCCGCGCCACCGGCGGTGGCGATCTTCGGTGCGCTACATCTCCAACTCGCTGTGGCCGCCGCGCGCAGTGGCGAGGCCGAGGATGCGTACCGGCACCTCAACACCGCGCGCAGTGCCGCCGAGCGCATCGGCGAGGGCCGCAACGACTACGACACTGAGTTCGGCCCCGCGAACGTCAACCTCCACGAGGTCGCCGTGGCCGTGGCACTGGGCGACGCCGGACGCGCACTGCGGGTCGCCGAGCACGCCGACCAGTCCACCCTGTCCGCCGAGCGGCGTGCCCGGCTGCTCATCGACGTCGCGGCCGCAAACCAGCAGCTCCGCCGGACCACCGAGGTCGTCGCCACACTCACCACAGCCGCCGAGATCGCACCCGAACAGATCGCCAACCACAACCGAGCCCGAGAGCTGATCAGCGACCTGCTGCACGAACGCGCCTACGACGACGACGTCCGCGCCCTGGCCGAACTCACTCGAGGCGGCTGAAGCCACCTGCACCCTCAGTAGATACCCACACTTTTAGTGTTGACCCACACTATTAGTGTGGGTATCTTCGTGTCCACGGACGGACACATCCAGTCCGTGACAACACAGCGGAGGTGCAGTCATGGCGATCAAGAACAAGTTCCCCGTCGCGATGGGCGACGTGTTCCCGCACGGCGCGTTCGTCGTGTCGGAGGTCGAGCCGGTGCGGGACTTCGACAAGTCCGCTCCGGGACGGCCGGTGCAACAGAACGACAAGGAGTCCGGGCTTCCGGTGTGGTCGGTGTCGGTGCTCGACGCCGATCCGGAGGCACGGCGCGCGGACAAGACGGTGACGGTGAAGATCGCCGCCACTCACCAGCCGGTCCCGCCGGAGGCTGCGGCCGGGTTGCCGTTTCGCCCGGTGGAGTTCGACGGGCTGACCGTGACCCCGTACGTGCAGGAGAGCGGCAGCCGCCCCCGGGTCGCGTACAGCTTCCGCGCCACGGCGATGCGCGCCCCGGGCAACCAGCGGCCGGCGTCGAACCAGAAGAACCAGGAGGCGGCCTGACCAGCACGTTTTCCGGCCGCCACGTGTAGGTGGAGGGAAGCCCGCGGCAACGGGCTTCCCTCCGGATCTCCCTCACCCCTCGCCATAGCCAGGCCATGAGTTCGGAAGGACACCGACCCTAGATGAACACGCCCTCTGCACCACCCACCCCCGCAGGCACCGGGATGGTCGTCCCGGTCAGTCACCTCGTCGAGGCCGGCCTGCGCCGGGTCACCGACGCCATCGCAGACACCGCGCCCGCCCCGGCCGGGGACCTGCACGCCCATGCCGCCCGGGCCCGCCGACTGGCCGGGCTGCACGCCCGCCGGGCCCGCTGGTTCGCCGTCCTCGAACGCGACACCGTCCGCCAGCACCACATTCCGCTGGTCTACGTCCAGGCCGTCATCGCGGCCGTGTGCTCGGCCGAGCGGGAGTCCCGGTTCTGGGCCGACACCGCCGCCGACTGGCAGGCGCTGATCGAGCGGCGGCCCACCTCGGACGTGGCCGGGGCCATGTCGAACTGGCACGAACTGGACCTCACCGAACCTCCGGCACCGGGCCTCGCCACCGGGAGTATCCGGTGAACGCGCGGGCGGCCCGGCTGCCGCTGCTGCGCCTCGTCCCCACCACTACGGCCGCCGGTCACCGGTGGCGCGACAACGCCGCATGTCTTGGGCTGGACACCGAGCTGTTCTTCCCGGTCGACAACCGCGCCAGCTCGGTGGAGATCCCGCGTCGGGTGTGCCGGGGTTGCCCGGTCCGGGCCGAGTGCCTGGCCGACGTCCTCGCAGTCGAGGAACCGTCCCGCCGGTTCGGTGTCGTCGGCGGCACCACCCCCGGCGAGCGCCGGGTCCTGCACCGCGCATGCCTCACGATCACTGCCCCGCTGGTCGGGGGTGACGTCGCATGACCGCCAAGCCCGAGCGGCCAGCCCGTTGCGAGGTCTGCCGGGCCCCGCTGCATGAGCGGCCGGACCCGCGGCGGCGCCGCTGCGCTGATCACCTCGACCAGCTCGCCCTGGTCCCCCTCACCACCGTCCGCACCTCACGTCGGAAGGGAAGCCGTCGATGACCACCGGAACCCTCGTCCTCCTCGCTGGCGGCGCCGCGGTCGCGCTCTACGTGCTGCACCAGGTCGGCAACTACCTCGCCCGCGTCCTGGAAGCTCTCGCCACCGTCGCGGTGGTGTTCGTCGCCGTCTGGTTCCTGATCAAGGGCGCCTACATCGCCGCCGGCTGGATGATCCGACACTGGCGAACGACGCTCGCCGCAGCCGGGGTGTCGGCCTGGTGCTGGTTCTGGGGCTGGCCCTCCCTGCTCGTCACGGTCGCGGTCATGGCCGCAGTGCTAAGGGTGTGGCGGCTGCTGTCGCTGCCCTCCTTCGACATCCACGCTGGCCGGCACCTGCGGTCGTGGTGGCAGCGCTGGACCGTCTACGCCTTGCGGATGCCGCGCTGGCTGCGCTCGTGTCAGCTCACCGTCCCCGACCGCGCCGGGGCCACGGTCATCCAGGTCAACCCGCTACGCCGCACCGCCACCGCACCACGGGCCCGACCGCGCCGAGATCAACTCCCGCGCATCCTCGGGGTCCGCTCCGGCCCGTCCTGGGACGAGGTCCGAGTCCGGCTCGTGCCGGGACAGACTCCGGAGGACTTCGACGCCGCCGCCCGCACCCTGGCCGTTGCCCGCGGGGTGAACCGCTGCCAGGTCCGCGAACTGGCACCCAACGAAGTGTCGATCGACTTCCAGCGCCGCAACCTGCTTTCCGGTGTGGTTGCGGCTCCGGACCTGGCTGCAATGGCCGGCACCAAAGGCGACGCAATCGATCTCGACCGGGTCGCGTCCGGGGCCACTGAGTACGGCACCGAGTGGCGCCAGTCCCTCCGAGGCAGCCACACCCTCGTCGGCGGCGCGACCGGGGCCGGGAAGGGCTCGCTGATGTGGGCGCCGCTTCTGGCGATCGCACCGGCGATTCGGGACGGCCTCGTGCGCGTGAACGGGATCGACCCGAAGGGCATGGAACTGGCCTACGGGCGACGGCTGTTCCACCGCTACGCCGTCACCTCCAAAGACGCCCTCGAACTCCTGGATGAGCTCGTGGACGGGATGGAGGCCCGCAAGCGCGAACACGCCGGGCACACACGCCTCGTCCCCATCACCCGCGAGACTCCGTTGGAGATCGTCGAGTTCGACGAGATCGGCGCCCTGATCCGCTACGTCGGCGACCGCAAGACCCGCGAGGCCATCACCGAACGCATCGCGCTGCTGACCACGCAAGGCCGCGCGCTGGGCTACGCGGTCCGCGGCTACGTGCAGGAACCGACCAAGGACACCGTCCCGGTCCGGGAGTTGTTCCCGCGCCGGATCTGCCTGCGGGTCGCCTCCAAGAGCCACGTCGGCATGGTCCTGGGTGATCAGGCCTACGAGCGGGGTGCGTGGGCGAACCGGATCGGCGAGACAGAGGCCGGCGTCGGCTACCTGTTCGGCGAGGGCATCCGCGAACCCCTCCGCATCCGCGCCGCCTGGGTCCCCGACGAGGCCATCAAAGCCCTGGAGCAGTTCGTCACCACCACACCCGACCCGGCCCGACCATCGGCGCCGGTGCTGGCGTTCCGACCCGACACCGACCAGCACACCGCCAGAGGTGCCGCATGACCGGCCCCACGAACGGCCCGGAGACCACGCCGGAGCCGATTGACCAAGACCAGCTCACCCGCGCCCAGAAAGCCATGCTGGCGCTGTCCAATGAGGTCGCCACGCAGCTCGCCGAGGATCACGGCGTCTGCGTCCGCCCGCTGGCGATGCGCCGGGTCGACCAGAGCAGCGGCCGGGTCGACGTCGTCCCCGTGCCCTGCGGCTCCACCCGGGACGACCAGTGCCGCCCATGCGCGGACAAAGCCCGACGGCTGCGGATGGTGCAGTGCCGGGAGGGCTGGCACCTCGCCGACGAACCCGTCGCCAAGCCTGCCGACCCGACCGGCGCCCAGAAGGACCTCATGGCAACCCGGGCGGACCTGCACGCCGCCTACACCGATGCCCGCACCGCCGGCGATGAGGAAGCCTGCGACGAGATCCGGGAGACCGTCACAGAGATCGACCAGGAGCTACGTGCGCTCGGTGTCCGGGGTCGACTCGCGCCGCTGGACCCCGGGCCGCAGACTGTCCGACGGTCCACCCGACGTCGGCAGGACGCGCCGAACCTCCCGCGTCGGCCGGTGGAGGACCGCACCATCGGTCGCGTGTTCGGCGGCAAGTACCGACCCTCGACGTTCCTGACGCTCACCCTCGACACCTACGGACGGGTCGACAAGCACGGCGCCGCCCTCGACCCGGACAGCTACGACTACCGCCGCGCAGCCCGGGACGCGATCCACTTCCCGAAGCTGCTCGACCGGTTCTGGCAAAACGCCCGACGTTGCGTCGGCTGGGACGTCCAGTACTTCGGCACGGTCGAACCGCAGAAGCGCGGGGCACCGCACTTCCACGCCGCCATCCGCGGCACCATCCCGCGCACCGAGCTCCGAGCGATCACCGCCGCGACGTATCACCAGGTGTGGTGGCCACCCCACGACGAGATCGTCTACAGCGGCGACAAACTGCCGCGCTGGGACAACCACCACAAGGCCTTTGTCGACCCCGATACCCGCACACCGCTACCGACCTGGGACGAAGCCACCGACCCCGACACCCTCACCACGCCCGCGCACACGGTGGTGTTCGGGCCACAGGTACACGTCAAGGGCATCCTCGGCGGCACCGAGGAAGCCGGACGCCATATCGGCTACTTGACGAAATACCTCACCAAGTCCGTCGGTCAAGCCGCCGGCCTCGACGAGACCGCCACCACCCGGCAACGCGAGCACGCACGACGCCTCGCCGCTGAACTGGCCGTCACGCCGTGCTCGCCGCGCTGCCCAATCTGGCTGCTCTACGGCATCGAACCCAAGAGCGCCCGCCCCGGCGGCGTGCCCGGGCACTGCAAGGGCAAAGCCCACAAGCCCGAACACCTCGGCATCGCCGGACGCCGCGTCCTCGTCTCCCGAAAGTGGTCCAACAAGAGCCTGTCCGACCACCGGGCCGAGCGGACCGCGTTCGTTCGGCAACTGCTCAACCGCGCCGGGGTCAAACCCGCCTACGCCGTCGACGACGGCCCGTTCACCTGGGAAACCACCGGCCCCGGAGACACCGACGTCCCACCCCGCACCGTGCTACTCCTGCACGCGATCAACCAACGCTCACGATGGCGCGCCGACTACGACGCCGCCGTCCTGGCCACCAACGACGCACCACCCGATGACCGTTCGGCAACCGATGATCACGCGGCCTGACAGGAGACCCGACATGGACGAGATCCAGCTCATCGCGCCGCTGTGGACGGTGCAGGACGTCGCCGAGTATCTGCGGGTGCCCGTGCAAACGCTCTACTCGTGGCGTCAGACCGGCTACGGGCCGCCGTGCCGCCGGGTAGGCAAGCACCTGCGCTACCGCCCCACGGACGTCGCGAAGTGGCTCGACGCCCTGGACGACGGGGTGGCCTGATGGCGCGCCCACCGCTGCCGTTGGGCAGCTACGGGAAGATCACCGCCTGGCAGGACGACACCGGCTGGATAGCCCGCACCAAGTACCGCGACTTCGACGGCGTGGTCCGCTTCGTGAAGCGTCGAGGCAGTACGAAGGCCGGTGCCATCCGCTCGCTCCGTGAGGCGCTCGCAGAGCGCCAAGCCCCGGTCAAGGACACCGAGGTCACCCCGCAGTCCCGGTTCTCCGCCGTCGCCGCGTTGTGGCTCGCAGAGGTCGAACAGGCCGTCGACGCCGGCCGCCGTAGCCCCGGCACCCTCGACTCCTACGCGTCGATCTACCGACGCCACGTCGCCCCGGCTGTCGGCGAGCTGCGTATTCGGGAGATCACGACCCCGATCGTCGACCGCGCGCTCGGCACGGTCAAGCAGCGCTCGGTCGCCGGCGCCCGCACGGCGAAGATCGTGATCTCCGGGGTGATGCGCTTCGCCGCCCGGCACGGCGCGATCACCCACAACCCGGTGCGCGAGGTCGCGCGGATCGACTCCGAGCCGGCCAGTCCACCACGCTCGCTGACGGCCGAGGAACGCCAACTGTGGCTGGATGCCATCGAGTCGAGCCAGAAGGCCCGTGACTGGGATCTACCTGATCTCACGCGGATGATGCTCGCGACCGGATGCCGGATCGGAGAGTGCCTGGCGATCGGCTGGTCCGAGGTCGACCTCGACACCGCCGTCGTCGACGTACGCTGGCGGCTCATCCGCCGAATCGGGGTCGGCCTGCTGCGGCTGCCCTCCACGAAGTCCGGGCGGAAGGGCGAGCGCGCGGTCCCGTTGCCGTCCTGGGCTATCACGATGTTGAAGCGCCGGCGTCTGGCCATCGGCCCGGGCGTGGAGGCGGTCTTCCCGGACTCCTTGGGTGGCTGGCGGGACCCGTCGAACGTCCGCCGCATCTGGCGCCAGGTCCGCGATGGCGCCGAACTCGACGGCCTCGTCAGCCACACGCTCCGCAAGACCGTCGCGAGCTACCTCGACGACTCGAACGTCACGGCGCGGAAGATCAGTGACCAGCTCGGTCACGCAAAGATCAGCATGACGCAGGACCGCTACCTCGGGCGCCGGCTCACCGACCGGCAGACGGCCGAGGTGTTGGAGGGGTTGTTCGACCAGCCCGACGAAAAGTGACCCAAAAGTGTCCCTGGATCTTGGTCCACCACGATCCACAAGGCTATGACCTGGTGATTACGTGGGCCCCGTGGGAATCGAACCCACAACCCGCGGATTAAAAGTCCGCTGCTCTGCCGATTGAGCTAGAGGCCCCTGACCTACCCTGACGTCGTCACGGGCGGCCCACCACCGGTCAACACAGATCCCCCCGGACGGTCGTGGCGAACCGCGCCCAGCCTACAGCCCGCGACCGGAGATCTCGTCACCGCGACACCGCCGCGCGACGGAGCCGGAATCAGCCGGAACGGCCCTCGATGGCGGCGGTGACCTCGGCGCGCCACGCCTCCCGCTCTCCGGGATGGTTCAGCCCCATGTCGGCGATGCAGTCCGCGCACCGTCCGACGATCGTCAGCAGTGCCCCCGAGGAACACCGGACGCACGGCACGGGCTCGGCGATCACGTCGTCGGCTACCTCGGCCACCACGCCGACCACGGTAGCGGACACCCGAAACAGTGAATGCACACCGCGCCCGCGCGCCGCGAAGCATCCGAATAGTCCTGTTCGTCGAGACTCGGCCCATGAACATCCGCATCTCCGCGCGGATGGGGCTGCTCGGCGCCGCCGCGCTCGTCCTGTCCGCCTGCGGCGGGTCCCCGGCCCAGGAGGCCGGAGGAACCTCGTCGCAGCAGGACACCGTCCAGGTCTCGGCCACCTACGCAGAGGGCGGCGAGGGCCCCGCCTTCACCTACGACCCGGAGCTCGTCCCGGCGGGCGCGACGGTCGAGGTCTCCAGCACCGCCGCCGACGGCTCCACCACCACGACGCTGCGGGTCGGCGGCCTGGTCCCGAACCGGGCCTACGGCGCGCACGCCCACACCAAGCCCTGCGCCCCGACCGGCGGCGACGCCGCCGGGCCGCACTTCCAGTACTCCCAGGACCCGGTCACGCCGAGCGTCGACCCGGCCTTCGCCAACCCGCAGAACGAGATCTGGCTCGACCTCACGACCGACGCTGCCGGCGCCGCGGAGGTCACCAGCACCGTCCCGTGGACCTACCCCGACGACCGCCGGGCGGCCTCGGTCGTGCTGCACGAGAAGCCCACCGCCACCCACGCCGGGCACGCGGGCACCGCCGGTGGCCGACCGGCGTGCGTCACCGTCGACTTCTGACGACCACGCGGGCGGCGGGCGGGGCGCGCCGCTGCCGCGGTCACTGGGACAATGACCCGGTGACCGTGCAGTCCATCATCCCTGCCGGGGGCGCGACGGTCCGCGACGAGCGGACGGACACCCCCGCCCGCCGCACCCGCGTCCTGCCACCGCTACGCATCGGCCGTTACGAGGTGGACACCCCGGTGGTGCTCGCGCCGATGGCCGGCATCACCAACCCCGGCTTCCGCCGACTCTGCCGCGAGCAGGGCGCCGGCTACTACGTCTGCGAGATGATCACGGCCCGCGGGCTGGTCGAGAAGAACCCGCTGACGTTCCGGATGATCGCCTTCGACGACGACGAGCGCCCGCGGTCGATGCAGCTCTACGGTGTCGACCCGGCGTCCATGCGGACCGCCGCGCAGATGATCGTCGAACGTGACCTGGCCGACCACATCGACATGAACTTCGGCTGCCCGGTTCCCAAGGTCACCCGCCGCGGCGGCGGGGCCGCGCTGCCGTTCAAGCGGAAGCTGTTCGAGCGGATCGTGCGCGGGACCGTCGAAGGCGCCGGGGACCGGCCGGTCACCGTCAAGATGCGGATCGGCATCGACGACGACCACCACACCTACCTCGAGGCCGCCCGGATCGCCGTCGACTCCGGCGCCGTCGCCGTCGCGCTGCACGCCAGGACCGCCGCGCAGCGCTACTCCGGTGCCGCGGACTGGGACGCGGTCGCCCGGCTGCGCGAGGCCGTCCCGGCGCACGTCCCGGTGCTGGGCAACGGCGACATCTTCTGCGCCCAGGACGCGCTGGACATGGTCGCGCGGACCGGGTGCGACGGCGTCGTGGTCGGCCGGGGCTGCCTGGGCCGGCCGTGGCTGTTCGGCGACCTGGAGGCCGCATTCACCGGTCGCGAGCTGCCGACCCCGCCGAACCTCGGGCAGGTGGCCGCGACGCTGCGCCGGCACGCGGTGCTGCTCTGCGAGCACATGGGCGACCACAAGGGCATCCGCGACGTCCGCAAGCACATCGCCTGGTACCTCAAGGGGTTCCCGGTCGGCCCGGAGCTGCGGCGCAGCCTCGGCATGGTCACCTCGATCGATCACCTCGACGAGCTGCTGGCCCAGCTGGACCCGCACGAGCCGTTCCCGGCCGAGGCCGACGGTCCGCGCGGGCGGCAGGGCTCGCCCGGACGCGTCGTGCTCCCCGAGCACTGGCTGGACGACCCGGACGACCCGTCGGTCCCGTTCGGGGCGGACGTCGAGCACTCCGGGGGCTGACCGTCCAGGCCCGGGCACCCGGCCAGGTGCATTCGGGCACCGGAACGGGTGCCGGAAGCCACAGGCGTCTCAAGCCGCGGGCGGGATCCACCGATGACTTCCGAAACGAGCGGCGAGACGGGAGGTGGACGGTGACCGACACGGCCTGGACGATGCGCAGCCCGGCGCGCCCGGGGCGGCGGACCGCGCCGGCACCCGAGCCTGCCGCCCCGGAACCCGCCACTCCGGAACCCGCCGGCACGGGCCCCGGCACACCGGACATGGCGCCGACCTCACCGGCCGCGCGGGCGGCCCTGCACACCGCGGCCGCCGAGCGGCTGGCCGAACACCACCGCTACGAGCAGGCCTACCTGCACCTGCGGGAGGCCGTCCGGCTGCTGCACGGCGGTCCGGGCGGGACCGGGCCGGCCGTGCCACCGCCGTTCGAGGACGAGCTGGACCGGCTCCGCCGCGAGCACGCCGAGGCGCGCGAACAGAGCCGGCGGGACAGCCTCACCGCGACCTACAACCGCCGCTACCTCGACGAGCGGCTGGCCGACCTGCTCGCCGCCGACGGCCAGCGGGTCTGCCTCGGCCTCGCCGACATCGACCACTTCAAGCAGGTCAACGACACCCACGGGCACCCGTTCGGCGACCGTGTACTGCAGCGGATGGTGCACGAGCTCGGCCGGGCGCTGCCCCGCGGCGCGTTCTGCGCCCGCTACGGCGGCGAGGAGTTCGCCCTGGTCCTGCCCGGTCTGTCCCCGGACGACGGCGTGGCGGCCTGTGAGGTGGTGCGGGAGCGGGTCGCCGCGCACGACTGGTCCACGCTGCACCCCGAGCTGCGGATGACGATCAGCATCGGGATCGCCCACACCGGGCCGGCCGCCGGCGCCGTCGAGGCCCTGGTCGCCGAGTCCGACCTGCTGCTCTACACCGCCAAACAGGCCGGTCGGAACGCCGTCGCCTACCGTTCCGGCGAGGGTCGCGTCGTGCTGGCCGGCGCGGCAGCCGGACGACGGTCGATCCCCCAGCCGGACGCCGCCGGGTACCGCCCCGACACGCCGCCACCGGGGCACACTCCGTAGAATTCGGGCGGAACGGGCCGCTCGCGGTCCCGTCCCGGGCATGCGTGCTCCCCCCCGGACGCGCGCAGGTCACCGTGCGCCCACGGCGGGCGTGCGACGAGGAGGCCAGGTGCAGGACGGCGACGACGACAACGCGCGCCGGTCACGCCGTACCCGCCGCACGGACGGCCGGCCCGACTCGCACCGAGATTCCGGGGAGACGCCCGCCGGTCCGGACACGCCGGACGCACCCGACGCCCCGTCCCCGCCCCCGACCGACCGGCGCTCCCGTCGCGACGCCGCCGCGGGGCCCGCCCCGCTGCCTCCGGGCACCCGCCGGGTCCGGGGCGGCCCGGTGCCGCGGCACCCCGGCGGCCCACCGCCCACCGGACCGGGATCGACGCCCGGGGCGCCGGGCACCCCGGCCGCCGTGCCTCCACCCACCGGGCCCCCGGACGCCGGCACGTCCGGCCGGCACCCGCGACCGGCCGGCCCTCCCGCGACGCCGCCGGATCCGCAGTCCCGGAGTCACGGCCCGCGCCCGCCGGGCCCGCCCGGACCCGCCGCCGGCCGTCCCGGCACCACCGCGCCGGATCGGGCCCCGTCGACCGGGGCCGCCCCGGCAGGCCACCGCTCGGACGCCCGCGACCGACCGCCGGCCCCACCACCGCCGGCCCCACCACAGTCGGTCCCGCCACAGTCGGCCCCGCCACCGCCGGCGAACCCGCCCGCGTCCGGACCGCCGGCCGCCGGCCCGCCACCGGACCCAGCGGTGACCGGGACGCCTGCGACCGGCGCCGCAGCGTCCGGGCCAACCCCGCGCGCCGCGCGCCACGCCACCGACGCGCGCCGGACCGAGGTCTTCGGAGCGATCGTCCCGCGCCGGCTCCGTCGCCGGTACGCCGACGACGACCACGACGAGCAGCCCGGACCGTCCGGCACCGGCGAGCCCTCGCACGCGAGCCAGCACCCGGCCGACCCGCCCCCCGCCGCCGACGCCGGGACGGACGGGCCCACCGGCTCCGACGGGACGGACGACGGCAGCACCGGCGCGTCCGGGCACGCCCCGCCCGACGGGCGCCCGCGGTGGCTCCGGAGCGGTGCCGTGGTGCTGGCCGTGCTCGTGCTGCTCACCACCGCCTGGGGCTTCGTCGGTCGCAGCCAGGTCCACGACGGCGTCCGCACCGTGCAGGCGCTGGACACCGCCTCGGACGCGGTCATGGACGCCGAGAGCCAGGCCGTCGACCGCAACGTGCTGGTCGTCGGGCTGCAGGCGGACCGCGGCCCCGGCGTCCCCGAGGCCGCCCGCACCGACACCGCAGTGCTCGTGCACCAGCCCGCCGGCGACGCCCCGGCCGTCACCCTGGCCCTGCCGCCGACGCTGGAGGTCAGCCGCCCGCCTTGCCGCCGCTGGGACCCGGCGACCGGCTCCTACGGCAAGACCGTGCCCGCCGAGTCGCGCACCGCGTTCGCCGCCGCCTACGACGTAGGCGGCCCGGCCTGCACCGTCGGCGTCGTCCAGCAGCTCACCGGGATCCGGGTCACCGGTTTCGTCGCGCACGACCTCGCCGGCACCGCGGGCCTGGTCGACGCGGTCGGCGGGGTCGAGGTGTGCACCGAACGACCGGTCGTCGACCCGGTTCTGGGCCCGGTCGTCCCCGCCGCGGGCCGCACCACCCTCGACGGCGACACCGCGCGGCGGTTCGCCGCGGCGTCGGCCACCGCCGACAGCTCCCCGGCCGCCCGGGTGCAGCGCCAGCAGCGGGTGCTGGCCGCCGCGCTCGGCGATGCGCTGTCGACGCCGTCGCTGCTGACCCCGAGCCGTCCCGGCCGTGCCGCCGACGGGCTGTCCGGCAGCGTCGTCGCGGACGGGGTCTCGGCCGGACAGATCCTCACCCTGGCCCGCGGCCTGAGCCGAGCCGGGACCGCCGGCGACGGCAGCACGCCGACGTTCCTGCAGGTCCCGGTCACGGACGCACCGAACACCCGCGGGCACCTGGAGATGGAGCGCAGCGACGCCCGGGACATCTTCTCCGCGCTGCGCGAGCACGAGCCGCTCCCGGCCGAGGCCACCGCACCGGCCGCCCGGTCCGCGACCACCGCACCCCCGGATGCCACCGTCGACCTGGTCGACGCCGCCGGCCGGCCGGGTCTGGTCGACGAGATCGCGGCGTCGCTGCGGGAGCGCGGCTACACGATCGGGACGGTGACGTCCGGGCCGCCCACCACCGACACCGAGGTGCGCTACTCCCCCGACCGCACCGACGCCGCCGGGGCGCTGACCGAGGCGCTGCCCGCCGCCCGCCCGGCGCCGGCCCCGTCGAGCAGCGGGGAACTCGAGGTCGTCGTCGGCTCGGAGCTGCGGGCCCCAGCGCCGGCGGCCGCCGCGGACGCCGGAACCGACATCGACTGCAGCTGACCCACTTCTCGCCCGCACCGCCGGCACGTCGTGGCGTCGCCCACCGTTCACGGCGGGTTCACCTACGGCGGCTGCCCCGCGGGCCGGTCCGTCCTATGGTCGAGGGTATGCGGGACGCGTACCAGGATCAGCTCGACGACCTGGCCTCCGGCCTGGCCGGAATGTGCGACGACGTCGCCCTCGCCATGGAGCGCGCCACCCGCTCCCTGCTCGAGGCCGACCTCCAGCTCGCCGAGCAGGTCATCTCCGAGGACATCAAGATCGACGACGTGCGCGCCGCCGCCGAGCACCGGGCGTTCGGCCTGCTCGCGTTGCAGGCTCCGGTGGCCACCGACCTGCGGATCGTGGTCGCCGCGATCCACGGCGCCGGGGACATCGAGCGGATGGGCGACCTGGCACTGCACGTCGCCCAGGCGGCCCGCCGCCGGCACCCGCAGACCGTGGTCCCCGACGAGATCAAGCCCTACTTCGAGGAGATGGGCCAGGTCGGGGTCAAGCTCGCCGAGAAGGCCGGCCGGGTGATCCGCACCCGGGACCTGGAGACCGCCGCCGAGCTCGAGGCCGACGACGACGCGATGGACGACCTGCACGAGCACATGTTCACCGTGCTCATGGACCGGAACTGGACGCACGGGGTGTCCGCGGCCGTCGACGTCGCGCTGCTGGCCCGCTTCTACGAGCGTTACGCCGATCACGCCGTGGCCGTCGCCCGCCGGATCGTCTACGTCGTGACCGGCCAGATGCCGGGACCGCTCGCCGTCTGAACGACGCAGCCCGCCGCATCCGCGCGGTCCTGTCGACCACCGGCACGGGGACCGCGTTTGGCGTCGTCACCCGTCGGGCACTCCGGAAGCATGACTCAGGCGGGCTGTGTCGTCACCGAGGTGGTCGGCAGGTCGGACGACAGCGTCGAGGACGCGATCCAGGACGGCGTGCGCCGGATCGGGCAGGTCCTGGAGTGGTTCGAGCTGATCGGGGTCCGGTCCACGGTCCTCGCGTCCGCCCAGCGCTTCCAGGTCGACCTGCGGGTCGGCGTCCGGCAGGCAGCCTGATCGGATCGGCCCCCGTTCACCGAGCATTCACCGGTACCGGGCCGTGCCGCCCGGTGTCGCGCACCTAAGGTCGTCGGTATGCGCAGGGAGACGCTCGACGACAACCTGACGCAGCTGCAGGCGATGCTCGACGAGATGGGCCCGCTGGTCGCGGCCGCGTTCCGCAACGCCTCCACCGCGCTACTCTCCGACCGGCACCGGCTCGCCGAACAGGTCGTCGCCCGGGACCCCATCATCGACGGCCACCGGGCCGCGATCGAGCTGCTCGCGGTCGAGACGATGAACCTGCACCAGCCGGTGGTGGGTCCGCTGCGCTCGGTCGTCACCGCGCTGCGCTGCGCGCAGCAGCTGGAGCGGATGGGCGACCTCGCCGCGCACATCGCCGAGGCGGTCGCGCGGTCGACCGACGGGTCGCCGCTGCCCGAGTACGCCCGCCCGCTGTTCGCCGAGTACGGCCGGCGGGTGGCCGCGATGGGCGACAAGGCGGTGACCGTGCTGCGCACCCGCAACGTGCTCCTGGCCTGCGAGCTGGAGACCGACGACGACGCCGTCGACGCCGTGCACCGGTCGGTGTTCGAGCTGATGTTCTCACCCGATTGGCAGGCCGGGGTGCAGGCCGCCGTCGAGACCGCCCTTCTGGCCCGGTTCCACGAGCGCTACGCCGACCACACCGTGCACCTGGCGAAGCACATCGTCTACGCCGTCACCGGCAGCACGCCGGAGGAGATCTCCCGCTAGCCGAACCGACCGGACACGTAGTCCTCGGTCGCCTTCTGCCGCGGCTGGGAGAAGATCGTCTTGGTCTCGTCGAGTTCCACCAGCTTGCCCGGCTTGCCGGTGCCCTCGATGTTGAAGAAACCGGTGAAGTCGCTGACCCGCGCCGCCTGCTGCATGTTGTGGGTCACGATGACGATCGTGTAGTCGTTCTTCAGCTCGTTGATCAGGTCCTCGATCGCCAGGGTGGAGATCGGGTCCAGCGCCGAGCACGGCTCGTCCATCAGCAGCACGTCCGGCCGCACCGCGATCGCCCGGGCGATGCACAGTCGCTGCTGCTGGCCACCGGACAGGCTCGACCCCGGCTTGTCCAGCCGGTCCTTCACCTCGGCCCACAGGTTCGCGCCGCGCAGCGAGCGCTCGACGGTGTCGTCGAACTCGGCCTTCGACGCCTTCCGGTTGTTCAGCTTCATCCCGGCGATCACGTTGTCGTAGACCGACATCGTGGGGAACGGGTTCGGCCGCTGGAAGACCATGCCGATCTGCCGGCGAACGCCGACCGGGTCGACGTTCGAGCCGTAGAGGTTCTGGCCGTCCAGCTCGAGCCGGCCCTCCACCCGCGCACCCGGGATGTTCTCGTGCATCCGGTTGATCGACCGCAGGAAGGTCGACTTGCCGCAGCCGGACGGGCCGATCAGGGCGGTGACCGTCTTCGGCTTGATCAGCATGTCGACGCCCTCGACGGCGAGGAACGACCCGTAGTAGATGTTCAGGTCCTTGGCTTCGACGCTCTTGCCCATGGCAGGGGTCCTTATCGGGTCTTCGGGGCGAAAATGCGGGAGATCAGGCGGGCCACGATGTTCAGGATCATCACGATCAGCATCAGCACCAGCGCCGCGGCCCAGGCTCGGTCGATGAACGGGTCACGCGGCACGCCGGGTGTCGCGTAGGAGTAGTAGGCGAACACCGGCAGGGTCGCCATCCGGTCGTCGAACGGGTTCAGGTTGACCCCGGTCGCCAGCCCGACGGTGACCAGCAGCGGGGCGGTCTCCCCGATCACCCGGGCGATCGCCAGCGTGATACCGGTGGCGATGCCGCCGGCCGTCGTCGGCACGACGACCTTGAGGATCGTCCGCCACTTCGGCACGCCTAGCGCGAACGAGGCCTCGCGCAACTCGTTCGGGACGATCTTGAGCATCTCCTCGGTGGAGCGCACCACGATCGGGATCATCAGCACGGTCAGCGCCACGGCACCGACGAAGCCGAACCGCACACCGGGGCCGAGCAGCAACGTGAACAGCGCGTAGGCGAACAGGCCGGCGACGATCGACGGGATACCGGTCATGACGTCGACGAAGAACGTGATCGCCCGGGCGAGCTTGGAACCCGAGCCGTACTCGACCAGGTAGATCGCGGTCAGCACGCCCACCGGGATCGACATGAGTGCGGCCAGCCCGGTGATGATCAGGGTGCCCTGGATCGCGTGCAGCGCACCGCCGCCCTCGCCGACGACGCCACGCATCGAGTAGGTGAAGAACTGGAGGTCCATCCGCGCCCAGCCCTGGCTGATCACGGTGTAGAGCACCGAGATCAGCGGGACCATGGCGAGCAAGAACGCGCCGGTGACGACGACCGTGACCAGCCGGTCGGCCGCCTTGCGGGCGCCCTCGACGGCCCGCGAGAGGCCGTAGGTGCCCACCGCGTACACGACGACGGTGAGGAAGACCCAGAGGCCGACGCTGAAGCCCACCGCCGCGACGACGCCGGCCATCACGACGGCGGCGGCCCCGAGCAGGCCCAGTGGCGCCCAGCGGGGCAGGCTGCCCTTGAGCTGGGGCACGACGGTCGTGCTGGCGGGTGTCTCGAGCCCGGTTCCGGTCACGGACACCTCGGTCCCGGTGCGGTTGGGGTCGGTTCCGGTGGACATCTCAGTTCGCTCCGGAGAAGTCGCGGCGGCGCTCGACGATGTAGCGGGCGAGCATGTTCACCAGCAGGGTGATCACGAAGAGCACCAGGCCGGAGGCGATCAGCACGTTCACGGTGATCCCGGAGGCCTCCGGGAACTGCAACGCGATGTTCGCAGCGATCGTGGAGGGGTTCTCGGAGCTGATCAGGTTGACCGTCACCGCTCCGGTGGCGGAGAGGATGATGGCGACGGCCATCGTCTCGCCGAGCGCCCGGCCGAGACCGAGCATCGCGCCGGAGATGATGCCCGAGCGGCCGAACGGCAGGACCGCGAGCCGGATCATCTCCCAGCGGGTCGCGCCGAGGGCCAGCGCGGCCTCCTCGTGCAGCGCCGGTGCCTGCAGGAAGACTTCGCGGGCGACCGCGGTGACGATCGGCAGGATCATCACAGCCAGCACCAGGCCGACCACCAGCATGGTGCGGCCGGTCGTGGAGGGCGGGCCGGCGAACAGCGGGATCCAGCCCAGGTAGTCCGCCAGCCAGGTCGAGAGGCCGACCGAGAGCGGAGCGAGCGTCCAGGCCCCCCACAGGCCGTACACGATCGAGGGGACCGCGGCGAGCAGATCCACGATGTAGCTGAGCCACTGGGCCAGCCGGCGCGGCGCGTAGTGGCTGATGAACAGGGCCACCGCGACCGCCAGCGGGGTGGCCACCACGAGCGCGATGACCGCGCTGAGCAGCGTGCCGAAGACCAGCGGCGCGACGTAGACGACGATCCCGCCGGGCAGGTCCTCCCCGGACGCGGTGAACGCGGGGAAGGCCTCGATCAGGAGGAACGCGGCGACGCCGGCCAGGACGACGAGGATGACGATCCCGGCGCCCTTCGCGGAGCCCGCGAAGATGCGGTCCCCGAGTTGGGTCACCTGCTTCGTCGCGGCGGGCTCAGGCTTGGTTTCCGTGGTGGTCACAGTGATCCCTGAAGGTGCGGACGTGCGCTGGGCAGGGGTTCGAGGGCGCCCGGATCCCCGGGCTGCGAGTCCATGATGAACACCGCCCGGGGCTCCTGGCTAGATGACGTAGGACTCGATCCGCCGGGCCCTCAGCCGCCGGCCGAGATGCGGTCGACGGCCGGGGTGATCTGGTCGCGCAGGCTCTGCGACAGCGGCGCCGAACCGGCCGCCTGCGCCGCGGCCTGCTGGCCGGCGTCGCTGACGACGTAGTTCAGGAACTGCTTGGTCACGTCGGCCTGTTCCTGGTCCGGGTAGGTCGGGCAGGCCATCAGGTAGGAGACCAGCACGATCGGGTAGGCCCCGCCGGACGCGGTCCGGTTGAGGTCGAAGGCGAACGACGACTCGCCCCGGCCCTCGACCCGCTTCGACTCCTCCAGGATCTTCGCGGCGGCCTCGGCGGTCGGCGCGACGTTCTGATCGCCCAGCTTCACGTTGGCCTTGCTGAGGTCGCCGGCCTGCGAGGCGTCGGCGTAGCCGATGGTCCCGTTGCCGGCCCCCACCGCGCCGACGACGCCGGAGGTGCCCTGGGCGGCCTCCCCACCCTGGATCGGCCAGTTGCCATCGGCCTCCTGGGTCCAGACGTCCGGGGCGGCCTTGTTCAGGAAGTCGGTGAGGTTCTCGGTGGTGCCCGACTCGTCGGAGCGGTGCACCGGCGTGATCGGGGACGCCGGCAGCGCGACACCGGGGTTGTCCGCGGCGATCTTCGGGTCGTTCCAGGTCGTGATCTGGCCGTTGAAGATGCCGGCGATGGTCGCCGGTGCCAGGTTCAGGTTCTGCACCCCGTCCAGCTTGTAGACGATCGCGATCGGCGAGACGTAGTTCGGGACCTCGATGACCTGGCCGCCGCAGCGCTGCTGGGCCTGCGCGAGCTGCTCGTCCTCGAGGTAGGCGTCCGAACCGGCGAACTCGACACCGCCCTCGACGAACTGGGAGCGGCCGCCGCCGGAACCGACCGGGTCGTAATTGACGGTCGCGTCCGGGTTGGCGTCGCCGAAGCCGGCGATCCAGGCCTGCATCGCGGCCTGCTGCGAGCTGGCGCCCGCACCGGCGATGGTGCCGGAGACACCCGCGCCCTGCTGCTCACCACTACCGCCGCCCTCGTTCGCCGCGCCACAACCGGCGACGAACAGCGCGCAGGACGTCGCGACACCGACTGCCGCCAGACGCGCCCGGGGCGCGCGCCGCTTGGTCTTCACTGCAGGTTCCTCCGTGTCGGGCTCACACCACTGGTTTCAGCGACCAGGGCAGGCCGCCGGAAGCACACGCTAGGGAGGCGGGTTGGCCGCCGTGCCCACGGAAGGTGAACGCGAGTTGAACAGGACTCCCGGACGGGTGGATCCATGTCACACGATGGACGCTTCGTGACGACGACCCGGGCCCGGTGTCACCTGGCGGGCGTAGTTGACGTCCGCCGCATACACCGTGAAGCCGAGCCGCTCGTAGACCCGTACGGCGGCGCCGTTGTCCGCCTCGACGTACAGCAGCACGGTGCCGAGACCGCGCTCGCGCAGGTGGTGCAGCCCGGCCAGGGTGAGGACCTTCCCGAGCCCACGGCCGTGTGCCGCCGGGTCGACGCCGAGGACGTAGACCTCACCCATCGGCTCGCCGGTGTCCGTCTCGGCCGCGGGGTGCACCTTCGTCCAGTGGTAGCCGAGCAGCCGCCCGTCCGGGTCGGTGGCCAGCAGGAATCCGGCCGCGTCGAACCACTCCTCGGCCTGCCGGGCGGCAAGCTCGGAGCCGCTCCAGCCGCCCTGCTCGGGGTGCCATTCGAACGCGGCGTTGTTGACCCGGAGGAACTCGTCGTCGTCGCGCCCCGGGACGAACGCCCGCAGCGTCACCCCGTCCGGGAGCTGCAGCTCGGGCAGCGGCGCGGCGTTCGGACCGGCCACCGGCCTGCGCATCTGCCAGAGCACCCGGTCCCGGCGGTAGCCCCGGCTCCCTGCCAGCGCTGCCGCGGCCGGCAGGTCGCCGTGGGCCCAGACGTGCGGGCTCGCGGTGCGCGACTCCAGCCCGGTGACCAGCGCCGATCCGAGACCGGCCCGGCGCGCGTCCGGGTGCACGGCCAGCTCGGCATAGCCGTCGTCGAGCTGGGCGTAGCCGGCCACCGCACGCCCGCCCCCCGCGACGACGAGATGTGTCACCCCAGCGCGCGGGCCGCGGGCGCGCAGGTTGAGCAGGAACTGCTCGGAGAACGGCTCGGCGCCGTCCGCCGCGGCGGCTGCCGAGAGCAGCTCGTGCACCCCGGCCGCGGTGTCGGCGTCGAGTTCGGACAGCACCTGCGGCTCCACCTGCTCCACGGCGGCGGACCCTACCCGCGACCGCCGGTCAGCGTCGGGACAGCGCCCCGGGCAGGCGCCCGCCCTGTCCCGGCGGGCGGCCGCCGGTCGGCCCGCGCCCCGGCCGGCCGGAACCGAATTCCGGTACGGGGCCGGCGTCCGGGTCGGCGTCCGGGGCCGGCCGCGCGGCCGGCCCGCCCCGGGAGGGCCGGACGAACTTGTAGCCGACGTTGCGCACGGTGCCGATCATCTGTTCGTGCTCGCCGCCGAGCTTGGCGCGCAGCCGCCGGACGTGGACGTCGACGGTGCGGGTGCCACCGAAGAAGTCGTACCCCCAGACCTCCTGTAGCAGCTGGGCCCGGGTGAACACCCGTCCCGCGTGCTGCGCGAGGTACTTGAGCAGCTCGAACTCCTTGTAGGTGAGCTCCAGCAGCCGGCCCTTCAGCCGCGCCGAGTAGGTGGCCTCGTCGATCACCAGCTCGCCCAGCACCAGCGCTCCGCCACCGGAGACGGCCTCGGTGCCCGGCCGGGACCGCAGCAACCGCAGTCGGGCGTCCACCTCGGCCGGGCCGGTGCCGGGCAGCAGGATCTCGTCCACCACCCACTCCCCGGAGACCGCGACCAGGCCGCCCTCGTTGACGACGGCGATCACCGGGACGTCGGTGCCGGTGTTGCCGAGCAACCGGCACAGGCTCCGGGAGGCGACCAGATCGGTGCGGGCGTCGACCAGGACGGCGTCGTGCGGTCCGGCGTCGAGCAGGGCGGCGACCTCGGGGGCGGCGGTCCGCAC
Source organism: Pseudonocardia nantongensis (assembly GCF_046546495.1). Taxonomy (NCBI): domain Bacteria; kingdom Bacillati; phylum Actinomycetota; class Actinomycetes; order Pseudonocardiales; family Pseudonocardiaceae; genus Pseudonocardia; species Pseudonocardia nantongensis. The sequence goes on along the minus strand of NZ_JBKGXT010000003.1, from coordinate 344,914 downwards.
GTCGTGCGGCAGCAGGGACAGGGCGGGCAGCACGGTGGTCGCATCCGGAGCCGTGGTCAGCAGGAGCAGTTCCATGGACTCCTCCTCTCGCGGAGAGGGCAGGGTACCCGGGCCGTGATCCGTCGGTCAGCACGATCGCGACGCGGCTCACGCTGCGGGATGGCGCCCCCGGGTGCCGGGTGACGCCGCGGGCAGGGGTCGGCGGCGGATCCGTTCCGCCCGGTCCCTACCGTCGTTGCACAGTCCGTCCGGATCGTGGGAGGTCCCGTGAGGCGCGTGCTCGCCGCCGTCCTGGCCGTCGTCGCCGTGCTCGTGCTCGCCGACTTCGGGTTCGCCGCGGCGGCCGAGTCCGCGATCGCCCGCCAGATGCGCGACCGGCTCGCCCTGCCCGAGGACCCCGCGACGTCGGTCGGCGGCCCGTCCTTCCTGCTCCAGGCCGCGACCGGGCGGTACTCCTCGGTCGAGGTGTCGATGGAGCGGGTGCCGATCGGTCCGCTGCGCACCCCCGAGGTGCAGGTGCAGCTCCACGGCGTCCGCGCGTCGATGGCGGACCTGATCGGGGGCTCCGCCGCCCGGTTCCGGGCGGCCGCCGCGGAGGGCCTGGTCCGGATCGGCCCTGCCGACGTCCGGCGGCTGGCCGCCGCGACCGGCGGACCCGCCGCCGGCATCGAGCGGCTGGCGATGCTGCAGGTCGACGCCAACGAGATCGACCGGACCGTGCTGGCCGGCGCGGACCCGACCCTGCGCGGGCTGGACCCGCGCAACGCGGTCCGATTCGTGGCGACCCTCCCGGTGGACGGCGCCACCACCGACGTCGCGGTGCTGTCCGCACTGGTCGTGGACCCGGCCGGGGCGATGCGGATCGTGCCGCGCGACGTCCGCGAGGCCGAGACCGACGACGGCGTCCCGGCGGCGGTGCGCGACTCGCTGCTGCGGGCGTTCGCACTGCGCCTCGACCCGGGCGCGCTCCCGCTCGGCGTCACCCCGACGTCGGTGACCGTGCCCGAGTACAACATCCTGCAGATCTCCGGCGCGCGGCGCGACCTGTCGGTCGGCGAGGGCGAGCAGCGCGGCTCGGCCGCTCGCACGGCGGGCCGGTAGGACGCCGCACCTCGGCGGGTGGGAAGCGGCGGCCGATTCCGTTACGCTCACGGATGTGAACTGGCCGCTGACCCGACGCCGCGCGGTTGATCTGTGCCGTCTGGCCGGCTGCCTCTGTCACGACTCCTGACCCGAGTGCCCGGGCCGCCCGTCCCCCTGTGACCGGCGGCCACCCCGGAACCGTCCAGGAGTCCCTCCATGTCCGTCATGGACCTCGGACCCGTGCGCGCAGAGCCCCGGCTCGATCCGCGCGGGGTCCGTCTCTCCGCCGCCCTGACCACCGCCGTGCTGGCGCTGGTGCTGCTCAGCGGCAGCGGACTGCTCGTCACCGCGCAGGCCGTCGTCTTCGCCGTGGGTGCGATCGCCGGCATGCGCTTCGCCCCCTACACCGAGCTGTTCCGGCACCTGCTCGCACCGCGGCTGGCCCCGCCGGCCGAGCGGGAGGATCCGGCCGCGGTCCGTTTCTCGCAGGCCGTCGGGCTGGTCCTCACCACGCTCGCCGCGGTCGGCTACCTGTCCGGAGCCGACCTGCTCGGCGTCGTCGCGACCGCGGTGGCGCTGGCGGCGGCCTTCCTCGACGCGGCCTCGGGTTTCGGGCCGCGCCGCGAGCTGTACGGGCTCCTCGCCCGCCTGCGCACCGGCCCGGCCGGCGCCGCCGTGACCCGTCCCCACCAGCACACGACTTCGGGAGATATTCGATCATGAGCCGCGAGGACGTCCTCGTCACCGCCGACTGGGCGGAACAGAACCTGGAGACCGACGGGGTGGTGTTCCTCGAGGTCGACGAGGACACGACCGCCTACGACGGGGGCCACATCCCCGGCGCGGTCGGGGTGAACTGGACCGACGAGCTGCAGGATCCGGTCCGCCGCGACATCGTCACCAAGGAGCAGTTCGAGCAGCTGCTCTCGGCCAAAGGCGTCGGCAACGACGACTTGGTGGTGCTCTACGGCGGCAACAACAACTGGTTCGCCGCCTACGCCTACTGGGAGTTCAAGCTCTACGGGCACGACAAGGTCGTGCTGCTCGACGGCGGCCGCAAGAAGTGGGAGCTCGACGGCCGGACGCTGACCACCGACGTCAAGGACCGCCCGGCGACCTCCTACTCCGCGAAGGACGCCGACAACTCGATCCGCGCCTTCCGCGACGAGGCCGTCGACGCGATCAACACGAAGAACCTGGTCGACGTCCGGTCGCCCGACGAGTTCTCCGGCAAGATCCTGGCCCCCGCCCACCTGCCGCAGGAGCAGTCGCAGCGCCCAGGGCACATCCCGAGCGCCATCAACATCCCGTGGTCGAAGGCGGCCAACGAGGACGGCACCTTCAAGTCGAACGACGAGCTGGCCGCCCTCTACTCCGAGGCCGGTTTCGACGCGGGCAAGGCGACCATCGCCTACTGCCGCATCGGCGAGCGCTCGAGCCATACCTGGGTGGTGCTGCACGAGCTGCTGGGCCACTCGGACGTGAAGAACTACGACGGCAGCTGGACCGAGTACGGCTCGCTGATCGGCGTGCCGATCGAGCTGGGAGCGAACTGAGATGTGTGGAGCCCCTGACCAGTCCCTGACCCTGCCCGCCGGCACGGACCTCGCCAAGGAGACCGTGCTGGCCGGGCGCGTCGTCGCCGGTGGTGAGCCGGTCGGCGGGGCGTTCGTCCGGCTGCTGGACGACACCGGCGAGTTCACCGCGGAAGTCGTGTCCTCGGCCTCGGGTGACTTCCGGTTCTTCGCCGCCCCCGGCACCTGGACCGTCCGGGCGCTGTCGCGCTCGGGCAACGGGCAGTCCGACCTCGTCGCCGACGGGCCGGGCGTGCACCAGGCGGAGATCGCCGTCGCCTGAGCCTGCGAAGGCGCGCAACAACACCGTCGCCTGAGCCTGCGAAGGCGCGCAACAACACCGCCGCCTGAGCCTGCGAAGGCGCGCGGCGTCACGAACGCCGTCCCGGACCCGTCCGGGACGGCGTTCGTCGTTCCACCGTCCGAGCCCGCCGCCGAGGTGAATGCCTCGGGCTTCGTAACGGCCGGCATCGTGATGCCACGCCCGCGCCGAGGCGTCCGGCACTCGTCGTCATGGTCAACGGCGCACCAGGGCTGTGCGGCAAGATCGGACTAGGTGTGCCGTTGACCATGGATGGCGTCGATGGCGGGATCGTAGGGTGCCGCCGCGGGCCGCCGGGCGGGTCGGGGCACCCGGCGAGCGGGTCCTAGTACGCTGGCGCGTCGTGCACTGGTTCTCCACCGGGCTGCTGATCGCCCTGTCCGCGGGAACCGCCGCCTGGGCCGGCTGGCTGCTCCGTCGTCTGTTCGTCGTCGAGCCCGCCACCTCGCGGGCGGGGGCGGCCGACCGGCGCGCGGAGCCCACCGGCCCGGCCGAGGTCCGCGACGACCACAGCGAGGAGCCGTAAGACGTGACAGATTCCGACGACGAGCAGCTGCAGACCACCATCAGCGGGCCGAAGAACGCGGCGCCGGACTCGCCGCAGCGCAACCGGCCGCAGTGGGACGACCTGCCGGTCACCGACGAGACCGCCAACCTGCGCCAGGGCCCGGACCTGCACGAAGCCTGCCTGGGCGTGTTGCCCCTGGTCGGGGTGTGGCGGGGCACCGGCGAGATCGTCGACCCCGCCGCCGAGGGCGCCCGCGCCTTCGGCCAGCAGCTGACGTTCGCCCACGACGGCCGGCCGTTCCTCTTCTTCGAGTCGCGGGCCTGGCTGCTCGACGAGGACAACCGGGTCGGCGAGCTGCTGGACCGGGAGACCGGATTCTGGCGGCCGCAGCCGGACGGCTCGCTGGAGGTCGTGATCGCCACCAGCAACGGCCTGGCCGAGATCTACTACGGGCCGAAGGGCGACATGCGGTCCTGGCAGATCGAGTCCGACGCCGTCGCGCGGACCGGGTCGGCGCGCGCGACCTCCGGGGGGAAGCGGCTCTACGGCCTGGTGAACCAGGGCGACCTGGCCTACGTCGACGAGCGCTCGCTGGACGGCGGCGAGGTGGCGCCGTACATGTCGGCGCTGCTGCACCGCGTGGTCGGCTGAGCTTGACCCGCTCCGGGCCGCGGCCCTGCGGCGACCGGGCACTGCTGTTCGAGGCGGGCTCCGCGGCCGAGGTCGCGGCGATCGTCGCCGCCGTGCGCGCCGCCGCGCTGCCCGAGGTGACCGAACTGGTGCCGGCCGCGCGCACCGTGCTGGTCGAGGTGGCACCGGGTGCGGGCCTGGAGCGGGTACGGGCGGCGGCCGGCGACGCCGACGCGGCGACCGGGCGGCTCGGCACCGGCACGCTGCACACCGTCCCGGTGACCTACGACGGCGAGGACCTCGACCTGGTGGCGACGACGGCCGGGATCTCCGTGGACGAGGTCGTCGCGCTTCACTCCGGTGCCGAGTACACGGTGGACTTCTGCGGGTTCGCCCCCGGTTTCGGTTACCTCTCCGGGCTCCCGGAGCCGCTGCAGCAGCCCCGGCTGGAGAGCTCGCGGTCGGCGGTGCCGGCCGGCTCGGTCGGCGTCGCGGACGTCTACAGCTGCGTCTACCCGCGCCGCTCCCCCGGCGGCTGGCGGCTGATCGGGCGCACCGACATGGTCCTGTTCGACCCCGCGGCCGACCGGCCCGCGCTGTTCGCCCCGGGTGACCGGGTGCGGTTCGAGCAGCGGTGAGCACCGGGCTGGAGGTCGTCGCGGCGGGTCCGCAGGCGCTGGTCACCGACCGCGGGCGGCCCGGGAACGCGCACCTCGGGGTGCCACCCTCGGGGGCGCTGGACCGGCCCGCGCTGGACCTGGCCAACCGGCTGGTCGGCAACCCGGTCGACGCGGCCGGGCTGGAGCTGCTGGGCGGCGGCCTGCGGGTGCGGGCCCGTGGGGCGCGGGTCGTCGCGGTGACCGGGGCGCCCGTCCCGGTCCTGGTGAACGGCCGCCCGGCCACCGCACACGCCGCGCTGCGGGTCCCGGACGGCGCCCTGCTGGAGATCGGGAGGCCGGTCGGCGGGCTGCGCGTGTACCTCGCGGTGGCGGGCGGGTTGGAGCTGCCGGCGGCGCTCGGGAGCCGCAGCACCGACCTGCTCTCCGGGCTCGGCCCGGACCCGGTCTCCGACGGCGACACGCTGCCGGTCGGACGGTGGTCCGGCCCGGTGCCGGTCTCGGGTCCGGTCCCGGTCTCGGTGCCGGCCGTCCCGGTACGGCTGCGGGTACGGCTCGGCCCGCGCGACGACTGGTTCAGCGACCCTCGGGCCGCCCTGACCCGTCCGGAGTGGACCGTCTCCCCGACGGGCAACCGGATCGGCATCCGGCTCGACGGCCCGCCGCCGCCGCGGCACCCGGACACGGACGCGCGCGAGCTGCCCAGCGAGGCGATGGTCACCGGCGCCGTGCAGGCCCCGCCGGACGGCCCGCCGGTGGTGTTCCTCGCCGACCACCCGACGACCGGTGGCTACCCGGTGCTCGCTGTCGTCGAGACCGCGGACCTGCCGCTACTGGCCCAGGCACCGCCGGGTTCCGCGGTGCGTTTCACCGTGCTGCCCTGAGTTTCTGTGGGTTCCAGTTCGGTACGGGTGAGCAGGATCCGGTGCTCGACGCCGAGGACCGGGTCCGGGACGAGTCCGCGTTCGTTCACGTGGGCGGGCCTTCCCGGACTCAGCGGGCGTCCTCACCGTCCAGGATGGTCCGGACGTCGGCGACGGCCATTCCGGACAGTCGGCCGATCTGCGCGGGATCCAGACCGCAGTCCCGCAGGTGGTGCACCGCACCGGCCAGCTCGGCACGCCGGCGCCGCAGCACGTCCCCGAGTTCCTCGATCGAGTTCCGGGTGTCGTCGAGCCGGATGGTCGCGTCCACCGCGCGGGCGGGATCGGTGATCAGCACCGACAGCAGCCTGTCCCGGGCGTCGGCGGCGGCGACCGGAGCGGACGGTCGCGACGGCACCACCGACAGCGGCAGCTCCTGCTGCTCACCGCCGGACGGGTCGTCCGGGTCGGGATGGCGCATCCGGGCCCGCCGGACGGCGCGCGCGGCGAGCGCCTGCTGCACCGCGCGGGACACCGACTCCGGTGCGCCGGTCACGTCGGCGGTCGCGGCCCCCGGTGCCCCGGCGTCCGGCACTCCGGTGTCCGAGGCTCCAGCGTCCGGGGTCCCGGTGTCCGGGGTCCCGGTGTCCGGGGCCCCGGTGTCCGGGGTCCCGGGGTTCGAGGTCCCCGTGTCCGACGCTCCGACGCTCGCGGTTCCGGCGCCGTCCGCGGCGCGCTCGCCGACAGGGTCGCCGGTGGGGAGGTCCTGCGCGGGCGGGACGGTGCGCTCGACCGACCACGGCGGCAGCGGGGCGGCCCGTTGACCCTCGGGTTCCGGCACGACGGGGACGGTGTCCCCGTCGGTGGGGCCGGTCCTCCCGGCCGCGACCTGCGTCCCGGCGGCCGGATCGAGGCCGGGGCCGCCGGGTGCGGGCGTGGCGCCGTGCGGCTCGTCGGCCCCCGGGCCGTCGAGATCCGTGCCACCGGAATCCGTGCCACCGGAATCCGGGCCGCCGAAATACGAGCCGCTGGAATCGTAGGCGCCGGAATCCGGGCCGCCGGGATCGTGGCCGCCGGGATCCTGGGCACCGGAATCCGAGCCGCCGGAATGGTGGGCATCGAGATCCTGACCGCCGAAATCCGGGCCACCGGGATCCTGGGCACCGGGACCGGGGTCACCGCCGTGGGACCCGGCGACCCGATCGGTGGCGGCCGGCACGGCAGCGGAGGCCGGTGGGGCGTCGGCGGCGTCGGGCGCGTGCGGCGCGGGTTCGGTCTCCGGGGCCGCACCCGGGTAGGGGCTGGCGGGCCGGCGGAGCGCGGCGGCAGCAGCCGTGAGGCCGGCACCGGTCGCAGCGGTCACTGTGCCGGTCCCGGCCGTCGAACCGGTCCGCGCGGTGGCGGCGGGGCCGGTCCGGGCGAGGATCGCCGGGTCCGGACCCTCGTCGGCCGGGGCGGAGAGGTCCCCCGGGGCGTCCCTGCCGTCGCGCGTGGCGTGCCGGCCCGCACGCGGCGTCGCAGCGGGCGCAGCAGCGGCCACTGCGGACACCGGGAGTGGCCCGGTGTCCGCCTCCCGTTCCGCGACCACGTCGGCGACGGTCCGTACCCGAGGCGGGCGCGGCGGATCGGCCGGCCCACCCGCGGCCTCCCCCGTCCAGTCCGCGGCGCACGGCTGCACGGCGGAATGGTCCGGAGGAGCCACCGGCAGCGGTACGGGCGTGGGTTGCCGGCGGGCACGCCAGACCCCCCAGAGGACGAGGAGCACGAGCGCGCCCGCACCCACCACCGCCGCGAGGGGCAGGAGCGGAACCGTCGACGAGCCGAACTGCATGGGCACGGACCCTATTGCGGCCGGGGCCCGCACGCGGGGAACCTCAGCTGCTGCGCGTCCCCGACGGCGGGCGCGCCGCGCCGGCCCCGTTGTGGTCTGCGGAACCGTTCCCGTTGCCCGACGAGCCGTTGCCGTGACCGCCGTTCGAGCCCTGCCCGCCGGGGCCGGACCCGTCCGGGCGCTTCTCCGAACCGCTGTTGCGGCTGCCCTGACCGCTGGAGGCCTGACCGGGGCCCGGTCGTGGCCCGTCGGCGCGCGCCTGATCGGCACCGCGGTCGGCAGCCGGGTTGGCGGTCGTCGGCGGGTCGGCGGTCGCCTCCGAGGCGGTCCCGGAATCCGGGCCGGAGCCCTCCTGGGAACCATCCTTCGGTGTGTCACCGGATCGGCGGACAGCGCCGACCGCGACGGTCCGCTCGGGGTCCTTTCCGGACTCCGGCGGCGAGTCCTGGCGCGGCACCGCCGAGGTCGCCGGGTCGCCCGGACCGGAGTCCGCCGCCGGGCGGAACAGCTCCGCCGGCTCCGGCTCGTCGGCACCCGGGCGGACCGCGGAGGTCCGCTCGGGGCTCTGGTCCTGGTTCCCGGACGGCGCCGGGCGCGGTGACGGTGTCGGCCGGGCGCCCGGAGCCGGTCGCTGCCCCGGCGCAGCGGACGGCTGACCCGGCGTCGCCTGGCCGGGCGGCCGGCCGGTGTTCTTCGGTCCGGGGTTCTGCTGCCCTGCGCCCTGCTGTCCGGAACCTTGCTGGCCGGCCTTCGGCTGTGCGTTCTGCTGACCCTGCTGGCCCGGACGGGCACCTGCTGGCTGCTGGCCGGGAGCCGGCTGACCAGGCTGCCCCGACCCGGGCGCGCCCGACGAACGGGACTGCGAACCCGAGTCCTGCCGATCCCCGCCGGGTCGGGCACCTTGCGGACCGGACGGCTGCGAGCGCGGACCCGGCCGCGCCTCGTCCTGCCCGTGGCCGCCCTGACCAGAACCGCTCTGCCCCGAACCGCTCTGTCCCAGGCCGCCCTGACTCGCGCCATTCTGACCTGGGCCGTTCTGACCTGGGCCGTTCTGACCTGGGCCGTTCTGACCTGGGCCGCCCTGTGCCGGGCTGCCCTGTCCCGGGCCGCCCTGCCCCGAACCGCTCTGGCTCGGACCACTCTGACCTGGGCGGACCTGGCCGGCGACATTCTGGCCGGGGCCCTGACCGGAGCCGTTCGCCCCGGGGCCGCCCTGGCCGGGAGCCGTTCCGCCGGGGCGCGGGCCCGGTGCTCCGGGCCGCGCGCCGTTCGCGCCGGCCTGGGCGGCCGGTCGGCCCTGCTGGCCGGGGTCCTGCCCGCCCGGCCCCTTCGGACCCGAGCCCTGCCGGCCGGGACCGGCCGGTGCCGACGCGGGCCGGACCGAGCCCTCGGAGACCGGGACCCCGCCGGGCTTCGGCTGCCCCGAGCCGGACGGCACGAACGACGAGTGGCCCTGCTGCCCCTGACCCTGCTGCCCCTGACCTTGCTGGCCGGAGTGCTGCTGGCCGGCTCGCTGCTGACCGGGACCGTGCTGGTCGCCCGCCTGCTGACCGGTGTCCTTCGGGGTGGAGCCCTGCGACGCCGACCCGGCCGCCGCCTCGGCGGCCGGGGCCCCGCTGCGCGCAGCGTCGGCGTCGGGCCGCTGACCGTCGGAGTGGATCTCGTGGCGCCCGGGGTCAGCGCCCGACGCACGCCCGGACGAGGCGACCTCGGACCGCAGATCGTCACGTCGCCGGGTCAGGTCCCCGACCTCAGCACGCAGCTTGTCGCCCTGCTCGCGGGCCCGGTCGGCGTCCGCGCGGGCCCGCTCGACCTGCTTGTGGGCCTCCGCGGTGACGCGCTCGGCGTCCGCCTTGGCCTTGTTGCGGACCTCCTCGGCCTCCTCCTCGGCCTTCTGCAGGATCGTCTGCATCCGGTCCGAGAACGAGTTGATGGCGTCCGGGTGCTCCGGCTGCGGACCCGGCGCGGGCCGCGGACCCGGCCGCGGCGGACCGGCCGGTCCGACCTGCTGCCCGGGAGACGCTCCGGCGAATCCGCCGGGCGGCGGGGCCGGGGACGGCGGCGGAACCGGGCGGCTGCGGAGCGCGTCGATGTCGGCGCGCATCCGTCCCATGACCCGCTGCATCTGGACGATGTGTTCGTCCACCTGCTTACGGTCGTAGCCGCGGAGAACGACGTCGAACCGCGGGGAACCGCCCGGGCGGTCCGCCCCGTCTGCCGTCATCGCCTCTCCTCACAGGTTGTCCGGCAATGCGTGGCCCCTCACCGGACACCGTGCTCCGGTAGGAGGTCGACCTTCAGGGTAGCCAGCATCGCCACGTCGCGGCGAACTCCGCAGGCCGCGACGGTCGCGGCCCGGCGTGGCGGCACCCGTGGAACCCGACCTCGTGACACGATGCGCGGCTGCCCTCGTCTCCGGACGAGCCTACCGGCCCCCAGCTAATACCATCGGCTGCGTGGACACCTCGCTGAAGGGCACGCTGCACAAGCGCGGGCTGCGGATGACACCTCAGCGCCAGCTGGTGCTGGACGCGGTGCGCGACCTGGGGCACGCGACGCCCGAGCAGGTGTGCACCCGCGTGCAGGCGACCGCGCCCGCCGTCAACATCACCACCGTGTACCGCACGCTGGACCTGCTGGAGGGGCTGGGCGTCGTCCGCCACGCCCATCTCGGACACGGAGCGCCGACCTACTCCGAGCACCAGCACCGGCACGTACACCTGGTCTGCCACCACTGCGGCCGGGTCGACGAGGCGCCGACCCGGTTGATGAGCGAGGTGGCGGACCGCACACTGGCGGACTTCGGGTTCCGGCTCGACGCCACGCACGTCGCGCTGTCCGGGACCTGTTCGGACTGCGCGGTCGACGACGAACGCGATGAGGACCCGGCCGGCGCGGAGCACGCACACGGGGCCGGTGCCGCCCGCCGGCACAGCCCCCCCCACCAGCAGAACGCCATCCACCAGCACAGGGCCATCCATCAGGACAGCGCCATCCATCAGGACAGCGCCATCCACCAGCACAGCGACGACGCGGCCGGCACGGCCGCGGAGGGAGACCGGTGACCACACCCGCCGACCAGGAACACGACACCGCCGCGACCGAGGCTCCGGACCCGGATGCCGCGGTCCCGGCCCACCGCGGCGACCCGCCCGCCGAGCAGCGGGCCATGGCCCGGTCGGCCGCCGTCGTCGACCGGGGGCACCGCGACGTACTGGTGGTCACCGGGGAGGAGCGTCTGACCTGGCTGCACCTGCTGCTGACCCAGCACGTCAGCGAGCTCCCGGCGGACACCGGAACCGAGGCCCTGGTCCTGGACCTGCAGGGCCGGGTCCTGCACCACGCCGCCGTCGCACACACGGCCGACACGGTCTACCTGGACACCGAGCCCGGCGACGGCGCCACGCTGCTGGACTACCTGCAGAAGATGGTGTTCTGGTCACAGGTCGAGCCGCGCGACGCCTCCGCCGAGCTGGCCGTGCTCAGCCTCGTCGGCCCGGACGTCCCGGACGTGCTGACGAAGGCCGGCGTCGCCGTCCCGCCCGCACCGCACGGGGTCGTGGCGCTGGAGGGCGGCGGTTTCGTCCGCCGCACCCCGTGGCCGGGCAAGGACGCCGCCGACGTCGTCGTGCCGCGGGAGGCGAAGGACCGCTGGTGGTCCGCGCTGACCGCCGCCGGAGCCCGCGCGGCGGGCACGATCGCGTTCGAGGCGCTGCGGGTGGAGTCGCGCTCGCCCCGGCTGCGCCTGGACACCGACGACCGCACGATCCCGCACGAAGTCGGCTGGATCGGGCCGGCGGTGCACCTGACCAAGGGCTGCTACCGCGGCCAGGAGACCGTCGCGCGGGTCGCGAACCTGGGACGCCCGCCACGCCGGCTGGTGCTGCTGCACCTCGACGGCGGCGACGAGGATCTGCCGCGCACCGGGGACCCGGTGGTGCGCGACGGCCGCCCGGCCGGCCGGGTCGGCACCGTCGTGCAGCACCACGAGCTGGGGCCCGTCGCGCTGGCCCTGGTGAAGCGCTCGGTCCCGATGGACGCCGAGCTGACCGCGGGGGCCGACGACCGCGTCTCTCCCGCCGCGATCGACCCGGACTCCTACGAGACGGATCCGGACTCGCCCCCGCCCGGACGGGCCGCGCGGAAGCGGGCCACCGGCGGCGGATCCGCCGGGTGACCACCGGACGTCTCCGTGGGGCGTCCGTGCGCCCGGCTGTGACGACGGCGGTGCCGCGTCGCGTGTACCGGGCAGAGCAAGGTACGGTGGCTACCACGACATTGATGAGATGAGAGGGGCCGCCGGGTCGTGTCGACTGACCGGGCCGCCCCTTCCCTGTTGTAAGGGGGACCTGCCATGGGGCGCGGACGAGCTAAGGCCAAGCAGACGAAGGTGGCCCGCGAGCTCAAGTACAGCTCCCCGTCTATGGATCTCGACGCCCTGCAGCGGGAGATCGGTAGCGGGACGGCGGTTACTACCGACGACAACGAGGACGGGTACGGCGAGGAGTACTCGGATCTCGCGGACAAGTACAACGACGAGGACGACAGCTCTCGTCGTTGAGTCTCCGCACGACGCCCGGCCCGAGTGGCTCGGGCGTCGGGCGGACGGCCCACCCCCACTCGGCGCAGTGACCGCTACGCCGGTCGCACCCGCTGGTTTCGCCCGGCCGGTCGGATAGGGCAAGATCACGACCGCGTCCCTGATCGGGGCGCGCGTCCGGCTCCCGTCCCGTCCGAGGTGTACACGACATGCGCGGCAATCTCTTCGCCGTCGCGGTCAATCTTGTCGTGCTCACGGTGCGGTCGAACCGTCTGCACGCCCTGCTGATCGAGCGGGGCGAACCACCCTTCCTCGGCGCATGGGCGCTACCCGGTGGCTTCGTGCGCCCCGAGGAGGATCTGGTGCACACCGCTGGCCGGAGGCTGGGCGAGGAGACCGGGGCCGACACCGGGCACGCGGTCGTCGGGCACTTGGAGCAGCTGGCGAGCTACGCGGCGCCGGACCGGGACCCGCGCGGCCGGGTGCTGTCGGTCGGCTACCTGGCCTTCGTGCCGGACATGCCGGAACCGACGCCCGGCGGCGGCGCGGCGGCGTCGGCATGGTGCCCGATCGACGCGGTGCCCACGCTCGCCTTCGACCACGACCGGATCCTCGACGACGGGGTGGAGCGGGCGCGCTCGAAGCTGGAGTACACGACGCTGGCCGCGTCGTTCTGCCCGCACGAGTTCACTGTCACCGATCTGCGCCGCATCTACGAGGCGGTTTGGCGGACGACGCTGGATCCGCGGAACTTCCAGCGCAAGGTGACCTCGACCGACGGTTTCCTGGTCCCGACGACCACGCTGGTCACCGGCGGCCGCGGCCGGCCGCCCCGGTTGTTCCGCCGTGGCCCCGCCCGGGCGCTGCACCCGCCGATGCTCCGGGAGTCACACCGGGTAACCGATGATGCACCGAGCAGCGAGACATCTACCCCGATCAGGGGGTAGTCGTAACCCACCTGCTTACTCGGCGTTGCACTTTGTGTGACGAAACACCGAGGTTTCTCGACGAGCGGGGCGCTGAATGAGGTCACGCCGCTCCCGGACGCGTCCCGCCGCGACGTCTGGGTGAGCACGGCCGCCACACCGGAGTTCGTCCTGCTGCGCCGCCGGCTGGTGCGGTTCATCCTGCCCGCGACGGCCGTGTTCCTGGCCTGGTTCCTGTGCTACCTGGTGCTCAACGCCTGGTACAAGGATCTGCTCTCGGCGCGGGTCGCCGGCATCCCGGTGGTGCTGCTGTTCGCGTTCGGTCAGTTCGTGTCCACGTTCGCGCTGACCGCGGCCTACAACCGGTACGCGGAGCGCCGCCTGGACCCGATCGCCGCGGAGTTGCGCGACCGCCTGGAGCGCCCGTGCTGAGCTGCCTGCTCCCGCTCGCGACTCCGGTCACGACCCTCGTGACGGCCCCGACCCCGGCCGCGGCACCGGCGCCCGTGCCGGACGCGTCGCTCGGTGACCCGCTGCTCAACCTCACGGTGTTCGGTGCGTTCCTGCTGATCGTGCTGGTCGTCGTGCTGCGGGTGGCCCGCTCGGGCACGTCGCGCTCGTCGTACTACACCGGTGGGCGCGGCTTCACCGGTCCGGAGAACGGCCTGGCGCTGTCCGGGGACTTCCTGTCGGCGGCGACGTTCCTGGGGATCGTCGGTGCGGTCGCCGTCTCCGGGCCGGACGGCTTCGGTTACGCCGTCGCCGCGTTCGTCGCCTGGTTGCTCGCGCTGTTCTTCGTCGCCGAGCTGATCCGTAACACCGGCCGTTACACCCTCGCCGACGTGCTCACCGTCCGGTTGAAGGAGCGGCCGGTCCGGGCCGCGGCCGCCACCTCGACCGTCGTCATCTCGATCCTCTACCTGCTGTCCCAGCTCGCCGGGGCCGGCGGGCTGGTCGCGCTGCTGCTCGACATCACCGACCCGGTCGGGCAGGCCGTCGTGATCTCGGCGGTGGGCGGGCTCATGATCGTCTACGTGCTGATCGGCGGGATGACCGGCACCACCTGGATGCAGATCGCCAAGGCGGCGTTGCTCGTGGTCACCGGCACGGTGATGTCGGCGTACGTGCTCGGCATCCACGGTCTCAGCGTGCCCCGGCTGCTGGACACGGCCGCCGAGCGCCATCCGCTCGGCGAGGCGGTGCTCCGGCCCGGACTGATGTACGGCGGCGGGGTCCTCGAGCAGATGGACCTGCTGTCGCTGGCGATCGGCGGGGTGCTCGGCGTGGCGGGCCTGCCGCACATCCTGATGCGGTTCTACACCGTGCCCACGGCCCGGCAGGCCCGCTCCTCCGTGACCTGGGCGATCTGGTTGATCGGCGGGTTCTTCCTGCTGGTGCTGATCCTCGGTTACGGCGCGGCGGCCCTGGTCGGTCCGGAGGCGATCCTGGCCGCGCCCGGCGGTGTGAACTCCGCGGCCCCGCTGCTGGCGCTGAAGATCGGCGGCGAGGTGGCGATGGCGCTGGTGTCGGCGGTCGCGTTCGCGACGATCCTGGCGGTCGTCGCCGGCCTGACGATCACCGCGGCCGCCGCCTTCGCACACGACGTCTACGCCAACCTCCTCAAGCGCGGCACGGCGAGCGCCACCGACGAGATCCGGGTGGCGCGCCGGGCGACAGTGGTGATCGGCGTGCTGGGGACCGCAGGCGGGGTGCTGGCGAACGGGCAGAACATCGCGTTCCTGGTGTCGCTGACCTTCACCGCCGCCGCGTCGGCGAACCTGCCGACACTGCTGTACTCGCTGTTCTGGCGCGGGTTCACGACGACCGGTGCACTGTGGAGTATGTACGGCGGGTTGGTCGTGACGGTCGGCCTGATCGTGGTGTCCCCGGCCGTGTCCGGGACGCCGGAGTCGATGCTGCCGGGGATGGACTTCTCGTTCTTCCCGCTGACCAACCCGGGGCTGGTGTCGGTCCCGGCCGGGTTCCTGCTGGGGTTCCTCGGGTCGGTGCTGAGCCGGGAGCGTCCGGACCGGGCCGCGTTCGCCCGGCTCTCGGTGCGCGCCTTCACGGGTGCCGGGGTGGAGCGGGCGGTGCCCGGGGACCCGTCGCTGCCGCCGCCGGTCGGGCGGCACCGGCAGTCGCCGTGGCCGGCCCGGCGTTCCGCGGAACCTGCGGACGACTCCCCCGACGCGGCGGCGGACGGCGCGGCCGGCGTCGCCGCGGTCACCGTCGCGGCCCGCGGCGCGAACCGCCCGGCCGCCAACGACGACGACGCGATCACCGAGATCCGGCCGCTCGGCCCCGGGGGGTCGGGCTCGGCTCGTCCCGCTGCCGCCGAACCGTCCGGACGGGCGGGGGTGGGCAGACCGTCCGGGCTGTCCGGGCCGTCCGGGCCGTCCGAGCTCTCCGGGCCGTCCGGCGGGCCTGCGTACCGGCAGCGGCCGGGCGACCTGTTCACTCCGGCCGAGCCCGTCGACCCGACCGAGCCGTTGCACCGCACCAGCCCGGGGCGCGACACCCGCCGCTGAGTCCGGGATGGTCGCGGCCGGCCGGAGGGCGGCCCGGATCAGAACCGGGGGTGCTCGCCGCGCAACTGGGTGCGGTCGCCGATCTCGCCGGAGTCGGCGCCCTCGACGTCCGGGATCCGGGCGACGTCGCCGAGGATCCACGCCGGGACGTGCCGGGCGGTCAGCACGGCGAGCGCGCGGTCGACGTCCTCCGGCGGGAGCACGGCGACCATGCCGACGCCCATGTTGAAGGTCTTCTCCATCTCGACCCGGTCCACCCGGCCCCGGGACTGGATCAGCTTGAACACCGGCGCCGGGGTCCAGGAGCCGCGCTCCACGGTGGCGGCCAGCCCGTCGGGCAGCACCCGCTCCAGGTTGCGGGCCAGCCCACCGCCGGTGACGTGCGAGAACGTCCGCACTCCGGTCTCGGCGGTGATCGCCAGGCAGTCCTTGGCGTAGATCCGGGTCGGGACCAGCAGCTCCTCGCCGAGCGAGTGGTCGAACTCCTCGAGCTCGCCCTCCAGCGGGAGCCGGGCGATGTCGAGCAGCACGTGCCGCGCCAGCGAGTAGCCGTTGGAGTGCAGGCCGGACGAGCCCATCGCGACCAGCACGTCACCGGGACGCACCCGGTCCGGGCGGAGCATCTTCTCGGCCTCGACGACGCCGACGCCGGTCGCGGAGAGGTCGTAGCCGCCGGCGTCCATCAGCCCGGGGTGCTCGGCGGTCTCGCCACCGAGCAGCGCGCACCCGGCCTGCTCGCAACCCTCGGCGACGCCGCGGACGATCGTCGCGACCTGCTCGGGCACCAGCTTGCCGACGGCGATGTAGTCCTGCAGGAACAGCGGTTCCGCCCCGCAGACCACCAGATCGTCGACGACCATCGCGACCACGTCCTGGCCGATCGTGTCGTGCTTGTCCATCGCCTGGGCGATCGCGACCTTGGTGCCGACCCCGTCGGTGGAGGCGGCCAGCACCGGCTCCGTGTACTTGCCGAACTTCGCCGCGAACAGCCCGGCGAACCCGCCGATGCCGCCCATCACCTCGGGCCGGGTCGCCTTCTCGGCGAACGGCCGGAACCGCTCGACCGCCTGCTCCCCCGCGTCGATGTCCACCCCCGCGGAGGCGTAGCTGGCGGGGCCGGGCTCGGTCGAGGGCATGGGGTGGTTCTCCAGGTGCAGATGATGATCGGGACGCCGGGGCGGTACCGGCTCACGGCCGGGTCACGGCCGGGTCAGGGCCTCATCGGCACCGTATCCGACGGACAGCGGGCCGGGATCGCCCGAGGCGGACCCGGAGGCCGCGGGCGTCGGGATGTCCTCCAGCAGGTGCTTGCCCAGCTGTGCCTCCTCCGGCAACGGGATCGGGTACTCCCCGTCGAAGCAGGCGCAGCACAGCCGGGACCGGGGCTGCTCGGACGCGGCGACCATGTGGTCCACCGAGACGTAGCCCAGCGAGTCCGAGCCGATCGAACGCCGCACGCCCTCGGTGTCGGCCCCGTTGGCGATCAGCTCCGCCCGGCTGGCGAAGTCGATGCCGTAGAAGCACGGCCAGCGCACCGGAGGCGAGGCGATCCGCACGTGCACCTCGAGCGCGCCCGCCTCGCGCAGCATCCGGACCAGCGCGCGCTGGGTGTTGCCGCGGACGATCGAGTCGTCCACCACGACCAGGCGCTTCCCGCGGATCACGGTGCGCAGCGGGTTGAGCTTGAGCCGGATGCCGAGCTGGCGGATCGTCTGGCTGGGCTGGATGAAGGTGCGGCCGACGTAGGCGTTCTTCACCAGGCCCTGGCCGTAGGGAATGCCGGAGCCCTGGGCGTAGCCGATCGCGGCCGGGGTGCCGGACTCCGGGACCGGGATGACCAGGTCCGCCTCGACCGGATGCTCCTCGGCGAGCCGACGGCCGATCTCCACCCGGGTGTCGTAGACCGAGCGCCCGGCGATCTGGGTGTCCGGCCGGGCCAGGTAGACGTACTCGAACACGCAGCCCTTGGGCTCCGGTGCGGCGAAGCGCTGGCTGCGGATGCCGTCGGCGTCGATCGCGATGAGCTCGCCCGGCTCGACCTCCCGGACGAACGAGGCACCGACGATGTCCAGCGCCGCGGTCTCCGAGGCGATCGCCCAGCCGCGCTCGAGGCGGCCCAGCACCAGCGGCCGGACGCCGTGGGAGTCCCGGGCGGCGTAGAGGGTGGTCTCGTCGGCGAAGGTCAGCGAGAACGCGCCCCGCAGCCGCGGCAGCAACCGCAGCGCGGCCTCGAACATGCCGAGGTCCGCGGCATCGGCCGCGAGCAGCTCGGTGACCAGGTCCGAGTCCGTGGTGGCACGCAGCCCGGAGCTGTTGCGGTTCTCCAGCTTCGCGACGGCGTCGCGCAGCTCGGAGGTGTTGACCAGGTTGCCGTTGTGGCCGAGCGCCAGCCCGGACCCGGTGGCGGTGGTGCGGAACGTCGGCTGGGCGTTCTCCCAGGTCGTCGCGCCGGTGGTGGAGTAGCGGCAGTGCCCGACGGCGAGATGCCCGCGCAGCGAGGACAGGGTCTGCTCGTCGAACACCTGGCTGACCAGGCCGAGGTCCTTGAACACCACCATCCGCTGCCCGTCGGACACGGCGATGCCGGACGCCTCCTGCCCGCGGTGCTGCAATGCGAAGAGCCCGTAGTAGCTCAGCTTGGCGACGTCCTCGCCGGGAGCCCAGACACCGAAGACGCCGCACTCCTCGCGGGGACCGCTCTCCGGTTCGTATTCGGGGGAGATCCCGGGTTCGGGGTTTGCAGGGCTGTTGCGGGTGTTCCGGACGGAACTCAACGCAGGCGCTCCCTCGGCAGGCGGCGAACCGGACCGGTCTCGATCGTACGCCCGGGCGGTGGCGTCGACCCAGGTCCGGGGACCGGCGTCACGTCCGTCGCATCGCCGGTGCGGGGCCCCGGTCAGGCCAGCGGGAGCAGCGGGCCGATCTCACCGGCTCGCCCCCCGGACGCCCGCACGGTTCCGGAAGCGACGGCGTCGTCCCAGTTCAGGACGCCGAGGGCGAGCCCGATCCAGGTCCGCGGGTCGGTCTCGACGACGTTCGGCGGGGTGCCGCGGGTGTGCCGCGGTCCCTCGACGCACTGCACGGCGCCGAACGGTGGGACCCGCACCTCGACGCTGTGTCCCGGCGCACGGCGGGCCAGCTCGGCCAGCGACTCCTTCACCGCAGCCTTGCGGGTGGCCCGGTCGGGTTCCGGGCCGCCCGCCGACCACGCGCGCAGGACGTCGGCGCCGCCGCCCGGGCCGCGGGCGCTCCGCTCGGCGTCGCTCATGCCCCCGGCAGGTCGGCCGGCCCGAACCGTGCGGGAAGCGTGCCCTCCCAGGCGGTCCGCAGCTCGTCGAGGACCAGCCCGCCGACGGCGTCGAGCACCAGCGACCGGCCGCCGGTGTCGCCGATCCGGGTGGCCGGGACGCCGGCCTCGGCGGCGCGGGCCAGGAACGCCTCGGCGCCGGCGGCGCCGACGGTGACCAGCACCCGGCCCGCGGACTCGGCGAACAGGGCGCTGAAAACGTCGTCGTGCACCGGCGCCAGATCGATCCGGGCCCCGCGGTTCCCGGCGAGTGCGGCCTCGACCAGGCCCTGCGCGAGCCCGCCGTCGGACAGGTCGTGGCTGCCGGTGAGCGTCCCGTCGGCGGCCGCGGCGGCGAGCAGCCCGGCGAGCCGCCGCTCGTGCGCCAGGTCGACGGCCGGCGGCCGCCCGCCGAGGTGCCCGTGCACCTCGTGCGCCCACTCCGAGCCGCCGAGCTCCTCGGTGGTCACGCCGAGCAGCAGCACCGCGTCTCCGTCGGCCCCGGCGAACCCGGACGGGACGGCCGTCGCGACGTCGTCGAGCACGCCGAGCACCCCGACGACCGGGGTCGGCAGGATCGCGGCCGAGCCGGTCTGGTTGTAGAAGCTGACGTTCCCGCCGGTCACCGGGGTGCCGAGCACCGCGCAGCCGTCGGCGAGACCGCGCACGGCCTGCTCGAACTGCCACATCACGTGCGGGTCCTCCGGCGAGCCGAAGTTCAGGCAGTCGGTGACCGCCAGTGGCACCGCCCCGGACGTCGCGACGTTGCGGTAGGCCTCGGCCAGCGCCAGCTGCGCGCCGGTGTAGGGGTCCAGCGCGACGAACCGGGCGTTGCAGTCGGTGGCGACGGCGATCCCGCGACCGGTCCCCTCGTCGACCTGCACGACGCCGGAGTCGGCACCGTGCGCGGCGACGGTGTTGCCGCGCACGTAGCGGTCGTACTGGTCGGTGACCCAGGCCCGGGAGGCCAGGTTCGGGGCGGCCGCCATCCGCAGGATCTCGGCGCGCAGCTCGGAGGGTGTCTCCGGGCGGGGCAGCCGGTTCGGGTCGTCCGCGGCCAGCGCGTCCTGCTTCTCGTCGTCGCGGGCGACCGGGCGCCGGTAGACCGGGCCCTCGTGCGCGACGGTCCGCGGCGGCACGTCGACCACGGTCTCGCCGCCGGAGGCGATCACCAACCGGTCGCCCTCGGTGACCTCGCCGATCACGGTGGCGATCGTGTCCCACTTGCGGCAGACGGCCATGAAGGCGTCCACGTCGCCGGGCCGCACGACCGCGCACATCCGCTCCTGGGACTCCGAGGAGAGGATCTCGGCGGCGGTCATCCCGGTGGCGCGCAGCGGGACGGCGTCCAGGTCGACGTGCATCCCGCCGTCGCCCGCGCTGGCCAGCTCGGAGGTCGCGCAGGACAGGCCCGCGCCGCCGAGGTCCTGGATGCCGACGACCAGCCCGGCCGCGAACAGCTCCAGGCAGCACTCGATGAGCACCTTCTCGGTGAACGGGTCGCCGACCTGCACGCTCGGCAGCTTCTTGCGGGCCGCCGACCTGCTTGCAGGGTCGGCCTTCTGCGCAGCGCCGCTGGACTCGTCGAAGGTCTCCGACGCCAGCACGGACACGCCGCCGATGCCGTCGAGGCCGGTCGTCGCGCCGAACAAAATGATCTTGTTGCCGGTGCCGGAGGCGAACGCCAGGTGCAGGTCCTCGGCCTTGAGCGCACCCACGCACAGCGCGTTGACCAGCGGGTTCCCCACGTACGACGGGTCGAACACGACCTCGCCGCCGACGTTCGGCAGGCCCAGGCAGTTGCCGTAGCCGCCGACCCCGGCGACGATCCCCGGCAACACCCGGGCGGTGTCCTCGGCGTCGGCCGGGCCGAACCGCAGCGGGTCACCGACCGCGATCGGGCGGGCCCCCATCGCCATGATGTCGCGCACGATGCCGCCGACCCCGGTCGCCGCTCCCTGGTAGGGCTCGACGTAGGACGGGTGGTTGTGCGACTCGACCTTGAAGGTCACCGCCCAGCCGTCACCGATCGAGACGACGCCGGCGTTCTCGCCGATCCCGGCGAGCATCGCCGAGCGCATCTCGTCGGTGGTGGTCTCGCCGAAGTAGCCCAGGTGCACCTTGGACGACTTGTAGGAGCAGTGCTCGCTCCACATCACCGAGTACATGGCCAGCTCGGCCTCGGTGGGCCGGCGACCGAGGATCTCCTGGATGCGCGCGTACTCGTCGTCCTTGAGACCGAGCTCCCGGTAGGGCTGCGGCGCCTCCGGCGTCGCCGCGGCACGCTGGACGGAGTCGACGGTCACCTGGGGCATCGTCACGGCGCCAGGGTAGACGCCGCGCCGCCGGGGGCCGGCCGCCCCCGAGACCGGCCTCACCGGGGTCAGGCGGCCACCCGGGCCAGCACCGAGGTGAACAGGCCCAGCCCGTCGGTGGACGGCCCGGTCCGCGCGCTGGTCGCGTGCTCGGGGTGCGGCATCAGCCCGACGACGTTGCCCGCCGCGTTGGTGATGCCGGCGATGTCCCGGGACGAACCGTTCGGCGCGCCGTCGCGGTAGCGGAACACCACCCGGCCCTCCCCCTCGAGCTCGTCGAGGGTGCCTGCGTCGGCGACGTAGCGGCCCTCCTGGGACTTGAGCGGGACCAGCAGCTGGTCACCGGCGGTGTAGTCGCCGGTCCAGGACGTCGTCGCGTTCTGCACGGTCAGCACCAGGTCCCGGCACAGGAAGTGCATCCCGGTGTTGGCGATCAGCGCGCCGGGCAGCAGGTGCGCCTCGCAGAGGATCTGGAAGCCGTTGCAGATGCCGAGCACCGGCAGGCCCCGACCGGCGGCGTCCACCACCTCGCGCATGATCGGTGCCAGCGACGCGATCGCGCCGGCGCGCAGGTAGTCGCCGTAGGAGAACCCGCCCGGCACGACGACGGCGTCCACACCCTGCAGGTCGTGGTCGCCGTGCCAGAGCCGGACGGCCTCGGCACCGGAACGCCGGACGGCGCGGGCGGCGTCGACGTCGTCGAGCGTGCCCGGGAAGGTGATCACTCCGACCCGGGTGGCGGCGCTGCTCACAGCCGGGTCACCGTCCAGTCCTCGATCACCGGGTTCGCCAGCAGCGAACCGGCGAGCCGGTGCAGGGTCTCGTCGTCGATCGCGTCGTCGACCTCGAGCTCGAAATGCTTGCCCTGCCGCACGCCGCTGACCCCGGACACCCCGATCCGGCCGAGCGCGCGGGTCACGGCCTGACCCTGCACGTCGAGGATCTCGGGCTTGGGCATCACGTCCACCACCACTCTGGCCACCCGCTCAGCCTACGGTGAACGCATGCACCTGACCCACTACGGGCACGCCTGCGTCCTGGTCGACACCGGAGCCGCCCGGCTGCTGTTCGACCCGGGAGCCTTCTCGTCGGGCTTCGAGTCCCTCGACGGCCTGGACGCGATCCTGGTCACCCACCAGCACTTCGACCACGTCGACGCGGAGCGCGTGGCGCACCTGCTGCGCGCCAACCCGGACGCGGCGCTGGTCACCGACGGGCAGACCGCACAGCAGCTGACCGGCATCGACGCCCGGACCGCCGCCCCCGGCGACCGGCTCGACCTCGGCGGTGCCGCGGTGGACGTCGTCGGGTCCGGCGAGCACGCGGAGATCCACCCGGACATCCCGCTGGTGGCCAACAACGGCTACCTGGTCGACGGCGTGCTGCTGCACCCCGGCGACGCCTACGTGCCACCGGGCCGCGACGAGCTCGCGACGCTGCTGCTCCCGACCGGGGCGCCGTGGCTGAAGGTCTCCGAGGCCGTCGACTACCTGCGGGCGGTCGCGCCCCGGAAGGTGGTGCCGATCCACGAGCAGACCCTGGCCGACCCGGCGCTGCACTACCGGTTCTTCGACTCCCTCGGCCCGGAGGGCAGCACCCTCCTGGTGCCGGACCGGGGCACCGCGGTCGCCGTCTGATGGGGATGCGCTGGGAGCAGGTCGTGGTCGACGCCCGCGACCCGGTCCGGCTGGGCCGCTGGTGGGCCGAGGCGCTGGACTGGGAGGTCGTCAACGCCTCGCCCGAGGAGTTCGAGATCCAGCCCGCGGGCGGGGTCGCCCCGGGGTTCATCTTCGTCCCGGTGCCGGAGGGCAAGCGGTCGAAGAACCGGATGCACGTCGACCTGCGCCCGGACGGGGTGCGGGACTCCGAGGTCGCGCGGCTGTTGATGCTCGGGGCGACCCGGGTGAACGTCGGCCAGCACACCGGCCAGCCGTGGACGGTGCTGGCCGACCCGGAGGGCAACGAGTTCTGCGTGCTGGGCGAGCGGCGGAGCTGACCATCCACAGGCGACCCCGGTTGTCCACACGACCCCGCACACTGTGGACAACCGGGGCACTGCCGGGTACGGGTCAGGCCGCGGGCACGTCCGCGGCGACCAGCCCGCGGTGCACCGCCGGGACCGCCCCGGCGCCGCGGGCGGCGTCGATCGCGACGAGCGCGGCGTCGACCCGGTGCGATTTCCGGAGATCCTTGGCACGCAGCGCGATCCGCACGGTCCCGCCGCGCTCGGCGGTGCGACCGGCGGCCTGCAGCAACGCGCGAGCCCGCCACCGCTCCCCGGCCGGGCGCTCGGCCGGGCGCAACCGCACCTCGACGCTGCGGAACGAGAGCACCCGCGCCTTCAGCGCCCGGCCGTCCGGGCCGGGCGAGCGCAGCGCCGTCTCGTCGGCACACAGCGCGAAGCCGTGATCGTGCAGCGCGTCCAGGGTGCCGTCGGAGGCGGTCCAGCGAGGCGGGGCGAAGCCGTCGGTGGACAGCCCGGTCGCGGCGAGCACCCGGCGGGCCGCGGTCAGGCGCAGCACCGCCTCGTGCCGGGGCAGCGCGCCGAACTCGGTGCGCCGGCCGAACCGTGGCACCGCACCGTTCTGCCAGGACCCGACCGGGTCGGCGGTGTGGTCGTAGCCGTGCAGCAGCAGGTCGTCGCCGGCCCGGATCCGGCCGGCGATCCAGCGCACCAGGTCGTCGCCGCGCCGCAGCGGACCCTCCGGACCGCGCGGCTGCACCAGGTGGGTCAGCGGGACACCGCGCCGGTCCAGCTCGGCGGCGAACGCGGCGGCCCGGGCGCGGTCGGCGTCGTCGCCGTCGGTCAGTCCGGACAGCGACACCAGCAGGGTGCTCATGGCTCCATTGAGCCGGACCGACGTGAACCGCACGTGAGGACCCGGGGGCGGTCCGGCGACAGCTTCGGTGCGCGGTCACCCGCTCCCTACCGCGCGGTGAAGCCGCCGTCGACCTTCAGCTCGGCCCCGTTGACCATCGCGGCCTCGGCCGAGGCCAGGTAGACCACGGCCGCCGCGATCTCCGACGGCTCGGCGAAGCGCCGGGCCGGGATCTCCGCACGATGTGCCTCGCCGGCCGGGTTGTCCCAGGCGGCACGGCCCAGCTCGGTGAGCACCACGGTCGGCGAGATCGCGTTGACCGTCACCCCGTGCGGCCCCCACTCGACGGCGAGGGTGCGGGTCAGACCGTTGATCCCGGCCTTGGACGCGCAGTACGCCGCGTGGTTCTCCAGCCCGCTGCTCGCGGCCTGCGAGGCCAGGTTGACGATCCGGCCGTACCCCGCCCCGACCATCACCCGGCCGGCCGCCTGGGCCATCAGCCAGGAGCCGGTCAGGTTGACGTCGAGGGTCCGGCGCCACTCGACGATCCCCAGGTCCCGGGCCGGCGCCAGCAGCGCGACCCCGGCCGAGTTGACCAGGACGTCGAGCCGGCCGTGCCGGTCGAGAACCTCCTGCACACAGGCCCGGGCGGAATCGGGGTCGGCCACGTCCACCCGGTGCGCCGACGCGCAGCCGGCCAGGCCGTCCTCCTTGAGGTCGGCGCCGGCGACGGTGGCGCCCTGCGCGGCGAGCGCGGCCGCCGCCTCCGCGCCGATCCCGGACGCCGCCCCGGTGACCAGGGCGACCCGGCCGGTCAGGTCGAACATCAGCAGTCCGTCCCCACCCGGCCGGCCTCGGCGAGCGGCTCGCCGTCCCGGCGGTCGTAGTCGTTCAGCGCGGCGACCTTCTCCGCGGAGGCGCTCTGCGGGTCGAAACGGTGGTCCAGCCAGTCCGTGACGAGCTTGCGGGCCAGCTCGATGCCGACCACCCGCTGGCCCATGCACAGCACCTGGGCGTCGTTCGACTTGATCGAGCGCTCCACCGAGAACGGGTCGTGCGCGGTGACCGCGCGGATGCCGGGCACCTTGTTCGCCGAGATCGCGACGCCGAGCCCGGTGCCGCAGATCAGCAGCCCGCGGTCGACCTCGCCGTCGGCGATCTTGCGGGCCGCGGCGACCCCGATGTGCGGGTAGGCGGTGTGCCCGTCCGGACCGACCCCGACGTCGATGACCTGGGCGACCCGCTCGTCGCCCTCCAGGTCGGCCTTCAGCTTCTCCTTGTAGTCGAACCCGGCGTCGTCGGCGCCGACCACGATGCGCAGCTTCTCGCTCACTTGTCCTCCTTCAGCACGGTTCCGACTCCAGCACGGCTCCCACCGCGGTGACGACCAGCCCCATCGAGGTCGCCCCCGCGTCCGGTGTACCCACGCTCCGCTCGGCCAACGGACGGGCGCGGCCGATCTTCGGGCGCAGGTCCGCGGTCCGTCCTGCCTGCTCCGTCGCGACCTCGGCGGCGCCGGCCCACGCCGGTGCGAGCTCCTCGCCCGCGCCGACCCGACGCTCCAGGTCGTCGACGAACGGCAGCAGCGCGTCCAGCAGCGTCTTGTCGCCGGGCTGCGCGCCGCCGAGCTGCTGGATCGTCGAGGCGAACTCCCGCACGCCCGCGGCGACCGTGCCCGCCGGGTAGGCGTCCGCGGTGTCACCCAGGTGCCGGCCGAACGCCTCCAGCGCGGCACCCCACAGCACCCCGGAGGTGCCGCCGGCCCGCTCCGCCCAGGCCTGCCCGGCCTGCTGCAGCAGCCATCCACCGCCTACCCGGTCACCGGACTCCCGAACCCGGGCGGTGGCCGCGGTGACGCCCTTCAGCATGCCCCGCCCGTGGTCGCCGTCGCCGGCGACGGCGTCGATCCGGCCCAGCTCGTGCTCGTGCTCGCGGATCGTCGACTCGACCGCGGCGAGCGCGGTGCGGACCGTGCCGGCCAGCCGCCGGCCGGCCTCGCCCGCCTCCGGCGCGGTGACCACGGCCTCGGCCTCGGCCAGCTCGTCCGGGGTCGGCTCGCGCAGCGGCGCCAGCGGCGCGGCAGCCTTGCGGTAGGCGGGGGTGTAGGCGTCGGCCCGCCAGAGCGGGTCCAGCTCGTCGTCGAGCCACATCAGGGTCAGCGAGCATCCACCCATGTCCAGGCTGGTCACCAGCTCGCCGACCTCCGGCTCGACGATCTCGAGCCCGGCCTCGCGCAGCCGCGGCGCGACGTGCCGCCAGAGCAGGAAGAGCTCCTCGTACTTGGTGGTGCCGAGCCCGTTGAGGATCGTGCCGACCCGCTTCGGGGCGCCGGCCGGGGCGTTCTTGCACACCTCGTCGACCAGCAGCGCGGCGAGATCGCGGGCCGGCAGCATCTCGACGTCCCGGATCCCGGGCTCGCCGTGGATGCCCAGGCCGAGGCCGAGGTGACCCTCCGGCACGGTGAACAGCGGTTCGTCCTCACCGGGCATGGTGCAGCCGGAGAACGCGACGCCGAGGGTGCGGGTGGCGGCGTTCGCGGCCCGCCCGAGGCGCTCGACCTCGTCGATGCCGAGGCCGCGCGCGGCGGCCGCGCCCATCGCCTTGAAGACCGTGAAGTCGCCGGCGATGCCGCGACGCTTCTGCTCCTCCTCGGCGGAGGCGACGTCGTCGGTGACGATCACGATCCGGGTGTCGATCCCCTCGGCCCGCAGCCGCTCGGCGGCGATCCCGAAGTTCATGACGTCACCGGCGTAGTTGCCGAAGCTGAAGATGACGCCCCTCCCCTGGTCGGCCGCCTTGCCGACCGAGTAGGCCTGGGCCGCCGAGGGCGAGGTGAAGATGTTGCCGACCACCGCGCCGTGCGCCAGGCCCGGCCCGACCGTCCCGCAGAACGCGGGGTAGTGCCCGGACCCGCCGCCGACCACCACGGCGACCTGCGGCTCGTCGCCGCGGTGGGTGACCACGCCGCCGTGCACCCCTCGGACACGGTCGGCGTAGAGGTCGAGGAAGCCGGCGAGCTGGTCGTCGGCGAACTCGGCCGGGTCGTCGAAGATCCTGGTCATGTCCCCTCCTCGGGGCGGGTCCGGGCGCTCGCGCCCGGGGTGTGGACTAGTGGGCGGAAGCGGCCGTGCGGGATGCCGTCGCGTCCTGGGAGACGTTCAGGAACGACACCATCACGAACGCCGCGGCGTAGAGGACCACGAAGCCCCAGACGACCCCGACGTTGCCGGTACCGAGCGCGAGCATCACGTAGACGACCGCCGCGCCGAGGAACTGCGCCCCACCGGCCGCGGTGGTGTACATGGCCATCGCGGCTCCCTTGTGGTCGGGTGCCAGCGCGGGCATGATCGCGCCCATCGGGACGAACCCGGCCAGCAGGCAGCCGAACACGCAGCCCGCGAGGACCGAGACCCAGAAGCCCCAGGTGGAGCCGGCCGGCACGGCGTGCGGCACGTACCACCAGAGCAGCAGGCCGACGGCGGAGCCGAAGACACCGAACCACTGCACGGTGCGGCGCCAGCCCCACTTGTCGCCGACCCAGCCGAACACCGCATTGACCAGGATGTTCGTCGCGTAGACGAAGACGGTCATGATCAGCCAGCGGGACTGGCCCCAGCCGAGCTCGGTGGCGATCACCGTCGGCAGGATGATGAACATGCCGTACTGCGGCGCGGTGTTGATCAGCCGGACGAGGAAGCCCATGAAGATCTTCGGCTGGCGGCAGGACAGCCGCAGGCCCGCGGTGATGACCTGCGCGTTCGACTCGCCGGCCGGGGCCAGCCGCCGGGTCGCGTGCTCCTCGTGCACGGCGAACCGCGCGATCAGGAAGCCGACCAGGACGAGCACCGTGGACCCGATCATCGCGCCGGTCTCGCCGCCGGTCGCCCCGCCGAATGCCGGGATCATGCCGAGGGCGAACAGCGAACCCAGAGTGGGCAGGCCTCCGGTGAACATGACGTAGAACCAGCCGACCGCGACACCGTTGCGCTCGTACGGGGTGACCACGTTGATCCACACCAGGAACGCGAACGCGAAGAGCGGGTAGCCGAAGCCCCGGAAGAAGTAGGTGACCGCGACCAGCGGGGTGCTGCCGAGCTGCAGGCTCAGCAGGAACAGCACCTCGAAGACCACCCAGACGACCACGCCGAGGGTCATCACCCGGCGCGGTCCCCACAGGTCGGCCAGAGCGCCCGACAGGTAGCTCCCGACCAGGACGGCGACGCCGTACGCGGCGACGATCGCCGCGGCGGTCTCCGCAGGCGAGCCGAGTACCGACTCGATGTGCGGTGAGATGAAGTTGGACTCGGTCCCGTTGCCGGTCATGAAGACCAGCACGCCGACGAAGCCCCAGCGCAACGAGTGCGGGATGCCGATCCGGTCGAGGAAGGTCTCGTTCTGCGGCTGGTTGATGGCAGCGCTGCTCATCGGTGCTCCTCTCAGGCGTTCGGGAGGATGGAGACCTTCACCGACGCACCGGAGGTGTCGCCGACCAGGTCGAGGGCCTTCTGGAACTCCGCGAGGGGCACCTGGTGGGTACAGATGTCGGAGACCGGGAGCTTCCCGTCCTCCAGCATCTTGATCGCGGCGGGCCAGCAGTGCGGGCCCAGGTGGGCGCCGCGGACGTCGAGCTCCTTGTCGTCGGAGATGATCGACCAGTCGACGGTCACCTCCGAGCCGAAGACCGAGTACTCGACGTAGGTACCCAGCTTGCGCAGCAGGTTCAGGCCCTGCGCGACGGCCGGGGTGGCCCCCGAACCCTCCAGGTAGACGTCGGCTCCGTAGCCCTCGGTCAGCTCGCGGACCTTGGCGACCGCGTCCTCGGAGCCGATGTTGATCGTGAGGTCGGCTCCGGTCCGGCGGCCCAGCTCCAGCTTGGCGTCGTCGAGGTCCAGGGCGATCAGCAGGCGCGGGTTCTTGGCCCGGGCGCCGGCGATCAGGCCCAGCCCGATCGGGCCGCAGCCGGCGACGACCACGACGTCGTCGAAGGAGATCGTCGCCCGCTCGACCGCGTGCAGCGCGCAGGACAGCGGCTCGGCGAACGCGGCGTGCGCCGGCTCCAGGTCCTTCGACACCTTGTGCACCCGGGCCCGGGTCGGGACGGCCATGTACTGCGCCATCGCGCCGTTGAAGTTGCGGAAGCCGAACATGTCGTGCGGGCCGCACATCCAGTACTGCCCGCGCCGGCAGTAGCGGCACTCCTCGCACGGGACGATCTGCTCGCAGGCGACGCGGTCGCCGATCTCGACGCCGTGCAGCGCCAGGCCCTCGTCGTCCCCGCCGACGATCTGCCCGACGAACTCGTGGCCGGGGGTGACGCCGGTCTGGGCCCAGGCGGGACGGTTCTCGTCGCCCCAGAACTTCGCGGCACCGTGGTAGCACTTCAGGTCGCTGGCACACACACCGACCGCCTCGACCTGCATGAGCAGCTCGCCGGCACCGGGCTTCGGGACATCCACCTCCTCCAGCCGGTAGTCCTCCGGGCCGTGTACGACGACGGCCTGCATCCGGGTGGGGATCTGGGTCCCAGTGGTCACGGCGAAACCTCCATTGGTGCCATGCGGACATCTGCATGCGCTCTGGTGTGAGCATGCGTTCTCGTGTGAACATCGGTCAACACATCTGTTCCAGAATGAACAAACGTGCAAAACTGGTGGTGGACTCCAGCACGGAAGGGAGCCGGCGATGGCGCCGAACGGGTTCTCCCGGCGTGACCTCGGGCTGATGTACCGGGCCGCGCGGCTGTACTACGCGGACGAGCTGAACCAGGCCACGATCGCGGAGCGGCTGACGGTCTCGCGGCCGACGGTCTCCCGGTTGCTGGCCGAGGCCCGCCGCGTCGGGATCGTGCAGATCACCGTGCACGATCCGGACACCCTGCGCGCCCGGGGCGACGATGCGGTCCGGCTCGCCGAGGCCCTGGGGATCGAGAAGACCTGGCTGGCACCGTCCGCGGCCACCGGTCTCGGGCCGTCCCTGGTGGAGCCGGTCGGCGAGGCACTGCGCGAGGCCGGGCTGGGATCCGGGGACGTGCTGCTGGTGTCGTCGGGACGGACGGTCTGGGAGCTCAGCCACGAGGCGCTGCCCCTGGTACCCGGCTGCGAGATCGTTCCGACCGTGGGCGGGGTGGCCGAGCCGGAGGCCTGGCACCAGACCAACGAGATCACCCGAGCCGTCGCGGAGCGGATCCAGGGACGTCCGCACTTCCTGTTCGCGCCGGCGATGCCGTCACCGGCGATGCGCGACACGCTCGCCGAGGACCCCGAGTTCCGCCGGGTCACCGGGTTCTGGACCGACGCCGCCGCGGCGCTGGTCGGCATCGGTGCGCCGCCTGCCGGTCGCGACTCGATCTCCACCTCGGTCCCGCTGGACGACGAGGGGCTGCAGGACGGCGTCGGGGACGTCTGCCTGAACTTCTACCGCTCGGACGGCGGACCGATCGACTTCCCGGGGAGCGACCGGATGGTGCGGATCTCACCCCGGGAGCTGCAGAAGGTGCCGCGGACGATCGCCGTCGCGGTCGGCGCGGAGAAGGTGCCGAGCATCGTCGGCGCGGCCCGGGCGGGGCTGTTCAACCGCCTGGTGACCGACGCGCCGACCGCGCAGGCGCTGCTGGCCTCCCTCGACGGCGGCTGAGCCACGCATGTTCGCCGCCGGGGCCACCCCGGCGACGAGCGCCGGCCGGTCCGACCAGGCACTCAGGCCTGCAGGGCGGCGACCACGACGCCGAGCTCGGCGTCCATCCGGTCCGCGGCCGGGGGCCGCGCGTCGTCCGGTGCGTGCCGGGCGGTGGCGTGCCGGTGCCCGATCGCGGCGGCGAGCAGCCGCGCCGCGCCCCGGACCCGCTCCGAGTCCGGCTGCCCGGACGCCGTCACGATCACCTCGCGGACGGCGGCGACGAGCTCGTCGAAGCGGCGGTTCAGCACGTCCCGGACGGCCGAGTGCGTGTCGGCCTCCCGCCACAGCAGGTGCGACAGCACGTACGAGTCGTCCTGCGAGCGGTCCAGGGCCGCGACCAGACCGTCCAGGCTGGCCGGGAGGTCACCGGGGACGATCACGTCGGAGCACCGGACGACGTCCGCCGGCAGCCGCTCCACCAGCGCCTCGAGCAGGTCGGCCTTGCGCCGGAAGTAGTAGTGCACCAAGCCCTTCGGTACACCGGCCCGGGCGGCGATCTTCGACGTCGGGGTCGCGTCGAAACCGAGCTCGGCGAACAGCTCCTCGCTCGCGACGAGGATCCGCTCCCGCGCCGGCTCGCCCTCGGTGTCGTGTTCGGCCATCTCCCGATCCTCCCGCGCACACGAAGCGGGCCGCGACCGTCACCGGTCGCGGCCCGCGGGAACCGTCGGTCAGTGCGCCGCGATCGCTCCGCGGTGCGCGGCGTTCGCGGCCGGGAGGGCGGTGGCGGCGACGATCACCGCCAGCACCCCGGCGGCCCAGGACGTCCAGGACGCCCCGGTGAGGTTGCTGTAGCTCATCACCCAGGGGGCGATGAACAGCAGGACCCCGAGCACGCCGTGCACGTACTCGCTCGACACCGATCCCGGCGCCCCGAGCGACCACAACGCGCTCGCCGCGAGCAGCACTCCGAGTACGACCAGCGTCCACGCGGCGGCGGCATCAGTCGTCGTCACGAGGGGAGACAGTGCGGTCAGCACACCGATCACCAGCGCGGCCCAGTCCTGCCAGCGCTGCCATGACCTCTCGACCATCGCGATCCACCTTCTTCGTGTGTCCCCGTGGGGAGTCCCTCTCCGGACACATCCCGGTCTACCCCTGGTTGGCCGGCCGGTCAAGACTGGGGGGCCCACCACCTCCCGACGCCGGACGTCGCCCGGGATCCGATCACGACCCGCGCGGCGGGCCGGTCAGGACGTGGGCGAGGTCCAGGACGTGCCGGTGATCCGGCGGTACACCTCCGCGTAGCGCTCTCGCACGACCTGCACCACCTCCTCCGGCACCTCCGGCCCCGGCGCGGTGCGGTCCCAGTCCAGCCCGGCCGACCAGTCGCGCACGTACTGCTTGTCGAAGCTGAACTGCACGTGGCCGGGCTCGTAGGAGTCGGCGGGCCAGAACCGGGACGAGTCCGGGGTCAGCACCTCGTCGCCCAGGACGATCCCGCCGTCGGTGTCCCGGCCGAACTCCAGCTTGGTGTCGGCGACCAGGATCCCGCCCGCGGCGGCCGCGGCGGCGCCGCGCCGGTAGACCTCCAGGGTCAGGCTCCGCAGCTGTTCGGCGGTGTCCCCCCCGACCGTGGCGACGACCTCGTCGAAGGTCATGAACTCGTCGTGGGAGCCGACCGGGGCCTTGGTGGTCGGGGTGAAGATCGGTTCGGGCAGCTGCGAGCCCTCGACCAGCCCGTCCGGGAGCCGCACGCCTGAGACGGTGCCGTCGCGTCCGTACTCCTGCAGGCCCAGGCCGGTGAGGTAGCCGCGGGCGATGCACTCGACCGGCAGCATCTCCAGCGGGCGGCAGCGCACCGCGCGCCCGGCGAACTCGGCCGGGACGTCGTGCGTGCCGAGCACGTGGTTTCCGACCAGGTCCGAGGTCCGGTCGAACCAGTACAGCGACAGCGCCGTGAGGATCGCGCCCTTGTCCGGGACCGGCGTCGGCAGCACCACGTCGTAGATCGACAGCCGGTCGGACGCGACCAGCAGCAGCTCGGCCGGGTCCACCGACTCGTCGAGGTAGAGCTCGCGGACCTTGCCGGAGTGGACGAGCTTCACAGGATCCCTCTCAGAGAATCGACGACGGCGTGTACGCGGCGGCCTCGGGGTGCTTCGCGGTGATCGCGGCGATCTGCTCGTTGACGGCCGCGACCTGGGCCGACGCCGCGCCGGTGAACCGCAGCGGGCCGTCGAGCAGCCCCTCCAGCGTCCCGGCGGGCAGGCCGAGCCGGTCGTCGCCGGCGAGGCGCTGCAGCAGGTCGTTGTCGGCCTGGCCCTGCTCGCGCATCGCCAGCGCCACACCGACGGCGTGCTCCTTGATCACCTCGTGCGCCGTCTCCCGGCCCACCCCGGCGCGGACGGCGGCCATCAGCACCGCGGTCGTCGCGAGGAAGGGCAGGTAGCGGTCCAGCTCGCGGGCGATCACCGCGGGGTAGGCGCCGAAATCGTCGAGCACGGTCAGCGCGGTCTCGTAGAGCCCGTCCAGGGCGAAGAACGCGTCCGGCAGCGCGACCCGGCGTACCACCGAGCAGCTCACGTCGCCCTCGTTCCACTGGGATCCGGCCAGGTCCGCGGTCATCACCGAGAGCCCGCGCAGGATCGTCATCAAGCCGTTGATGCGTTCCGCGGAACGCGCGTTCATCTTGTGCGGCATGGCGCTGGAACCGACCTGGCCGGGGGCGAAGCCCTCGGTGGCGAGCTCGGCCCCGGCCATCAGCCGGATCGTGGTGGCCAGCGACGACGGCGCCGCGGCAAGCTGCACCAGCGCGGTGACGACGTCGTGGTCCAGCGAGCGCGGGTAGACCTGCCCGACGCTGGTGAACCCGGCGGCGAACCCGAGGTGCGCCGCGACCCGCTCCTCCAGCTCGTCCAGCTTCGCCTCGTCGCCGTCGAGGAGGTCCAGCATGTCCTGCGAGGTGCCCATCGGGCCCTTGATCCCGCGCAGCGGGTAACGCGAGCGCAGGTCCTCGAGCCGGCCGTGCGCGACGAGCAGCTCGTCGGCGGCGGAGGCGAACCGCTTGCCCAGGGTGGTGGTCTGCGCGGCGACGTTGTGGCTGCGGCCGGCCATCACCAGCTCGGCGTACTCACCGGCGCGGCGGCCGAGCCGGGCCAGCAGCGCGACGGTCCGGTCGGCGACCAGCTCCAGGGACAGCCGGATCTGCAGCTGCTCGACGTTCTCGGTGAGGTCCCGGCTGGTCATGCCCTTGTGCACGTGCTCATGGCCGGCGAGGGCGTTGAACTCCTCGATCCGGGCCTTCACGTCGTGCCGGGTGACCCGCTCGCGCTCGGCGATCGAGGCCAGGTCCACCTGCTCCACGACGGCCTCGTAGTCGGCGACCACCTGCTCGGGAACCTCGATGCCGAGGTCGCGCTGGGCGCGCAGGACCGCGATCCACAGCCGGCGCTCCAGCGCGATCTTGTACTCCGGCGACCAGAGACGGACCAGCTCCGGGCTCGCGTAGCGCGCGGCCAGCACGTTGGGAATCACGTGACGCGATGGTAATCGCCGTCGGCCAGGGCCTCGCGCAGCGCCTCCCGGCCGATCCCGCGGGGATCGGGGGCGGCCTCGATCAGCCCGGAGATGACGATGCCGTCCACCAGCGCGGTGATCCGGCGGACGCCGCCGGACTCCGGCCGGTACCCGGCGCGGGTCAGCGACTCGGTGAGCAGCTCGTCGAGCTCGACCCGCTGCTCGCGCATGAGGTCGGCCAGGAACGGCCGCCGCCCGGCCCCGACCAGCCGCTCGAACCGCAGCAGCACCGCATGCAGGCCGCCGCTGCGCGAGAGCGGGCCGAGCAGCAGGTCGAGGACGATCTCTGCTGGATCGTCGCCGGCGTCCAGCGCCGCGCGGGCGTCGTCGAGCTCGTCCCGGGCGACCTGCTCGGCACCGGCGGTGACCAGCTCGTCGAGCGAGGAGAAGTAGTATGTCGTCGCGGCCAGCGGCACCCCGGCCCGCTCGGCGACGGCCCGGTGCCGGATCGCGTCGAACCCACCTTCGGCGAGCAGCGCGGCGGCCGCCGCCACCAGCTGGGCACGGCGGCGCTCGCCCTTCTCGGTCTGCTTCCCCGGGGTCGCCACCGGCCCATCCTGCCCTGGTCGGCGCCGCCTGCCGAGTGACATTCCGGTCTCGCCGCGGCGAGCCGTGCCCGCGGCTCGCCGGGACGGCGGTGCCGTGACCTTTTCGTGACCCTGCCGTGTCGTCGGAGCCCCCGATGCAGGAGACTGGGCGAGTGCGCCCGTCACCCCGCAACCGCCGAGCAGTGCGCGGTTCCACCCGCGGAGCCGTCCCCGACGACGAGCCGGTCGATCTCCGGTCGGACACCGTGACGGCCCCGGACGCGGCGATGCGGTCGGCGATGGCCGAGGCCGCCGTCGGCGACGACGTGCTCGACCGCGACCCGACGATGCGCGAGCTGGAGGAGCGGGTCGCCGGGCTGCTCGGCGCCGCCGACGCGCTGTGGACCCCGACCGGGACGATGGCCAACATCGTCGCGCTGATGAGCCACCTGGACCGCGGTCAGGCGTTCCTCGCCCCGCAGGGCTCGCACGTGCTCGACTTCGAGCTCGGGACGTCGGCGTGGCTGGCCGGCGGCATGCCCCGCCCGCTGCCGCACGACGGCGGCCCCGGCAAGGTCACCGCCGCCGCGGTCCGCCGCGCCGCGGCCACCGACGGGTCCTACGCCGCGCTGCACCCGGCGCTGCTCTGTCTGGAGAACACGCACAACGCCGCGGGCGGCACCGTCACCGCGCCGGAGGAGCACGCCGCACTCGCCGCCGCCGCCCGGGCCGCGCGGCTGGCCGTGCACCTCGACGGCGCGCGGCTGTGGAACGCGGCCGTCGCGCTGGGGGTCCCGCCGGGGGCGCTGACCGTCGGCGCGGACACGGTGTCGGTGTGCCTGAGCAAGGGCCTCGGCGCGCCCGTCGGATCGGTCGTCGCCGGGTCGGTCGAGTTCGTCGAGCACGCCCGGCGGCTGCGCAAGATGCTCGGCGGCGGTGTCCGGCAGGGCGGGATGATGGCCGCGGCCGGGCTGGTCGCCCTGGAGAACGTCGACCGGCTCGCCGAGGACCACACCCGGGCCGCGACCCTGGCCGCCGGGCTGCGCGAGCGCGGCTGGCGGGTCCGGGAGCCGCAGACCAACATCGTGCTGGTCGACGTCGCGGACGTCGCCGGCACCATCGCCGCGTTCGCCGAGGCCGGGGTCCGTGCCGGGGCGATCGCCGGGAAGCTGCGGCTGATGACCCACCGCGACGTCACCGACCGGCACATCGCCGCCGTGCTGGACCGGATCGGCGAGGTCGGCCCGGCCAGCACCGGGTCGCCGGGGGCTCCCCCGGCCCAGCTGGACCGCACCCGGGACCTGCCGCAGCAGGCGCGCAGCGCGCTCAGCTGACCGCCGGGCTCAGACCCAGGCGCGCAGGCGCTCCAGTGCCGCGGAGATCCCGTCCGGCTCGCCGGCGCAGGAGAACCGGACGTAACCGCCGCCGTCGACCGGGTCGAAGTCCGGGCCCGGGGCGACCGCGATCCCGGTCTCGGCGAGCAGCCGGTAGGTCAGCCCCATCGAGTCCTCGCCGTCACGGAGCAGGTGCGCGACGTCGGCGTAGACGTAGAAGGCACCGTCCGCGGGGGCGAGCCGGTCGATCCCGATCCCGGGCAGTCCGGACAGCAGCAGGTCCCGGTTGCGCCCGTACCGGACGACGTGCGCGTCCGCCTCGGCGTAGGAGGTCTCGTCGAACGCGGCCAGCGCAGCGTGCTGGGGCAGCGCGGGCGGGCAGACGGTGAAGTTCCCGGCCAGGCCCTCGACGGTGCGGCGCAGCCGCGGCGGGCAGACCAGCCAGCCCAGCCGCCAGCCGGTCATCGAGAAGTACTTGGAGAACGAGTTGACCAGCACCGCCTCCCGCGAGGTCTCCCACGCCGAGGTCGTCGCGGGGCTCCCGGGGAACGTGATGCCGTGGTAGATCTCGTCGCTGACCAGCTGGATCCCGCGCTCTTCGCAGTAAACGGCGAGCGCGGCCAGCTCGGCCGGCTCGAGCACGGTGCCGGTCGGGTTCGCCGGGCTGGCCAGGATCAGGCCCTTCACCGGCTCGTCGAGCTCCTCCAGCATCGCCACCGTGGGCTGGAACCGGGTCTCCGGCCCGCACGGCAGCTCGACGACCTCGCAGCCCAGCGCGGAGAGGATGTTGCGGTAGCAGGGGTAGCCGGGACGGGCCATCGCGACCCGGTCGCCGGCGTCGAACGCGGCCAGGAAGGCCAGCAGGAACCCGCCGGACGAGCCGGTGGTGAGCACCACGTCACCGGGATCGACGTCCAGGTCGCGGGTGCGGCGGTAGTGCCCGGCGACGGCCTCGCGCAGCTCCGGGATGCCCGGCGCGACCGTGTAGCCGAGGACCTCGCCCTGCAGCGCGGCCACGGCCGCGGCGCGGACCGGTTCGGGGGCCGGGGTGGACGGCTGGCCGGCCGAGAGGTTGATCAGGTCGCCGTGGCTGCGGGCCCGCTCGGCGGCCGCGGCCCACACGTCCATCACGTGGAACGGGGCGACGGCGGCGCGGGCGGCGACGGTGAGCCGGGAGGTCCCGGTCCTCGCGGCGGTGCTGGGTCCGGTCACGGGTCCCGAGGGTAGGCCGCCCGTCGGCGGGGCAGCGCGGCAGCCGGTCGCCGGGGCCCGCGCGCCCGGCCGGGAGCCCGGAGCTGGCGCGCGGACGTCCAGCGGGCCCGGCCCCTCCCCCGAGGGGAAGGGGCCGGACCCGCCGTGGTGACCCGTCACGGACGGAAGGTCACTCGGCGGCCTCGAGGCCCAGCGCGTCGAGCGCGCCACCGAGCTGCGCCTCGGTGTCCGCGACGGTGGTGTCGAGGTACTCGGCGATCGGGGTCAGCTCGGCGGCCTGCGCCGAACCGCTGAACGCCAGGGTCGCGAGCGGCGCGGCGACGACGGCACCGACGAGGGTCAGCGCGCGACGACGGCGGGCCGGCTGGGGAGCGTTGGCCATGATGGATCCTCCTGTGGCTCAAGGGCACCGGCTGTGCCCCTGCTCCGAACGATCCACGGGCCGGGCACCGTGATCAAACGCAGATGACCGGCTTTACCTGCTATTCAAGATCTTTCTACACATCCGCGGGACGCCCGGCCACGTGCGGGAGAGATCAGCTGGTCACGAAGGGATCGACGCCGAATAGACCAACCTCACACGGTCATCTGGCCGTAAAGCTGAGGAAATAATCAGCGCAGGGAGACAGGCATGCTGACCTCTCCACGTTCGGCGCGCAGCCCGATGTCGGTCCGGTGGTGCGAGCCCGCCAGGCGCACCGGCTCCAGCCGGGCGTAGGCGTCGGCCCGCGCCGCGGCCAGGTCCGCGCCGGTCCCGACGACCGACAGCACCCGACCGCCGCAGGACACGACCGCCCCGTCCTCGCGCCGCCGGGTGCCGGCGTGCCGCACCCCGTCGCCGTCCGCTCCGGTGATCACGTCCCCGAGGCGCGGGGTGGCCGGGTACCCCTCGGCCGCCACCACCACGGTCACCGCCGAGTCGTCCGACCAGTCCGGCGGCGGCTGCTCGGCGAGGGTGCCGGTGGCCGTGGCGTGCAGCAGCCGGGCCAGCGGGGTGCGCAGCAACGCCAGCACCGCCTGGGTCTCCGGGTCGCCGAAGCGGCAGTTGAACTCGACGACCGCCGGGCCCTGGGAGGTGAGCGCCAGGCCGGCGTAGAGCAGCCCGGAGAACGGCACGCCGCGGCGGTCGAGCTCGGTGGCGACCGGGCGGACGATCCGCTCGACCAGGTCGTCGGCCAGGCCCGCGCCGGCCCAGGGCAGCGGGCAGTAGGCGCCCATCCCGCCGGTGTTGGGGCCGGTGTCGTCGTCGCCGACGCGCTTGAAGTCCTGGGCCGGCAGCAGCGGCACCACGGTGGTCCCGTCGACCAGGCAGAACAGCGATGCCTCCGGGCCGTCCAGGAACGACTCCAGCAGCGCCGGGTGCCCGGCGTCGAGCAGGCCGAGCGCGTGCGCCCGGGCCACCTCGACGTCGTCGGAGACCACGACACCCTTGCCGGCGGCCAGGCCGTCGTCCTTCACGACGTAGGGCGGGGTGAACACGCCCAGCGCGGTGTCCAGGTGGGCCGGGTTGTCGACCACCACCGAGGACGCCGTCGGCACCCCGGCCGAGCTCATCACCGACTTGGCGAACGCCTTGGACCCCTCGATCCGGGCGGCCCCGGCACCCGGTCCGAAGCAGGCGATGCCGGCCGCGCGCACCGCGTCCGCGGCCCCGCTGACCAGCGGCGCCTCCGGGCCGATCACCACCAGGTCGGCCTGCCAGGTCCGGGCGACGGCCACGACGGCGTCGTTGTCGCCGACGTCCAGGCCGAACTGTTCGGAGACGGCCGCCGTTCCGGCGTTGCCCGGGGCGCAGGCCAGGGCCGTCACCTCCGGATCCTGCGCCAAGGACACCGCGATGGCGTGCTCTCGCGCGCCGCTACCCACGACCAGGATTCGCACGGGAGCCGAGCGTAGAGGCGCGGCGTGCGGGGGGTGGAACCGGCATCCTCGACCCCGCACCGCGGGTCCCGGGAGCGACGCGCACGCGGCCGCGCCGGTGACGACCCGGCACCGCGGCTCGGCCGGGTCAGCGCCCGCCGACCCGGTCCAGGAACGCGCCGACCAGCGCGCCGACGTGGGTCGGCCGCTCCTCGTGCGTGAAGTGCCCGGTGGCGGGGAGCGCGTGGTGGGTGAACCCGGCCCCGGCGAACCGGCGGGTCGCGCGCATGGTCGCGTCCAGCACGCACGGGTCGTCGGCGCCGTGCACCTGCAACACCGGCACCCGCACCGGCCCGGAGACGTCCCTGGCGAACCGGCGGCCGTCACTGCGCAGCTGGGAGCGCACCGCCCACCGGTAGTACTCCAGGCTGCAGTGCGCGACCGTGGAGATCCGGATCGCCTCGCGGTTGCGCCGGAGCGCGTCGGCGAAGTCCTCGGTGCCGATCCAGTCCCGCCCGGCCCAGGCCCGCATGATCCGCTCGACGCGGGCGCCGCCGTCCGCACGCAGCGTCCGTTCCGGACGGCGCGGGACCTGGAAGCCCGCCATGTAGCGGCTCGCCCGGCCCTGGCCGAGCGGGTCGCGCAGCAGCGCATCGCGCATCGTCGTCGGGTGCGGGGCGCCGAGTCCGGTCAGCGAGGCGATCAGCCGCGGGTGCAGCGCGGCGACGCTCCAGCCGATCGCGGCGCCCCAGTCGTGCCCCACGACGTGAGCGCGCCGCTCACCCAGCGCCCGGACCAGGCCGGCGCAGTCCCCGGCCAGGGTCCACAGGTCGTAGCCGCGCGGGGTCTTGTCGGTGTCCCCGTAGCCGCGCAGGTCCGGCGCCACGACCCGGTAGCCGCGCCCGGCCAGCAGCGGCACCAGATGCCGCCAGGTCCACCAGAACTCCGGGAACCCGTGCAGCAGCACCACGAGCGGGCCGTCCGGCGGTCCGGCCTCGGCGAGGTGGATGCGGATCCCGTTCGCCGAGACGTGCCGGTGCGTCCACGGTCCGGCGACCCGCACGACAGCCGGGTCCACCGGGACGCCCACGGCTCAGCCCGCAGCGGCGTGCCGCCCGGACGAGCCGTCGCCCAGCTCGCGGACGTTCTCCTGCTCGTCGCCCTTGCCGCGCTGGGACAGCATCTGGGCGGAGTCCTTGAGCGAGTCGATGGTCCGCTCCGGCTTGCGGATCTTGCGGACCCGCAGGTAGCCGAGCAGGCCGAACACGCCGGCCACCAGCACCATGAGCAGGAAGGTGATCCCGAAGCCGGCGGCCCGGTTGAGCCACAGCGACAGGAACTCGGCCAGGGTGAAGAACAGGTAGAACAGGCTGAACAGCCCGATCACCGCGGCGATGACGAAGAAGACGCTGCCCTGCACGCCCTTCTTCACCTCGGCGGTCACCTCGGCCTTGGCCAGCTCCACCTCGGAGCGGACCAGGGTCGACATGTGCGCGGTGACGTCCTTGGCGAGCGCCCCGAGGGACTGCTCGCGGGGACCCGGCTCGGGCGTGAGCGGGATGGAGGGCAGGACGGGCGGAACCTCCGCGTCGCCGGACTGGCTGGTCGAGCTGGCCACCGTGATCCCTCCTGCGCGCTCGGCCCCGGAGTCCTGATTCCCCCGGACGGCCGTCGATCGTGAGCCGTCATCGTGCCATGGGGATCCCTCGCCTGCTCGGCTACGCCACGCCGTCCCCGTCCGGAGGAGGGTCGCTCACTCGTCCGGGTGGCGGGTGGGCCGGCCGCGCTGCTGCTTGAGCGTCCCCCGGTGCGTCTTGGCGTCCAGCCGGCGGCGCTTCGACCCGGCCGTCGGACGGGTCGGCCGCCGCTTCGGCGGGCCGGCCGCGGTCGCCTCGGCCAGCACCGACGCCAGCCGTTCGCGGGCCGCCTCCCGGTTCCGCAGCTGGCTGCGGTGCTCGCGCGCCACCACCGTCAGGATGCCGCCGGCCAGCCGGTGCGCGAGGCGTTCCAGGGCCCGTTCGCGCAGCCCGTCCGGGACGCTCGGCGAACCCGCGACGTCGAACGAGAGCTCCACCCGGGAGTCGGTGGTGTTGACGCCCTGCCCACCCGGTCCCGACGCACGGGAGAACCGCCACCGAAGCTCCCGCTCCGGCACGACGAACCCCCGCCGCACCCGAACCCCGTCCCCGTCCATCCCCGCATTGTGGGCTCCTGGGTGGGTGACCCGCGTTGTGGAGCCGTGGCGCGGTCCCCGGACGCGGCTCGCGTCCGGGGACCGTGGTCACCGTGCAGGCGAGCGGGTCACTCCTCCTTGGACTCCGACATCCCGCTGGTGATCATGTCCATCACCGAGGTGTCGGCCAGCGTCGAGACGTCGCCGACCTCACGGTTCTCCGCGACGTCGCGCAGCAGCCGGCGCATGATCTTGCCGGAGCGGGTCTTCGGCAGCTCCTCGACGACCATGATCTGGCGCGGCTTGGCGATCGGGCCGATCTCCTTCGAGACGTGGTCCCGCAGCGCCTTGATCGCCTCGTCGCCCTTGGCGTCGTCGTCGGCGGCCGTGCCCCCGCGCAGGATCACGAACGCGACGATGCCCTGGCCGGTCGTCTCGTCGGCCGCGCCGACGACGGCGGCCTCGGCCACGGTCGGGTGGCTGACCAGCGCGGACTCCACCTCGGTGGTGGAGATCCGGTGCCCGGACACGTTCATGACGTCGTCCACCCGGCCGAGCAGCCAGATGGCGCCGTCGTCGTCGTACTTCGCGCCGTCACCGGCGAAGTAGTAGCCCTGCTCGGCGAACCGGGACCAGTAGGTCTCCTTGTAGCGCTCGGTGTCGCCCCAGATGCCGCGCAGCATCGACGGCCACGGCTTGTCGATGACCAGGTAGCCGCCCTCGCCGTTGCCGACCTGCGTGCCCGAGTCGTCCACGACGATCGCCGAGATCCCCGGCACCGGCCGCATCGCCGATCCCGGCTTCGTCGCGGTGACGCCCGGCAGCGGGGCGATCATGGTCGCGCCGGTCTCGGTCTGCCACCAGGTGTCGACGATCGGGCACCGCCCGCCGCCGATCTTCTCCCGGAACCACATCCAGGCCTCGGGGTTGATCGGCTCGCCGACCGTGCCGAGCACCTTCAGCGAGGACAGGTCGTACTGGGCGGGGATGTCGTCGCCCCACTTCATGAACGTCCGGATCAGCGTCGGCGCGGTGTAGTAGATCGAGACGCCGTACTTCTGGACGATCTCCCAGTGCCGGCCCTCGTGCGGGGTGTTCGGCGTGCCCTCGTAGACGACCTCGGTCGCCCCGTTGGCCAGCGGGCCGTAGACGATGTAGGTGTGCCCGGTGACCCAGCCGATGTCGGCAGTGCACCAGTAGACGCTCTCGCCGGGCTTGTGGTCGAACGTCACGTCATGGGTGTAGGCCGCCTGGGTCAGGTAGCCACCCGAGGTGTGCAGGATGCCCTTCGGCTTCCCGGTGGTGCCCGAGGTGTAGAGGATGAACAGCGGGTGCTCGGAGTCGAAGGCCTGCGGGGTGTGCTGGTCGGAGGCGGCGTCGACGACGTCGTGCCACCACAGGTCGCGGCCCTCGGTCCACGGGACCTCGGTCTCGGTCCGCCGCACGACCAGGACGTGCTCGATCGAGGTGCCCTCGACCGCCTGGTCGGTGTTCTCCTTCATCGGCGCCGGCTTGCCACGCCGGTACTGGCCGTCGCTGGTGATCAGCAGCTTGGCCTCGGCGTCCTCGATCCGGGCCTTGAGCGCCCCCGGGGAGAACCCGCCGAACACCACGCTGTGCAGCGCACCCACCCGGGCGCAGGCCAGCATCGAGATCACGGCCTCGGGGATCATCGGCAGCTGGATGGCGACCCGGTCGCCCTTCCCGACGCCCAGCTCGGCCAGCGCATTGGCGGCCTTGGAGACCGCGCGCTGCAGGTCGGCGTAG
The DNA here is from genome assembly GCF_046546495.1 of Pseudonocardia nantongensis. Taxonomy (NCBI): domain Bacteria; kingdom Bacillati; phylum Actinomycetota; class Actinomycetes; order Pseudonocardiales; family Pseudonocardiaceae; genus Pseudonocardia; species Pseudonocardia nantongensis. The sequence goes on along the minus strand of NZ_JBKGXT010000003.1, from coordinate 302,005 downwards.
GTGATGGTGCGGGAGTCGCCCGGCTCACCCTCCCAGTGGATCGCGACCCGGTCGCCGTTGCCGGCCTCGACGTGCCGGTCCACGCAGTTGTACGCGACGTTCAGCTCGCCACCCACGAACCACTTGGCGAACGGGGGCTGCCAGTCCAGGACGGTGTCCCACTTCTTCGCCCAGCTCAGGCGTTCGGCCTGTTCGGACCAGAACGCCTCCCGGTCGGCGTCGGCGCGGTCGTACCACTCGGCGGTGGCGTTGGCCTGGGCGGCGAACTCCTCCGACGGCGGGAACGAGCGGCTCTCGGTGGACAGTGCGCTGAGTGCGCCGCTGCTGTTCTCGGACTCGGCCATGGTCCTCGTGTCCTCCTCGACGCGGCAGTGAACGGGCCGGAACGACCCCGTAGCGCACGTGACGTGCGCACGCGTGTGCGGGCCGACGCTAGTGAACCCGATCGCCGTCCGCACCGTCTGTGTGGGTTTCCCGGCACACCGCTCGGCGAGCGGACCCACCGTTGGAGCAGGTCGGAGGCGGTTCCGGGCCCCTGGCCCAGGGCCGGTACCCACCGCGCGGCTCGGCGGGTGGCCGACCGGCGGCCGACCGGTGTCCGACGAGCGGTCGGCCACCGGGGTGCGACGATGACGCCATGGCCCGGACCGCGACCGACGACCCACTCGGCCCGCTCGCCCTTCTGCCCGGCGTGCCCGAGGCGGTGGAGCGCGCGCGGGACGCGGCGACCGAGGTCCACAACCAGCCGGTGAACCGGCGGGGCTGGCCGGCGACGGCCGCCGAGGCGGCGCTGCGCGCGGCCCGCTCGTCGGCGGCCCTGGACGGCGCCCCGCTCACCCCGGCCACCACCGACCACGTGTCCGATCCGGTGCTGGCCGGGGCGGTCCGGATCGCCGACGAGCGGGCCCGGCTGCTGGACACGTGGGGGCGGGCACCGCTGCAGGGGCTGGCCCGGCTGCACGTGCTGGCCGCGACCGACCTGGTCCCCGCGGCCGAGCACGAGACGGTGCTCGGCCGGCCCCGGGCGGGGGTGTCGTCGCGGCTGTCGACGCTCGCGGACCTGCTCGGCGGTGGGACCCGGGTACCGGCGCCGGTCCTGGTCGCCGTCGTGCACGGCGAGTTGCTGTCGCTGCGCGCGTTCGGGACGGCCGACGGCGTCGTCGCCCGGGCCGCCGCCCGGCTGACGGCGATGTCGTCCGGTCTGGATCCCCGCGGGCTGTGCGTGCCCGAGGTCGGTTTCCTGCGCCGGCAGCCGGCCTACCGGGAGGCGGCGGAGGGGTTCGCGGGAGGCACGCCCGAGGGACTGGCCCGTTGGATCACGCACTGCTGCGCGGAGTGGGAGGCCGGCGGCCGGGAGGGTCTGTCGATCGCCTCCGCGCAGGGGAGCTGACCAGGGGTCACCACCGGGCGGGCGCGGCCACGACCCGGGCCGACCACGACGAAGAACCGGGCGGTACCCCCGTCAGGAGCACCGCCCGGCCCGACGCGAGTCCGGGATCCCTGCGTGCACTACGTGTCGTGTGTGTATGGCCTCGGCGCCCGGCGTCCCGGTACGCAGTCCCACTACGACATGCCTCCCGCGGCGTGCTCTCCGTGGAGTGCCCGGATCTCGCGTACGGCCCCCGAGCCTGGGGGGACGGGCTCTTCTCCTCCGAACCGCCCCTGGCCTGACCCGGTTTCCGTGCCCCTCTTCCTAGTCCTGGGGGCCGAAGGTGGGCAACCCTCGCCATCGGGTGCACCGGTTCAGCAGCAGGGGGTGACCGGTCCGGCGTCCGGGTGGGTGCGCGGGGTCGCCCGGACGGCGGTCTCGTTGCCGGAACCCCGCCGATCACGACGGGCACGGTTGCGACACAGCGCGACGAGACCGCCGGCCGCGGTGAGGGCGGCGAGGGTCGCGGCGGACCGTGTCACCGGGCTCCCGGACCCGGTTCGTGCCGGGCCGGTCCCCGGCCGGTCCGCGCCCTCCGTCCCCGCCGGGTCGGCGCCCGGCCGGCCTTCTGCCGCACGGTCCGCCCACGCCGAACCGGCGAGCGCGACATCGGCGGGTCGGGCGGCCGTGGGTCCCGGGCCGGCCGGGCCCGCGAACCGGTCCGCGAGCCGGTCCCGCAACCGGAAGAGCCGGTCCCGGCGCGAGCGGGCCCGCACGAACGCGAGCACCGGCCAGCCCCGCTCGCGGGCGATCCGGCGCAGTTCCCGGTCCGGGTTCACCACCGCGGGCAGGCCGACCGCCTCCAGCAGCGGCAGGTCGGTGATCGAGTCGGTGTAGGCGGCGCACCGGGCGAGGTCCAGCCCGGCTCCGGCCGCGATCTCCCGGGCCGCCTCGGCCTTGCCCTCGCCGTAGCAGTAGTTCTCGATCTCCCCGGCGTAGCGGCCGGCCTCGATCCGCATGGTCGTCGCGCGGTACCGGTCGACGCCGATGAGGGCGGCGATCGGTTCGACCACCTCCAGGCCGGACGCCGACAGCAGCACGAGCTCGGCGCCCTCCGCCCGGTGCCGCTCGATCAGCCGCCGGGCCTCCGGGTAGACCAGCGGGCCGATCACCTCGTGCAGGGTCGCGGCGACGATCGTGCGGACCCGCTCCACCTCCCAGCCCTGGCAGAGCAGGGTCATCCTGCGGCGCAACGTGTCCATCGTGGACGCGTCGGCGCCGGCGAGCACCAGCAGCAGCTGGGCCCACGCACCGCGTAGCACGGTCGCCCGGTCGATCAGGCCGTACCGGGCGAACGGCCGGGTGAACGCCAGCGCGCTGGAGCCGGCGATGATCGTGTTGTCCAGGTCCAGGAAGACCGCCTGCAGCGGGAGCGAGGCGCCGCCGGGACCGGTCGGCGGCGCGGGCGTCGCGGTCGGGACGGGCGCGGAAGCGTCGGGCACGGGTGCGGAGCCTGCCAGACCGGGACCCACTGCAGCACCGGCCGGAAGTACCGGCACGACCCCGCTCCGCCGCCCGGCCCGGTGCGGGGTACCGGCCACAGCCGGTTCCGGGGCCGACAGCGCAGAGTGACCGGCGGACACGACCGGTCGGCGGCAGTGGGCCACCGGTCGGCGTACTCCGCGGCTGCCGGCCGCCGCGCACCACACCGCCTCCCGGACCGGTCGGCGCAGGCCACGGGCCGGGTCTGGGCGGGATGGCGCGATTACGGCTACAGTTGGGAGAGCTCGGACGTGGTCCGGGCGCGGTTCAGCTCGACCCCCCGGGGCTGAACCGACCGACGGCCCCCGCCAATCCCCCCTGGCGGGGGCCGTCCTCTGTGCAGGGCGGTCCTCTGTGCAGGGCCGTCCTCTGTGCAGGGTCGCCCCCGTTGCTCGCCGCCCGAGCTGTCGGTCGTATCCGCCGGACGTATTGCTCCGCGCCCGTGCAGGCCGCTCCGCGCTCGCACAGGCCGCCCGCGCAGGGCCCTCCCCCGATATCCATCCTGCCCGACGGCACCGACCGTTCCGGGCGAGGACGCCCGCCCCGAGGCCGTCTGTCCACAACCTCCGAAGTTGTCCACAGGCCAGGAATCGACCGCTCCACCGGCCCCGCCGCGCCGCACGCTGGGCACCGGACCCGTACCGACGGGCCGGGGCGGAGGAGGGGCGATGGAACGGCAGAGCGACCGGGCGCAGGGCCGGCAGGCAGGCCGGCAGTCGGGGCGGCAGCAGGATCGGCTCTGCCTGATCGTGGCCGAGGATCCGGACCTGCTGGACGCGTTGCTGCGGCTGGCCGCGGCCGCCGACGTCGCGGCGCAACGGGCGGCCGACGCGGCGGACGCCCGCCGGGCCTGGTCCCGCGCACCGATGGTGCTGCTCGACCGGGCCGGCGCCGTCCGTTGCCTCCGTGCCGGGTTCGGCCGACGGGGCGGGGTGGTGATCGCAGTGACCGGCGAGCCCGTCGCCGAGGACTGGCGGGTGGCCGTCGCGCTCGGCGCCGACCGGGTCGTGGAGTTGCCGCTGGGCGAGGCCACGCTGGCCGGGATGCTCGCCGACGTCCGCGAGCGCACCGCCGCCGGCGGCCGTTCGGGGCAGGTGGTCGCGGTCGTCGGTGGCTGCGGCGGCGCCGGAGCGTCCGTGCTGGCCACGGCCGTCGCCACCGTGACCGCCCGGGACGGCGCCGGCGCGCTGCTGGTCGACTGCGATCCGCTCGGCGGTGGTCTGGACCTGCTCGTCGGTCTCGAACAGGCCGAGGGCATGCGGTGGCCCGAACTGACCATCGGCGACGGCCGGGTGCAGGCGGCATCGCTGCACGCCGCGCTTCCGCACGCCGGCTCCGGGCGCACCCCGCTGTCGGTGCTGTCCTGCGCGCGATCCCCGCAGGGCCCCGACCCGTCCGCGGTGCCGGTAGTGCTCGACGCCGGCCGCCGCTCCGGCGACACCGTGGTCTGCGACGTCCCCCGCTACCCCACCGATGCTGCGCTCGCCGCGGTCGGCGGCGCCGACCTGGCGGTCCTGATCGTCCCGGCCGGGCTCCGGGCCTGCGCGGCCGCCGCCCGGGTCGTCGACGTCCTGGCCGAGCACGCCGCGACCGTCGAGCTGGTCGTCCGCGGCCCGTCCCCCGGCGGGATCACTCCCGACGAGGTCGCCGGGGCGCTCGGGCTGCCGCTGCTGCACGCGATGCGGGCCGAGCGGGACCTGGCGGGGGCGATGGAACGCGGTCGCGTCCCGGGGTCGGGCCGCGGTCCGCTCGCGACCGCCGCCCGCGCCGTGCGCGCCCGGCTCACCGCCGCGGACCAAGGCGTCCTCGGGGCGGCGTCGTGACCTCGCTCGTCGAGCGGGTCCGGGCCCGCCTCGCCGACGGCGGCGGGGAGATCGGTCCGGCCGCCGTCGCCGCCGCGGTACGCGCCGAGACCGGTGGTGTCGCCTCCGACCTGGATGTCCTCGCGGCCTTGCGGACGCTGCGTCAGGAGTTCACCGGCGCGGGCCCGCTGGATGCCCTGCTGCGGGACCCGCGCACGACCGACGTGCTGGTCACCGCCCCGGACGCGGTCTGGATCGACCAGGGTGCGGGGCCGCGCCGCACGACGGTCACCTTCGCCGACGAGGCCGCCGTACGGCGCCTGGCCCAGCGGCTCGCCCTGGTCGCGGGCCGCCGCCTCGACGACGCCAGCCCGTACGTCGACGGCTGGCTCGCCGAGGCCGGGGTGCGTCTGCACGCCGTGCTGCCCCCGGTCTCCGCCGGCGGGACCTCGATCTCGCTGCGCGTCCTGCGCCCGGCCCACCACGACCTGTCCGCGCTCCGCCGCAGCGGCACGCTGGACGCGCCCGGCGAGTCCCTGCTGCGTGCGATCGTCGCGGCCCGGCTGGCGACGCTGGTCGCCGGTGGCACCGGAGCCGGGAAGACCACCCTGCTCAACGCCCTGCTCGGGGCGACCGACCCCGGGGATCGCCTGGTGACGGTGGAGGACGCCGAGGAGCTGCGCCCCCGGCACCCGCACGTCGTCCGGCTGGTCGCCCGGCCGCCGAACATCGAGGGCGCCGGCGGTGTGCCGCTGCGCGAGCTGGTGCGGCAGGCGCTGCGGATGCGGCCGGACCGGCTGGTGGTCGGGGAGGTCCGCGGCGCGGAGGTCTGCGACCTGCTGGCGGCCATGAACACCGGCCACGAGGGCGGCGCCTGCACCGTGCACGCCAACTCGGTGCGCGAGATACCGGCCCGGATGCGGGCGCTCGCCGGGCTCGGCGGGATGGGCCCGGCCGCGCTCGACGGCCAGCTGGCGGCAGCGGTGCAGGTCGTCCTCCAGATGCGCCGACGGCCGGACGCCGGTCGGGTCCTCGACGAGGTCGGCGTGCTCCGCCGCGACGACGGCGACCTGCGTGTCGAGGCCGCATGGACCCGAGACGGTGGCCCCGGGCCCGGCCACCCGCTGCTGACGACCCTGCTCCGGGAACGCGGGGTGACACCGCCGTGCTGAGCGTCCTGACGTCCTCACCCGCCCGCAGCGCGTCGATCCTGCTACTGCTCGCCCTGGCCGTCCTCGGCCTACCCGCCGGAACCGGTGCCGCCCGCCTGCGCGAACTCACCTCGCGGCGGCGGCGGTTCCGACCGGCCGCGCCGGCCACACCCGCCGTCTACGGCGGGATGCTGGTCGCGGGATGGGTCGTGCTCGGCCCCGCCGGCGCCGTGTGCGCCGGCGCCGGCACCTGGGTGGTGCGGCGGCGGCTGCGCGCCCGCCGGGCCGCCGAGCGGGAGACCCGTGCGGCCACCGAGCTGGCCGACTCGCTCGCCCGGATCACCGACGAGCTCCGCACGGGTGCCCACCCGGCGGTGGCCTTGGCCGGGGTCGCCGACGACGGCCCGTTGGCCCGCGAGCTCCTCGGGCCGGCGGGGTCGGCCGCCGGGATCGGCGAACCGGTGCCCGACGCGTTGCGCCGCACCGCCTCCGACCGGCCGGTCGCGACCCGCGATCTGGAGCGTGTCGCCGCAGCGTGGGAGCTCGCGGACCGACACGGAGCACCGCTGGCCGACCTGCTCGCCGGGGTCCTCGACGACGTCCGGTGGCGGCTGGCGCACGGCGCCCGGGTCCGTGCCCAGCTCGCCGGACCGCGCGCGACGGCGTCGGTGCTCACGGCACTGCCACTGGCCGGGATCGGCCTCGGGCAGCTCATGGGGATCGCGCCGCTGACCGTGCTGCGCAGCGGCGCGATCGGCCCGATGCTGCTGCTGCTCGGCGTGGCGCTCACCACGGCGGGTGCGCTGTGGAGCGATCACATACTGCGTACGGCGGTCCCGTCGTGACCGCCGCGGTGCTCGGTCTCCTCGCCGCCGCGCTGCTGGTCGGTGGCGGACGACCGGCGGCAGGGCGGCTGCGCGGGCTGGCCCCGCGGCCGGTCGCCCCGCCCCGCCCGCCGGACCGGCCGCTGGTGCTGACCGTCCTGCTGCCTGCCGGGGCCGCGCTCGGCTGGGCGGTCGGTGGCCCGGCAGGTGCCGCGGTCGGTGCCGGCGCCGGCGGTGCGGTACTGCTGCTCCTCCGGCGGGCGGCCACCCGCGGCGTCGCCGACGCGGGCGACCTCGCGGCCGCCTGGGACCTGCTCGCCACCTGTCTCGCGGCCGGGTTGACCGTTCCGGACGCCGTCGCCGCTGCCGCGCGGCGGCTTCCCGGGCCGGCCGGGGAGGCGGTGCGACGGGTGTCCGGGCTGCTCGCTCTCGGTGCCGACCCGGCGCAGGCGTGGTCCGCCGTGTCCGCCGACCCCGACCTGGCCGGGTTCGCCCGCGCCGCAGGACGGTCGGCGGCGACCGGCGCCGCGCTCGGTCGGGCGGCCCGCTCCGAGGCGGCCCGGCTGCGGGGCGACCTGGCCGACCGGGCCGAGGAGCGCGCACAGCGGGCGGCGGTCCGCATCACCGCCCCCCTGGGGCTCTGCTTCCTGCCCGCCTTCCTGGTCCTCGGCATCGTGCCGGTCGTGATCGGGCTGGCCGGGCAGGTGATCGCCCGGTGGTGACACCGGACGTGTCCCGGGCCTGCCACCGGCTGGCCCACGACCGAGGAGAAGACCGATGACCCGAACCCGCCCGACCGCATCCCGCCCGATCTCACCCCGCCCGGCCCCGCATCGTTCGACGGCGGGTGCTCCGGACCGACCGGTGCCCGTCCCGTCCACCGGCGCCGGGTCGGCGCCCCCGGAGCCCGACCTGCGCGGGCGCCTCAGCCGGCTCGCTCGGGACGACGAAGGCATGTCCACGGTGGAGTACGCCGTCGGAACCGTGGCCGCGGCGGCGTTCGCGGCGCTGCTGTACGCGATCGTCAGCGGCGACGACATCGTCGCGGCGCTGACCGGGATCGTGCAGCGTGCGCTGTCCGCGACGTTCTGAGCGGGCCCGGGCCGACGACGGCGCCGTCACTGTCGAGGCCGCGCTGGCTCTGGGGACCCTCGTCCTGGTCGCGGCGGCCGCCGTCGCCGCGGTGGCCGCGGTCGCCGGCTCGGTCCGTTGCACCGACGCGGCCCGCGAGCTGGTCCGGCAGGCGGCCCGCGGCGACGCCGACCGCGGCCGGGTCGCGGCGGCCACGCTGGCACCCACCGGCGCGGACACCGAGCTGCGGTTCGACGGTGACACCGTCGTCGCCACGGTGACCGCACGCCCGGCCTGGCCACTGCCGATCCGGATCACCGGTTCGGCGACCGCGGTCACCGAACCCGGCCTGACCGCCGGTGGGGCGCCCGCCCCGGCGGGTGGAACCGACCGGGCGGGCGGGAGCGACGCCAGAGCCGACGAACCGCCGGGAGCCGGTGGCGCGGAAGCACGCCCGGACGACGAGCTGCCGGGCGACCCGTCCGTACCCCCGGCCGACGACCTGCCCGGCGGCCCGGCCGCGTCCGGTGCGGCCGTGGACGGTGCGGCGTCCGGTCTTCCGGCAGCACCCCGGCCGGTACCGCCCGGGACGGCGCCGCCCCGGGCGGTGGCGTCGGTTCCCGAACCCGCGGATCGCGGCGGTCGGCCCGCCGCGGCACCGGGGAGCAGGCGGTGAGCCCGCGCCCGGCCCGCCTCCGCGGCGACGACGGCGTCGCGTCGGTATGGACGGCCACCGCGGCCGCGGTCCTGCTCCTGACCGCGATGGTGTGCATCGACGTCGCCGCCGCGGTCCGTGCCCGGCACATCGCCTCGGCGGCCGCCGACCTGTCCGCGCTCGCTGCCGCCGGGCGCTCGGTCGACGGCCCCGGACCGGCGTGTGCGGTCGCCGCCGACATCGCCGCACGCAACGGAGCCGAGGTCACCGGCTGCCGGCTCGACGGATGGGACTCCCTGGTCGAGACGCAGACACAGTGGAGCGGGCTGCTCCCCGTCCGGGACCCGGCGAGCGCCCGAGCCCGGGCCGGTCCCGCTCCGGTGGACGGTGGTGGGGCCGGGTTCGCGCCACCGTGACGCCGCCGCACGACGTGATCATGGTCTCGGTGAGCGGTCCGCGCTCCTGGATGAACGGACGGAGAACAGTGCGCCACGTGACCGCCACGACAGCACGGGCCGGACACCGGCGACGAGCGACGACTCGTCGTCGACGCCGGACCGATCGCCGACGGCGGGCGCGCCGGGACTGGTCACCCCGCGCCCACTACGGCCTACTGGGAGTCGTCGCGGGGCCGGGCAGGGTCCGGTCCGCCCCCGGCACACCGGCCACGCTCCCCAGAGCGCGATGGGGTCGGAGCGCACCACGCGCCCCCGTCCGACGCCGTCGCACCGAGGTCGCCGCTGGCCCACCTACCCCCCGACGGGTGGGTCGGCGGTGCCCGTTCAGGCCGGTCCGCGGGGCTCGCTCCTGTCGCCGCCGCTCACCCGGAGTCCCCGTCGTCGGAGTGCCCGCCGTCGGGGTGCCCGTCGTCGGAGTCCCCGTCGTCGGAGTCCCCGTCTCCGGCGAGCGCGTCGAGCACCAGGCCCAGCACCTGCACCGCACCCGCCTTGTCGAGCGGGTTGTTGCCGTTGCCGCACTTGGGCGACTGCACGCAGGACGGGCAGCCGGTGCGGCACTCGCAGTCGTGCACGGCCGACCGGGTCGCGCTCAGCCAGGACGCCAGCACTTCGTGTCCGCGTTCGGCGAGGCCGGCGCCACCGGGGTGACCGTCGTGCACGAACACGGTCGGCGACCCGGTGTCGGGATGCAGCGCGGTGGACAGCCCTCCGATGTCCCAGCGGTCGCAGATCGCGAACAGCGGGAGCAGCCCGATCGCGGCGTGCTCGGCGGCGTGCAACGCACCGGGCAGTCGGGCCTCGTCGATCCCCGCCTCCTCCAGCGCGTCCGGGTCGATCGTGTACCAGACCGAGCGGGTGTCCAAGCTCTGTGGCGGCAGGTCCAGCGGGGCCTGGTCGAGCACCGTCCCGTCCGCGGTCCGACGCCGGTAGCCGACGACCTGGCTGGTCACCGTCGTGTCGCCGAAGCACACCCGGACCGGGCCGTACCGTCGCGACTCCCGGGTCGCCAGCACCGTCACCTCCGAGACCGACTGCGGCTCGGTCCGCCAGTCCGGGTCCTCCGGGTGCACCAGCGCCAGTCCCTGCTCCAGGTCCAGCTCGTCGACCACGAAGCTGTCCCCGCGGTGCAGGTACACCGCTCCCGGGTGCACCGACCCGGGAGCGGCATCCCCGTCGACCGTGCCCAGCATCCGGCCGGTCGCGGCCTCGACCACCGCCACCTGGCCGAGTCCCGCCCCACGGATGTCGACGTCGGCGGACGGCGAACCACCGGTGTCCGGCCAGAACCAGCCGTGCGGGCGGCGGCGGAGCACCCCGTCGGCGACCAGCTCGTCGAGCACCTCCTCCGCCGGGGCGCCCCCGAACACGTCGGCGACGTCGGCCGTGGTCAGCGGCATCTCGGCGGCGGCGCACGCCAGCTGCGGGGCGAGCACGTAGGGGTTCACCGGGTTCAGCACGCAGCTCTCCACCGGGGCGCCGAGCAGCGTCTGCGGATGGTGCACCAGGTAGGTGTCCAACGGGTCGTCCCGGGCCACCAGCACCACCAGCGCCTCGTCGGCGGCCCGCCCGGCGCGCCCCGCCTGCTGCCAGAACGACGCCCGGGTCCCGGGGAACCCGGCCAGCACCACCGCGTCCAGCCCGGAGATGTCCACACCCAGCTCCAGCGCGTTCGTGGTCGCGACCCCGAGGAGCTCACCCGACATCAGCGCCCCCTCCAGCGCGCGCCGCTCCTCGGGCAGGTAGCCGCCGCGGTAGGCCGCGATCCGCTCGGTGAGCTCCGGTGCCGCCTCCGCGACCTGACGCCGTGCCCCCAGGGCGGTGAGCTCGGCCGCGCGCCGGGATCGCACGAACGCCAGCGTGCGGGCGTCCTCGAGCACCAGATCGGCGAGCATCCGGGCGGCCTCCCCGCCCGCCGAGCGCCGGACCGGGGCGCCGGAGTCGTCGGTGATCTCGGCGAGCAGCGGCGGCTCCCAGAACGCGACGGTCCGCCCGGCGTTCGGCGAGCCGTCCTCGGTCACCGCGACGACGTCGCGTCCGGTCAGGCGGGACGCGAACTCGCCCGGGGTCGCCACCGTCGCCGACGCGAGCACCACGGTGGGCCGGGCGCCGTAGCGGGCCGCGATCCGCAGCAACCGGCGCAGCAGCACGGCCACGTGCGAGCCGAACACCCCGCGGTAGGTGTGGCACTCGTCGATCACGACGTAGCGCAGCCGGCGCAGGAAGGTCGCCCAGCGGCGGTGCCGGGGCAGCAGCGAGCGATGCAGCATGTCCGGGTTGGAGAACATCCACCGGCAGTGCCGGCGCACCCAGTCCCGCTCCTCCATCGGGGTGTCACCGTCGAACGCTGCCGGACGGATCCCGGGCGGGGCGATCCCGTCGAGGGCCCGGAGCTGGTCGGCGGCCAGCGCCTTGGTCGGCGCCAGGTAGAGCGCGGTCGCCCGCGGGTCCTCCTCGAGCCCGGCCAGCACCGGGAGTTGGTAGACGAGCGACTTGCCCGACGCCGTCCCGGTCGCGACGACGACGTCGGCGCCGCCGTGTACCAGCGAGGCCCCCTCGGCCTGGTGCGCCCACGGCCGCGCGATCCCCCGGTCGACGAGCGCCGCCCGCAGCGGCTCCGGGGTCCAGTCCGGCCAGTCCGTGGTCCGGCCCGGCCGCGGCGGCGTGCGCACCACGTGCCGCAATGGGTCGTCGTCCGGCACCGGGTCGACGGCGGCCGGCTCCTGCGCGGCGGGCGACTCCTGCGCGGAGGCCGGCTCGGCGCGGTCCGGGTCGACACCGGAGCCGGCGAGCACCCGGCGCAACAGGTCCACGCCGCGCCGCGATCCCTCCGACCGCACTCCCGTCGACCCCACGACCGGCCAGGCTGACACACCGGACGGCGCCACCGCCGGACAGGCCCGACCGCGACCGGGCGGCGCCGCGGCACCCGAGCCGCCCGGACCGACGCAGGCGGCCGGACGGAGGCACCGGTGCGGCCGGACGGAGGGACGATGCGGCCGGACGGACGTTGCCGTACGGCCGGCCCTCCGTCCGGCTCGCCCGCGAGGGGCGTCCGGAAGCGCCGCCGGACAGCCCCACGCACGTTGTGTTCTTGATCACTTTGGGCGGATAGTTCCCGCTTGTGATCCCGCTCGCAGTGAGTGGTCGGACACACTTCTAGACTGCACGCGCCCGGTCGCCGGCGACCGCCGGTCCGGGCCCAGTCGACGCCAGGGACGCCGTCGTCGGCGGGGAGCACCGACACCGGTGCCACCCCCGTCAACGGCTACCTGGTCGGATCTCTGCTGAACCAGGAGGACGGATGTCCCAGTCCACCCTCGCCCAGGGCCTCGAGCTCGGTGCGGGAGACCTCACCATCGTGGGTGTGGTCGCGGTGGTCGCCCTCGTCGCCCTGGCCGTCGGCGGTCTGCTGCTCAAGGAGGTCCTCGCCCACGGCGAGGGCACGCCCTCGATGCAGGAGATCGGCCGCGCGGTCCAGGAAGGCGCCTCGGCGTACCTCAACCGCCAGTTCCGCACGCTCGGCATCTTCGCCGTCATCGTGTTCGTGCTGCTCTTCGCGCTCCCCGCCGAGGACCTCGGTGAACGCATCGGCCGATCGATCTTCTTCCTCGTCGGTGCGGGCTTCTCCGCCATCATCGGCTACCTGGGCATGTGGCTGGCCACGCGCGCGAACATCCGCGTCGCCGCGGCGGCCCGGGAGGCGAACGGGCGCGACAAGGCCACCCGGATCGCGTTCCGCACCGGCGGCGTGGTCGGCATGTTCACCGTCGGCCTCGGTCTGTTCGGTGCCGCCATCGTGGTGATGGTCTACGCCGGCCAGGCCCCGCGGGTCCTGGAGGGCTTCGGCTTCGGCGCCGCGCTACTCGCGATGTTCATGCGGGTCGGTGGCGGCATCTTCACCAAGGCCGCGGACGTGGGCGCCGACCTGGTCGGCAAGGTCGAGCAGGGGATCCCCGAGGACGACCCGCGCAACGCCGCCACCATCGCCGACAACGTGGGCGACAACGTCGGTGACTGCGCCGGCATGGCGGCCGACCTGTTCGAGTCCTACGCCGTCACCCTGGTCGCCGCGCTCATCCTGGGCACCGCCGCGTTCGGCCTGCAGGGCCTGCTGTTCCCGCTGATCGTCCCGGCGATCGGCGTGATCACCGCGATCCTCGGCGTGTACCTGACCAAGGCCCGGGAGGGGGAGAACTCGCTGCGCGCGATCAATCGCAGCTTCTACCTCTCGGCGATCTTCGCGGGCGTGCTGTCGATCATCGCGGCGTATGTCTACTTGCCCGGCAGCTTCGGCGAGATGACCAACCCGACCGACGGCTCGGTCGCCGAGCTCACCAGCGACCCGCGCCTCATCGCGTCGGTCGCCGTGATCATCGGCATCGTGCTGGCCGTGGTGATCCTCAAGCTCACCGGCTACTACACCGGCACCGAGGACACCCCGGTCCGCGACGTCGGCAAGTCGTCGCTGACCGGCTCGGCGACGGTCATCCTGTCCGGCATCTCGATCGGCTTCGAGTCCGCCGTCTACACCGCGATCGTCATCTCGGCCGCGGTCTACGGGGCCTTCCTGCTCTCCGGTTCGATCGTCGTGTCGCTGTTCGCGGTCGCGCTGGCCGGCACCGGCCTGCTCACCACGGTCGGCGTCATCGTCGCGATGGACACCTTCGGCCCGGTCTCGGACAACGCGCAGGGCATCGCGGAGATGTCCGGCGACGTCGAGGGCGACGGCGTGGACATCCTCACCGAGTTGGACGCGGTCGGGAACACCACCAAGGCGATCACCAAGGGCATCGCGATCGCCACCGCGGTGCTCGCCGCGACGGCACTGTTCGGCTCCTACCGCGACGCCATCAACCAGGCGCTCGACTCCGCCGGCGTCGCGCTGGGCGACGCCGGGTCGTCGTTCGCCTACGAGGTGTTCAGCCCGAACACCCTGGTCGGCGTGATCATCGGTGCGTCGGTGGTGTTCATGTTCTCCGGCCTGGCGATCAACGCGGTCACCCGTGCCGCCGGCGCGGTCGTCTACGAGGTGCGCCGCCAGTTCAAGGACAAGCCCGGGATCATGGACCGCACCGAGCGGCCGGAGTACGGCCGCGTGGTCGACATCTGCACCCGGGACTCGCTGCGCGAGCTGGCGACCCCCGGCCTGCTGGCGATCTTCGCGCCGATCGCGGTCGGGTTCGGCCTGGGCGTCGGCCCGCTGGCCGGCTACCTGGCCGGTGCGATCGCCACCGGCGTCCTGATGGCGATCTTCCTGGCCAACTCGGGCGGCGCCTGGGACAACGCCAAGAAGCTCGTCGAGGACGGCAACCACGGCGGCAAGGGCTCCGACGCCCACGAGGCGACGATCATCGGTGACACCGTCGGCGACCCGTTCAAGGACACCGCGGGCCCGGCCATCAACCCGCTGATCAAGGTGATGAACCTGGTCTCGGTGCTGATCGCGCCCGCGATCGTCCTGCTGTCCCTGCCCGGCAGCAACCCGGTGATCCGGATCCTGATCGCGGTCGTCGCGGTCCTGATCATCGTCGGGGCGGTCGTGATCTCGAAGCGGAGGACGTCGGCGATCACCGACGCACCCGCGGAGAGCTCGGTCGGCTGAGCGACCCTCGCGGAGCGTGCCCCGGCGCGCACCGCACCTCCCGCACGATCGCGACGGCCGCTCGTCCCGCCCGGGGCGAGCGGCCGTCGTCCGTCGTCACCCGGCTCGGCCGACCCGGAACCGGACACGGCGTTCCGGGCGTCGGGCCCGTGCGGCGATCTCGGCCGGCATCTCGGATGAGGTGGAGAACGCACCCCCGAACGCCGCAGTGCCCATTGCTCCAGACAGCTGCCCAGGGCAGGGTGGCGGCGGCTGACCTGCGGCCGAGGCATACGGTCGCACCCGGTCCGTTCCCCCGAGGCAGCGCGCATCCGCGCCGCCCCCGACGAGCTGGAGCCCGACGATGGCGACCCCCCGACCGGCCCGCGCCGCCCGGGTCCTGCTGCCGACCCTGCTTGCCGCGTGCCTCGCGGCCGGCTGCACGACCACGGTGGCCGGGACCGCATCACCGGACCCCGCACCCCGCCCCACCGAGGGCGTCGGCGCCGATCCCGTCGCCTGGGGCGACAAGGTGTGCGGCGCGCTGCTGTCGTACTACCAGCCGCTGACCGCCAAGCCGGACTACGCGGGCGCCGACCTCGCGGGCATCAAGGGCCGCCTGTCCGGCTACCTGGGCACGGTCGCCGGTGGCATCGACAACGGCCAGAAGCAGCTTGAGGCCGCGGGCGCCTCCCCGGTCTCCGGCGGCGACCAGTTCGCGAAGTCGATCGGTGACCTGCTCCAGCGCACCGGCGGGACCGTCGACCAGGCGAAGAGCGAGGTCGACGCGGCCGACCCGAACGACGTGCCCGGCTTCGAGGGCCGGCTCCGCTCGGCCGAGGACAAGCTGCGCACCATCGGCGCGGCCCAGGGCCTGGACAAGCTCGGCGCCACCCCGCGGCTGGACAAGGCCGTCTCGACCGCCCCGAAGTGCGGCGAGCTGAACAAGCTCACCGCACCGTCCTGACCCCGCCCGGCGAACGGGAACATCCGGTCGGCGCGGCGCGTTGTTCGCGTCGAACATGCGTTCTACACTGCTCGCGTGCCGCAGATGTCGCTGTTCTCCGCGGAGGCCCGGCCGGCCGGGATCACCGACCTGGCCGGGCTGCTCTGCGGACCCGGCCGGCTGGAGCGGTTCGGCGCCGGGGACACCGCCCGGTTCGACGTCCCGCTCCCGTTCGACGGCCGTGAGCGGGCCCTGGCCGCGCTGGCCGGCGCCCGCGGCGTCACCCTCGCCCCGGGCGCGTCCGGGCTGCGCAGCGCGTTCCGCCGGGACCTGGCGCCGCTGGCCCGGTCCTGGTGCACCGGCAACGGCCACAAGCAGGTCCCGTCCGGCTTCCAGCTCGACGGCGCCGCGCTCCGGCTGTGGGTGCTCGCGGCGGGCGTCGCGGACCTGCGCGGCGGTCATCTGCTGCTCCTCGACCCGCAGGCCCCGTGGACGCACGGGCCGCTGATCGCCGCCGCCACCCGGGCGGGCCTGCCCCCGGCCCGGGTGGCCGCCGGGGAACACGGCGCCCCCGGCCCGGCGTTACGTCTGCACGGGGCGCGTCGGATGGCGCGTCTGACCGAACTGGTGGGGCCCGCCCCGGGCACCATCGGACCCTCCGACTGGCCAAGGTTCCACGGACGACCGGCCGCCTGACCTGCCGGTCTCCCGGCGGGGCTAGGCTGTCGCCTCGCCCGCCGCCGGTGGCACGAGCCACGGTGGGGTCGGCGGCGGTATGAGATCGTGCGATCGTCGACGGATGACGACGCGCGGCGTGACCGCCCCGGCACGCTCCGCAGCATCGCGGAAGCACCGGCACGGCACAGGCGTCGCAACAGGCGCGACGCGGCCGGAGAGATGAGGTAGGACCACGTGGCAGCGGCAACGACGGACAAGACGGGTTCGGCACGGAAGTCGGGTGGGGGCACACGCACGCCCACCACGTCGACGACCGCGTCCGGCCGCCCGACGCGCCGTCTGGTGATCGTCGAGTCGCCGACCAAGGCCCGCAAGATCCAGCCCTACCTGGGCGACGACTACGTCGTCGAGTCCTCGGTCGGGCACATCCGCGACCTGCCGCGCGGCGCCGCCGACGTGCCGGCGAAGTACAAGGGCGAGTCCTGGGCGCGGCTCGGCGTCGACGTCGACAACCAGTTCAGCCCGCTCTACATCGTCACGCCGGAGAAGAAGAGCACCGTCTCCGAGCTGCGCGAGGCGCTGAAGTCGGTGGACGAGCTGCTGCTCGCGACGGACCCCGACCGCGAGGGCGAGGCCATCGCCTGGCACCTGCTGGAGACCCTCAAGCCGAAGGTCCCGGTCCGCCGGATGGTCTTCCACGAGATCACCGAGTCGGCGATCCGGGCCGCCGCGGAGAACACCCGCGAGCTCGACCAGAATCTGGTCGACGCCCAGGAGACCCGACGGATCCTGGACCGCCTCTACGGCTACGAGGTCTCCCCCGTGCTGTGGAAGAAGGTCATGCCGAAGCTCTCGGCCGGTCGCGTGCAGTCGGTGGCGACCCGGCTGATCGTGCAGCGCGAGCGGGAGCGGATCGCCTTCACCTCGGCCGACTACTGGGACATCGCCGCGACGATGAACGCCGGCGCCGAGGCCACCCCGCCCACCTTCGGCGCCCGGCTGATGCAGGTGGACGGCAACAAGGTCGCCACCGGCCGCGACTTCGGCGCCGACGGGAAGCTGAAGAACACCAAGGACGTCGTCGTGCTCGACGAGGCCGGCGCCCGCCGGCTCGCCGAGGGCCTGGAGGGCCGCGACCTCGCCGTCTCCTCGGTGGAGTCCAAGCCCTACACCCGCAAGCCGTACCCGCCGTTCATGACCTCCACGCTGCAGCAGGAGGCCGGGCGCAAGCTGCGGTTCTCGTCCGAGCGCACGATGCGCAGCGCGCAGCGACTCTACGAGAACGGCTACATCACCTACATGCGGACGGACTCGACCACGCTGTCCGACGCCGCGATCCAGGCCGCCCGGTCCCAGGCCCGTGAGCTCTACGGCGACGCCTACGTCGCCGACAAGCCGCGCCAGTACACCCGCAAGGTCAAGAACGCCCAGGAGGCGCACGAGGCGATCCGCCCGGCGGGCGAGTCGTTCCGCACACCCGGCGCGATCGCCCGCGAGGTCGACGGCGACGACTACCGGCTCTACGAGCTGATCTGGCAGCGCACGATCGCCTCCCAGATGACCGACGCGCGCGGGACCACGGTCAGCGTCCGGATCAACGGCACGGCCGGGACCGGCGAGGCCGTCGTGTTCGCCGCGTCCGGGCGCACGATCACCTTCCCGGGCTTTCTCAAGGCCTACGTCGAGGCGGTCGAGGAGGGGTCCCCGGGCCAGGCCGACGACGCCGAGTCCCGGCTGCCCGAGCTCACCGAGGGCCAGACCCTGCAGGCCGACGAGCTCGTCCCGGACGGGCACTCGACCAACCCGCCGTCCCGGTTCACCGAGCCGGCGCTGGTCAAGGCCCTGGAGGAGCTCGGCATCGGCCGGCCCTCGACCTACGCGTCGATCATCAAGACGATCCTGGACCGCGGCTACGTCTGGAAGAAGGGCGCCGCGCTGGTCCCGTCCTGGGTGGCGTTCTCGGTCGTCGGGCTGCTGGAGTCGCACTTCGGCCAGCTCGTGGATTACGACTTCACCGCCGGTATGGAGGACGATCTGGACTCCATCGCGGCCGGCAACGACTCGCGGGTGGACTGGCTCAACGGGTTCTACTTCGGCGCCGGGAGGCGCGCGCAGGGGTCGATCGCGGAGGTCGGCGGGCTGAAGAAGCTCGTCGGGGCGAACCTCGAGGAGATCGACGCCCGCACGATCAACTCGATCCCGATGTTCACCGACGCCGCCGACCGGGACGTCGTGGTGCGGGTCGGGCGCTACGGCCCGTACCTGGAGCGGATCGTCGACGGCGCGTCGCAGCGCGCGAACCTGCCCGAGGACCTGCCGCCGGACGAGCTCTCCGAGGAGGTCGCCGAGAAGCTGTTCGCGGTCCCGCAGGAGGGCCGCAAGCTGGGCACCGACCCGGTGACCGGGCACGAGATCGTGGCCAAGGAGGGCCGGTTCGGCCCGTACGTCACGGAGCTGCTGCCCGAGCCCGAGGTTCCGGAGGGCGCGAAGAAGAAGCCGGCCAAGCCGAAGCCGCGCACCGGCTCGCTGTTCAAGTCGATGGCCGTGGACACCGTCACCCTCGACGACGCGCTCAAGATCCTCTCGCTGCCGCGGGTCGTCGGAACGGACCCGGACTCCGGCGAGGAGATCACCGCGCAGAACGGTCGCTACGGGCCGTACCTGAAGAGGGGCACCGACTCGCGGTCACTGGCCGGCGAGGAGCAGCTGTTCACGGTGACACTCGACGAGGCGCTGGAGCTCTACAAGCAGCCCAAGCAGCGCGGCCGGGCGGCCGCGGCGCCGCCGCTGCGCGAGCTGGGCGAGGACCCGTCGACGAGCAAGAAGATGGTGGTCAAGGACGGTCGGTTCGGGCCGTACGTCACCGACGGTGAGACCAACGCCAGCCTGCGCAAGGGCGACTCGGTCGAGGAGGTCACCGACGAGCGGGCCTCCGAGCTGCTGGCCGAGCGGCGGGCGAAGGCCCCGGCGAAGAAGACGACCACGCGGAAGACCGCGGCGGCGTCGAAGAGCGGCGGGACGACGGCGCGCAGCAGCGCGGCGAAGAAGTCCGGCACGACGACCCGCAAGACCGGCACCACGTCCAAGAGCGCGGCGTCCAAGAACTCGACGTCCAAGAACTCGACGTCCGCGGGCACGACGAAGAAGAGCACCACCTCGCGCACCCGCAAGACCCCGACGAACTGACCCGGCGCGGCATGTCGCACGCCCCGGCGCTGTCCGACGTGTCCCGAGGGGCACCCTCGGGGCCCGGGGCGCAACGAGTGTGCCCCTCGGGACATGCTCCGGTGGCGGTGCGGGGTCCGACGGCGGACCCCGGTGGCGGCGGCTCAGTTCCCGGCGAGTGCCTGCTTGACGGCGGCGGCGACCCGGCCGCCCTCGGCACGCCCGGCCGCGGCCGCGTTCGCCTTCTTCATGACCTGGCCCATCTGCTTCATCCCGGGCTGCTCGCCGGACTCGGCCGCCACCTCGGCGACGGCGGCGCGGGCGAGGCCGGCCACCTCGTCGTCGGAGAGCTGGGTGGGCAGGTAGCGGGACAGGACCTCGCCCTCGGCACGCTCCCGGGCGGCCTGGGAGTCCCGACCGGCACCGGCGAACGCCTCGGCCGACTCGGCCCGGCGCCTGGTCTCCTTGGTGATCACGGCGCGGACCTCGTCGTCGGAGAGCTCGCGGGCGGCCTCGCCCGCCACCTCGGCCGTCCCGATCGCGCTCAGCGCCGAGCGCAGGGTCGTCCTGACCAGCTCGTCCTTGGCCTTCATGGCGGCCGTGAGATCGGTCCGCAGCTGCTCCTTGAGGGTGCTCACGACTGGCCACGATAGTCCCGCGCCGTAGGCTGGACGGCGTGAGCACCGCCGGAACCCTCGCCAGCCTGGCCGCCGGAACCGTCGCCGCCGCGGCGACCGGCCTGGGCTACGCGGCCGGCGTCGAGCGACGGCACTGGACCCTGCGCCGGGTGGAGCTGCCGGTACTCGAGCCGGGTGCACGACGCCTGCGGATCCTGCACCTCTCGGACTTCCACCTCACCCCCGGCCAGCTCAGCAAGATCCGCTGGATCGCCGCGCTGGACGCCCTGGAACCCGACCTGGTGATCAATACCGGGGACAACCTGGCGCACCCGGACGCGGTGCCGGGGGTGCTCGCCGCGCTCGGGCCGCTGTTGGACCGCCCGGGCGCGTTCGTGTTCGGCAGCAACGACTACTACGGCCCGACGGCGAAGAACCCGGCCCGCTACCTACGCCGCAGCGACACCCGGCGGAGGCACGGCGAACCGCTACCCTGGAGCGACCTGCGCGCAGCCTTCCGCGAGCACGGCTGGGTCGATGCCACGCACACCCGGGAACAGCTCACCGTGGACGGACGCACCGTGCGGGTCGCCGGCGTCGACGACCCGCACCTGCACCGGGACCGCTACCCGCGGATCGCGGGGTACGACCCGGACGCCGACCTGCGCCTGGGCCTGACCCACTCCCCCGAGCCGCGGGTGCTCGACGGTTTCGCCGCCGACGGCTACGACCTCGTCCTCGCCGGGCACACGCACGGCGGCCAACTGCGGCTGCCGGGCTACGGCGCGATCGTCACCAACTGCGGGATCGACCGCTCCCGGGCCCGCGGCGTCAGCCGGTGGGGCAGCCACCTGCGGCTGCACGTGTCGGCCGGGCTGGGCACCTCGCCCTACGCGCCGGTGCGGTTCGCCTGCCCGCCCGAGGCCTCGCTGCTGACCCTGGTTCCCCGGCCGACCGGGGCCGCGACCGGGAGGGGAGCCCCCGCGCACGCCACCACGGGCGTCGGGTAGAGTTTCCAACGGCTCACGGGAGACCGTGACAGTCGCTCGGGGTGTGGCGCAGCTTGGTAGCGCGCTTCGTTCGGGACGAAGAGGTCGCAGGTTCAAATCCTGTCACCCCGACCATACAAAGGCCCTGGTCAAAGACTCCGTAAAGAGTCTGGGACCAGGGCCTTCGTCGTGTCCGGGGCGTGCTGCGTGACTAGCTGAGTGACTACGGCTCTGCGCGCGGAAACAGGCCGTCCATCGCGGTCGCGCCCTCGTCGATCACCGGCCGGATCTGCTTCCGGTAGATGAGTTCCGTGACCGTGCTCCCACCGGTGTGTCCGACCAGGCGAGCGATCTGGTCGATGGTCATGCCGCTGTCCGACAGCAGCGAGACAAAGCTGTGCCGCAGCTCCCGGGGCGTCCACTCCCCCGCATCGAGCCCCGCGGCCTTGAGCACGATGCGGAAGCCGCGCCGGACGTTGGCCGCGTCGAGCGCGGTGCCGGTCTCGGAGGCGAACACCAGACCGTGCTCCTGCCACTCCCGCCGCCGCGCGCGAACGGTGCCGGACCTGACGGTCTCGCTGCCCACGCAGCACCTCGACGCAGCGACCCGGCAGGGCGATCGTGCGCCGCGACTTTCGGGTCTTCGTGTCCCCGTCGATCCGGACCGAGCGCCAGACCTTCATGTGCGCCGGAACAGGCGGTTCCGCGTCGGGCCGGCCGATCAGATCGACGTCGTCCCGGGTCAATGCGCGCAGCTCCTCCGTGCGAGCACCGGTCAGCAGGCCCACAACGGTGTACGCCCCATAGGTGCTGGTGACATTCAGTTCGAGCAGGGCCTGCGCCTGTGCGTAGGTCAGCGCCTTGGACGGTCGGCCACCCTGCCCGGTCGGTGTGCTGCACAGCAGGACGACATTGCGACGCACCTTGTCCCGGGCCTGGGCCCGCGCAACCGAGCGCTGCAGAATCGACCTGATGTCCTGCAGAGTCCGGGTCCCGAGCGTCTGGGCCTTGCTCGCAAGCAACGGTCCACGTCCTCGGCGGACAGCTCCCGCAGCTTCCGGGCTCCCAGGGCCGGGATGACGTGCTGCTCGGCGAGGATGCGCCTGGTCGCGATCGTCGCCGGTGCACGCCCGGTGAGACCGTAGGTCAGCCAGTCCCGGACGGCGTGCTCGACGGTGTACCCGTGCTCGGCGACGGCGTGACCGTCCTCGACGGCGCGGACGATCTCGCGCAGCTTCTCCTTGGCGGTCGTCTTGGTCCGACCGCTCCCCCGCCGCACGATCCGCTTGCCGTCCGGGGTGTAGCCGGTGGTGACCGTGCCGACCCAGCGTTGCCGCCGCTCATCCCAGTGCAACCCTCCAGCCCCGCGGCTACGCCGAGCGGTCATACCGGTCTCCTGTCTCGTCGGTGAGCAGTTGGACGTAGTCGGCGATAGCCGAGGCGGGGATCAGTCGGGCGCGGCCCTGGTGGACCGAACACAGACGCCCAGACCGGAGCTGCTCGTATATCACCGAGCGGCTCATTGACAGCAGGACCATCGCCTCGGAGACCCGGAACAGCCGCCACGGCGGAACCTCGTCGAACTTCATGACGACCTCCCGTAGGCGGATCGGGTGCGGCGCTGTTCGCGTCGTCGTTCGGCGATGCCGAGTGCGATCTCGCGTTCGGCGTCGTTGCGGTGCCCGATCTGGACGACCTGCCAGTCGTTGACGACCAGCACCGAGCCGGCATCGGTGGGACCCAGGGTGCGCCGAGAACGCCGGACCCCCGATCCGCCGCATTCGCCGCACTCGTCACCGGCGATCGACCGCCCGGTGATTCCGACCGAGCAGGCGTGGCTGGGTGTCGACCCCGGCCACCACCTCCACCACCGCAGGCGAGGGGACAGGGGCGGGTTGGTCGGTCATGCTGGGCACCTGCTGCACCTCTTTCCGCTCGCACCGGAACCAGGGGTCGGCGTCGCGGCCGGGCGAAACGGACAGGACAGTGATGGGTGCCTCTCGCACAGGCTCCTATCAGGGCACGCCGCCCGGCCGCTCAGCACAGGCAGCACCACCCCGACCCAGGCCGACCGATCCTGACAAAGACAACAGACCCTGGAGCCCGCGTCAGCCGACGGCGGGTCAGACCCGAACGAGGCGGTGCCGCCTGCAGTGTCCATCTCACTGTCGACGGGATGGCGCTGGAAGGGGAGTCCAGCCGCGTGCGAAGAACGTGCGATACGGCAGGGTCCTAGACGGTCAACAGCAGACACTCGCGGCAGCTACGAACTACAGGTCAGGGCGTGGAGTGGGCGGCGTACATCAGATTCCCCAAGCCGACGACGTCCGATTACCAACTGGAGAATCCATGGCCCTTCCCCGGGCCGCCTCGACGGATGAGAATCGGTCGGGGTCGGCTGAGCTCGTTCGCGCTTGGTGCACGTGAGCCCGAGACTGAGACTGACGCCTGGGGCCTTCCCGGCACCTCGAACTGTTGCTGTTGTGCACGCTTCACAGCGTCGTTGATCGGTCGGCCCTGCCGGCCCCGCCCTGTCCGGGTGTGGGTGAGGAGGCCGTTGATGGACACGCTGATCGAGCGGTGCGCGGGGATCGACATCGGTAAGGACGAGGTGGTCGCCTGCGTGCGGATACCGGGCCCGGGAGGGCGGGGCCGGGTCAAGATGACCCGCACGTTCACCTCGTTCACCGCCTCGCTGGAGGCGATGGCCGACTGGTTCACCGAACACGGTGTGACCGCGATCGTGATGGAGGCGACCGGCTCGTACTGGAAACCGGTCTGGTATCTGCTCGAAGAGCACCCGTCGTGGGAGTTGATGCTGGTCAACGCCCATCACGTGAAGATCCTGCCCGGTCGTAAGAGTGATGTGCTCGACGCCGAGTGGCTGGCCGAGTTGCTCGAACACGGCCTGCTGCGGGGCAGTTTCGTGCCGCCGTCGGTGATCCGGGAACTCCGCGACCTGACCCGTTACCGCAAGCGCATGGTTCAGGGCCACACGAGTGAGTGCCAGCGGATCCAGAAGACCCTCGAAGACGCCGGGATCAAGCTCGACTCGGTCGCTTCGAATGTTCTCGGGGTGTCCGGGCGGGCGATGCTCGCGGCACTGATCGCTGGTGAGCGTGACCCTGTTGTGCTCGCCGACCTGGCCAAAGGCAGGCTCCGGCTCAAGATCCCCGCGCTGCGCCAGGCGTTGCGTGGCCGGTTCACCGCCCACCACGCGCTGTTGATCGGGCTCGCCCTGGACCACACCGCGCACCTGGAGCAGGCGATCGGCCGGCTCGACGAACGGGTCGACACCCTGTTCGCGACCCACATCAGCGAGGGCGGTGTCCCTTTCACCCGGGCCCGTGACCAGCTCGACACCATCACCGGGGTCGGGAAACGGGCCGCCGAGACCATCATCGCCGAGATCGGCGTCGACATGACCCGCTTCCCCACCGCCGCGCACCTGGCCTCCTGGGCCGGGGTCGCTCCGGGCAACAACATCACCGGCGGGAAACGCGGCTCCGGCAAGACCACCAAGGGTGATGTGTGGCTGCTCGACATCCTGACCCAGTGCGCCTGGGCCGCGGCCCGCACCCGCGACACCTACCTCTCGGCCCAGTTCTGGCGCCTCGCGCGGCGGATCGGGAAGAAGAAGGCCGCTATCGCGGTCGCCCACTCCATCCTGGTCATCTGCTGGCACCTGCTCCACGACGACGTCGACTACGACGACCTCGGAGGCGACTACTTCACCCGCCGCAACCAAAACCGCCAACGCGACCGCCTGATCAACCAACTGCACAACCTCGGCTACCGGGTCACCCTGGAGCAGCCTGCATAGCCCGGTCGATTCACTTCACAGCGCTGGAGTCGGCGAACGTTTGCGGACGCTGTCGGATCGATGCCTGGGCCGTCTGGGCCGTCGCTGGGCCCGTGGGAGATCCGGCATCACCTACGCCATCACCGGATCGTGGCGGCCTCAGAACTGACGTCGGCGCCCGGTCGCAGCCAGTGAGCCAACATCAGGCTACTCACTCTATCGGGCGCTCCAGAAGATCTCGCCAGAGACGAGTAACTTCATGGCGTGCTCGACGTTGGCCTGAATGGATGCTTTTCACTCGTCGAAGGGATTGGCCTGACATGGGTCGACACGAAGTTGCACACAAGGCAGCCGGTAGCGGCGTGGTCCGGGTGTGGGCCGGGCGTGGCCTGCTGCTCGCGACCGGCGTGGGCGCTGTGATGGGTGGCGGGGCGGGCCTGGCCGCGGCCGAAACCGGCCCGGCCGAGGAGATGACCCCGGGCGCCGCAATGACCCAGGAGTACGACGGGCCCGCCGTGAGCACGGCCCCCTCGCTGGAGGACGTCCCCTCCCTGGGCGACGCCTCGTCGCTGGGCGACGCGCCGTCCCTGGGTGTCTCCCCCACGATGGGGCAGCTGCCCGCGCTGGACCAGGCCCCGTCGGCGGACCAGCTGCCCTCCTTCCACGACGCCCCGATCAACGGCGAGTCGCTGGTGCGCGACCTCGCCGGCAGCGAGATGCAGAGCAACGGCTCGGTCTCCGAGTCCGATACGTCGGTGTCGGGCAGCGCTCGGGACACCACGGCCGAGGGCAGCATGAACGTCGACGGTGGCCTGGGCGAGTTCGCCTGATGCGGCTAGTGAACCGGCTGCGCTCCCGGCGATGCGTCTCACTGACCGTCGGGATCGCGGCCGCAGCCGCGCTGACGGTGGCAGTGGCCCCGGCAGGTTCTGCTGCCGAGGTGGCGGAGTTCGCCCCAGCCGACAGTGCCACGGTCAAGCCCGGGGTGATGACCCGGACCGAGGGCGCGCAGTGCACGGCGAACTTCGTATTCACCGACGGCACGGACGTGTTCCTCGGTCAAGCCGCGCACTGCGCCGGTACCGGTGGGAGCACCGAGACTGACGGCTGCACCGCGGGCTCGCTGCCGCTGGGCACCCCGGTCGAGGTCGAAGGAGCGTCGCGGCCGGGGACCCTGGCCTACAGTTCCTGGTTGTCGATGCAGGAGGCCGGGGAAACCGACCCTGACACCTGCGCGTTCAACGACTTCGCGCTGGTGCGCCTCGATCCGGCGGACGTGTCCCGGACCAACCCGACGATGCCGTTCTACGGCGGCCCGACCGCAGTCGAGCCGGACGGAACGAACAACGGCGACACCGTCTACGCCTACAGCAACTCGTCGCTGCGCCAGGGCATCGAGGCGCTGCGGCCAAAGACCGGGACCTCGCTGGGCACCAGTGGCGGCGGGCGCACGCACACTGTCCTGACGGCCCTACCCGGGATCCCCGGCGACTCGGGCAGCGGCTACCTCACCGCCAACGGAACGGCGTTCGGGATCCTGTCGACCCTGAACATCGCCCCCGAGGCAGGCACCAACGGGGTGAGCGACCTGAGGGCGGCCCTGGACTACGCCAACGACAACGGCGACCTGCCCGGAACCGTGGAGCTGGTGCCCGGAACCGAGCCGTTCCGTGCCCAGCCAGTTCCGCTGGACGTCGGGGCGGGGACGGGTATCGGCTGAGCCCGTCTGATAGCCGGGGCGGCGGGGAGGGCTCCCGGTCGTCGCCCTGACAACCTGAGGGCGGTGCCTCCTAGGGCGAGGCGCCGACCTCAGGTGCTCACCCGCACCCGCGACAGACCTGGGCCGCCTACAACGAATGCACCGCGCTGATGGTCAACCGGCGGCACAAACACGGGACGGCAGCTGGCCACCGCCGGAGTAATAGTCCAACGACCGCGCAGAGCCCTCGCCGGGCGGGCTGTCTCCAGGATGACCGGGAGGTGGGTGACCAACTGCGTGACGATCGGTCCGTACGGACGCGGAACCGGGCGGACGTCCACGGGCGTCGGAACCGCTCTGAGCTGCGTGTTCTGGCTGGCCAGTCGGTCGGCCTGGTTGCTTCGGGACGAAGAGGTCGCAGGTTCAAATCCTGTCACCCCGACCACACGAAGGCCCTGGTCACAGACTCACGTGCGAGTGGGGACCAGGGTCTTCGTCATGTCTACGGCTTCTGCTTGCGGTAGTCAGCGCGCGCAGCTCCTCGGTACGGGCACCGGTCGGCGGCCCGAGCAGGTGTACGCGCCGTAGTCAGCGTCATCGTGTCCGTCGTCCTGCTGGTGCCGCTCAACAATCGCTCGGCCACATGGGCCGCCGAGCAACCTGCTCGCCGCAGCCGGCGAGTCCGGTCGGCGCCGGCCGGCCGAATCAGCGCCCCTGCACCTTTCGATGGCACCCGGGAGCTTCGATCCTTCGCCGCTCGTGACCGCACCCCACCGGATCCGAGACTTCCTCCCATGACGATCTCGGACCGAACCCCACAGCGGACCGGCCCCACCGGACCCGCGCGGCACGGCAGCGTGCTCGGACCGCTCCGGCGGCACCCGCTGCTCAGCTTCTTCGTGCTCGCCAACCTGATGAGCTGGCTGGCGTGGATCCCCTACATCCTGTCGCAGAACGGGCTCGGGGTCTGGGACTACCGGTTCCCCGATGTCCTGGGCACGAGCCAGCTCCTCGGGGTCCTGCCCGGGGCCTACCTCGGCCCGATCGCCTCGGCCCTGCTGATCACGGCCGTCGCCGACGGGCGCGCCGGGCTGCGGCGCTGGGTCGGACGGATGTGGCGCTGGCGGGTCCGGTGGCACTGGTACGCGATCACCCTGCTCGGTGTCCCCGCGGCGATGCTGGCCACGGGATTCGTGTTCTCCGGCGGGCAGGTGAGCGCCCCGTCGCTGATGGTGGTCGCCGCCTACGTCCCGGGGCTGCTCCTGCAGATGGTCACGACCGGTCTCGCAGAGGAGCCCGGCTGGCGCGACTTCGCACTGCCCCGCCTGCAGCGCCGCTTCGGTCCGCTGGCCGGCTCGATGGTGCTCGGCCCGCTCTGGGCGGTCTGGCACCTGCCGCTGTTCCTCACCGAGTGGGGTGGCTTCCCGGACGCCGACTGGACCCGCCCGGTCTCCTTCGCCGTCTTCTGCATTGCGTTCAACATCGTCATGACCTGGGTGTTCAACCGGACCGGGGAGAGCCTGCCGCTGTCGATGCTGCTGCACGTCAGCGTCAACAACTTCGCCTCGATCGTCTGGTCGGAGATGTTCCCGACGATCGACTCGGACCTCGCGTCGCACGCCATGGCGACCGGAGCGGTCGTCGCCGGGGTGCTGGTGCTGGTCGGGACCCGCGGACGGCTCGGCTACCGGGCGCCCGGTACCGATCGGGCAGGTCCGGGCGTCAGGCTTCCGGACCAGGAACGGTGACGACGTGGTTCTGGTACGCCCACACGACCGCCTGCAGCCGGGACTGCACGCCGAGCTTGGGCAGCATCCGGGCCAGGTGCGACTTCACCGTCGACACCTCGACGACGAGGGTGCGGGCGATGTCGTCGTTGGACATGCCCTGGGCGAGCAGCATGAGGATCTCGTGCTCACGCGGGGTGAGCAGGTCCTCGGCGCGCCGGCCCGTCACCGGCCGCAGGCCGCGCCGGTGCACGAACTCCGCCAGAATGCGCCGGGTGAGCGTCTGGTCGATGGTGCCCTGACCGGCGGCGACCTGCCGGACGGCCGCCGCGATGGCCTCCGGTGCCGCGTCCTTGAGCAGGAACCCCGCCGCCCCGGCCTCCAGCGCACCGAAGACGTAGTCGTCGAGGTCGAAGGTCGTCAACACGAGGACCGGTACCTGCGGGTCGGCGTCGGGTGCGCAGAGCTCGCGCGCCACCTCGATGCCGCTGTGGCCGGGCATCCGGATGTCGAGACAGGCGACGTCGGGCACCAGGTCGCGGGCCATCCCCAGCGCCTGGGTCCCGTCGGCGGCCACGCCGGCCACCTCGATGTCGGGCTCGGCGCCCAGCAACGCCGACAGGCCGGCGCGGACCAGGTGCTGGTCGTCGGCGATGAGCACGCGGATCATGCGGGGTCCTCCGGGAGCGGCGCGGGTGCGCGCGTCGTACTGATCGTGCCGTCGAGCGGTAGCGTCAGGCGGGCCTCCCAGCCGCCGTCCGGGGTGGCGCCGTAGGCGAGGTCAGCCCCGACCAGCTGCGCCCGTTCGGCCATGCCGACCAGCCCGAACCCGCTGCCGGGGCCCGGATCGGGGCCGGTGCGGACGCCGTTGCGCACGGTGATCGTGAGCCGCCCGTCGTGCACGTCGCCGATCTCGACCGCGCACCGTGCGCCCGGGGCGTGCGCCGCCGCATTGGCCAGCGACTCCTGCACCATCCGGTAGGCGACCAGCTGGGCGAGCGGGCCGATGCCCGCGCCGGGCTCGGTGTCCGGCACCACGAGGTCGATCTCGGCTCCCGCGGCCCGCCGGGTCTCGACGAGCGCGGACACCGCGGCGACGGTCTCCACCGGTCGGGTGGCGTCGGGCTCCTCGCGCAGCAGGCCGACCAGCCGGCGCAGGTCGTCGAGGACGGCGCTGCTCTGCGCACGGATCTGGCGTGCCGAGCCCTTCGCCGTGGCCGGATCGGAGTCGATCTGCCGCTCCATGGCCGCGGCCATCAGCGCGATGCCGGACATGTGGTGAGCGGCGATGTCGTGCAGCTCCCGCGACATCGACACCCGCTGCTGCGACACGGCCGCCTGCAGCAGGGCGTCCTGTTCCCGGCGCAGCGCCTGCACCTCCTGGCTGCGGGCGTCGTGGGCGTCGCGCTGCGCGGCGATCACCAGCCCGAGCAGCAGAGGCAGCCCGACCACGACGACCGCCTGCAGCAACGCCGCGGCCGCCGCGGTCGCGACGCCCACCCCGCCGCTCCGGACGTCGTTGAGGCACTGCCCGACCGCCAGCAGCAGCGCGGTGGCCGCCAGCGCGCCCCACAGCCGTCGGCGGGGCGGCCGGGCGACGACCGCGAGGAGCACCCCGGCCATCTCGGCGACGGCGGTCAGGCTGAACGCCACACCGGGCGCGGGGGCTACCAGCACCAGCGGGACTGCGGCCAGCGCCGGCAGGGCCGTCGTGGGGTACCTGCTCACCCAGGCCACGATCAGCGCCTGCAGCACCAGCACCGCGGCCACCGTCCACCACGTGACCTCGCCCGGGCGAGGTACGGGCCCGAGTGTCGGGTCCGTGCCCGCGGCGGACGGCAGCAGGAGCAGCAGGCCGATCGCGACCAGCCCGCACACGGTCGCGGTCACCGCATGGAGCGGAACGGACCGGCGTGGCGGCTGCAGGGGTCGGGACACGGTCCTCCGCGTGCTCCTCGTCGGTCGTCGCCGGACGGCTCGTCCCATCATCGGGGTACGACGACGCACCGTCGATCACCGCCCGGTCGCCTCCATCGAAAGGTGGCGACCGGGGACTGCGCACCTCGGAACGATGTGCCGCGCGCACGCCGTGGCCAGACTGGACCACATCGGACAGCAACGGGGACGTCCCCACGACGAGAGGTGACTTCGATGTCCAGCACTGCGCTCACCACCGGTACGCACCGCCGCGTCCTGTGGCTGCTCCTGATCCTCGCCCTCGCCGCCGACGTCATCAGCGCGGTCCTGGCACTGCCGGCCGCCGTCGGGTCGGCGTTCGGCGTCCTCGCGCTCGTGTCCGGTGGGCTGCTGGTGCGCGACCACCACCGGCGTCGGGCACGGACCGACGCCGGTCGCTGACCCCGGTACCGGCCCGGCGCCGGGAGCTCCGCTCCGAAGGGCACGCCGGCACGGTCAGGCCGGCGACGCCCCCTCCGTCGCCTGCAGTTGGCCGCCCGGCAGCCGGTCGGCACCCCAGCTGCGCTCGATGAAGCCGGTGACCCGCTCGATCTCCTCACCCGGGACCTTCTCCGGCTCCCCCCGCTCCAGCGGGTCGACGTGGAAGATGTAGAGCCGGGACGCGAACTGGTCGAACGGCAACGACCCCTCGCCGAACCGCTCGCCGTTGCCCGCGGTCGACACGACCACGCCGTCGCCCCAGTCCTGGCCGCTGTCGTTGTTCGGGTTGTAGAAGTAGACCCGCATGACGTCCTGCGGGTCCGGGGCCGCGCGCAGGATCGTGATGGCGTGCCAGCCGACGTAGCGGGCCCCGCTGTCGGTGGCCGCGATGCCCGCCGGCTGCGGGTGGATCAGTGGCTGCCCGCCGTTGTAGGCCGGGTGGTAGCCGGCGTAGAAGTCCCGGAGGAACTCGTCGAGGTCGACCAGGTTGCCGGTCCCGACGTCGACGTTGATCCGGAACCCGCGCGCGGCCCACCAGCCGTGGAACTCGGGGTTCACCCAGCGGTGCGGATCACCCGGGCGGTCCGCGCACCGGCGACCCATCTCCGCGTAGATCCGGTCCAGGTGCGGCACGACCAGCAGCGACACCGGGTCGAGGTCGACGGGCAGCGTCGTCGCGACCCCGCCGGAGCTCTCCTGCGACGAGATCGACTGTCCCTCGAAGTGCATGATGATCTCGTCGTCGCGGGCCGCCCAGGCCACCATCTCGAGCAGGTAGTCCGGGTCGTTGTAGGCCCACATCGACAGCGCCCGCGCCGACTGGCAGGTCGGGTTGTCGCCCTGCCCGACACCCAGCGGCAGGCCCAGCATCGACAGCACCCCGGCGAGCAGCCGGTCCTCCGGCCGCAGCTCGCTCCCGAACGCCGCGGTCAACCGTTCCCGGGCGTGCGCCGACAGCGGCAGCGACAGCTGACGCCAGAGCGCCGGCACGACCGGCGGTTCGTAGAGGATCCCGCGGTCGAGCAGCAGCGCGAGCCCGTAGATGCACTGTGCGGTCTGCGGGTGCACCGCCGCCTCGATCAGCCGGTGCACCAGGTCGTGGTAGCGCAGCAGGCAGTTCCGGCCGGTCTCGGACAGCCCCAGGGCCTCGCCGAGCAGGTAGTCGCTCTCGTGCCGCAGGAACTGCAGCAGTTCCGCGTGGTACGGCGACACCAGCCCGGTGTCGTGCATCGCGCGGGCGAAGCCGCTGGCCTCGTACTGCAGGCCCGGCGCGTCCATCGCTTCCAGCCGGGACCGGAACACCTCGATGCCGGGGTCCTCCCGGCAGGCCTCGGTGGTCCCGAACAGGCTGGTGATCAGCCGGTCGATGCCCTGCCCGGACGAGGTGAGCTCGACGTCCGGATCGCCCCGGTAGATCGCGATCCGGGTGATCAGCGCCTGTACCTGGTCGGTCTGGATCGGGCGCTGGCGCAGGATCCGCCAGATCTCCTCGACCAGCCGGTCCAGCACGGTGTCGTAGCCGACCTGTTCGGCGACGTGCTTGAACAGGTCCCGGACCAGTTGCGCGGTACGCCCCTGCCGGGTCCGCTCCGCCTCGGTCGGCGGCGTGAACAGCAGCTCGAGGTTCATCGCCAGCACCTGCGACAGGAACTGCCGCGCGTCCTCGGCGGTGAACGAGGGGTGGGCGTACTCCCCGGCGGCGATCGCCAGCATCCGCAGCTCGCTGGTCGCCTCCAGCACGACCGTGTCGACCGACCCGCTCTGCAGACCGGGGCCGACGAGCGCGGGCACCAGGATGTCCGGGGACGCCCAGTCGGTGCCCAGGAACAACCCGGCGTCCTCCAGCGCGGCGGCACGGGCCTGCACGGCCGCGCACCCGCCGGGCTGCAGCAGCACCCGCCGCAGCGCCTCCAGCACCCGTCGCAGCTTGCCGGGCTTGCCGAAATCACGGGTCTCCGCCATGGCCCGGGTGGCGTCGTCGAGCTGGGCCAGGCGTCTGGTCAGCGCCTGGCCCGGCTCCGTGGCGCCGGTGGGCTCAACGATCGGACTCACCACACTTCCCCGAAGTCCCCGAGGTGGCCCCCGGGGGCACCTCAGACGTAGAAGTCGAGCTCTTCCTGTTTCTTCAGCAGGTCACGCATCCGGTACGGGTCATCGCCGAAGAAGTACAGCAGACCCCAGTGCGTGCCGAACGCGGTCCGCTTGGTGACGGTCTCCTCCTGCGGGGCCGAGAGGTCGTGCGACTCGTAGTAGTCGTCGTCCTCGGTCTCCTCCGGGATCTCCAGCTCGCTGACCACCCGGCGGCGCGGGTAGACGCCGAAGCAGCCGGCCACCCCGGCGGCGCCCTCCACCTCGCGCGGGAAGAAGGCGTCGACCTCCTCCTCGGTCGTCTTCGGGTCGAACGCCAGGACCAGCGCCTGGTAGGCGTTGAACCCGTAGGCGCGCTCCAGGAGCTCGAAGACCTTGAACCCCGGCGGCCGGTAGGCGACCTCCCCGAAGTACATCTCACCGTCGCTGGTGACGAAGTACTCCGGGTGCACGAAGCCGAAGTCGATGTCGAAGGTCTTGATCAGCTTCTCGATCTGGGCCGTGATCTGCGGCCGGTAACGCTCCAACTCCGGAGTCGCCGGAACGAACACCGAATAGCCGAGCGTGACGTATTCCGATATGTTCAGGAACTTGATCTTACCCTTGTGGATCCAGGCTTCCACGGCGAATTCCCAGCCGTCCAGATGGGATTCCATCAGGACCGGGAACTCCTCCTCCGGAATGGTGTCGACCTCGTCCGGAGTGCGGATGACGCGATGCCCGAGACAACCGGCCTTGTCGAACGCCTTGAGGTGGATCGGGTCGTTCGGGTCACCGTCGAGCTTGAGCAGCGTCTGGTTGACCCGCTTCAGGAAACGGATGATGTCGTCCCGGTCGTGAGCCTCCTCGAAGATCCCGACCCGGATGCCGCCGAGCTGCGCCCGGCGCTTCATCAGCGCCTTGTCCCGCAGCAGCATGGCCTGGCCGAACAGGCGCGGGTTGTCCAGCAGGACCGAGTTGATCGCCCCGGCCCACTCGACGGTCTCCTCGAACAGCGGGATCGCGACGTCGACACCCTCCTTCTGGAGGGTCTCCGCGATCTCCATCGAGCGGTCGTTGAGCCGCTCGAAGTTCCACGGCACGTAGGGGATGTCGTGTTCGGCGCAGTACTCCTCGGCCCAGTCCGGTGCCACGACGACGTACCGCCGGTCGAAGCGATCGAGGGCTTCGACGGCGTTGAGACTCCACCCGAGTAGCGCTACGTATCCCTTTTCTGGGTCTTTCGTGACCGGCTCGGGCTCTGGCATCGGGGCGCTTCCCTCCGCTTCGACGCAATTCCTGTTCGGCGGCTGACCTGGCGGCACCCTACCGCGCGGGTGTTCGGGCCGCGGAGCGCAGGAAGCATCCGCATCGGGCGGGCCTGTCGACCACGCCTGGCAGGCTCGGTGGGACACCGACGGTTCACGACACGGGAGGTTGCTGGTGCGACGGGTGCTCTGCCGGGAGTTCACCGATCCGGAGCGGCTGGAGGTCGTCGAGGAACCGACGCCCGAGCCCGGCCCGGACGAGCTGCTGGTCGCCGTGGAGGCGGCCGCGGTCAGCTTCGTCGACGGCCTGATCGCCCGCGGCGGCTACCAGCTGCGCCCCGAGCTGCCCTTCACCCCGGGCAGCGCGGTCGCCGGCACCGTCGCCGCGGGCCCGCGGGCCGGCGAGCGGGTCGCGGCCCTGCTGGGCCTGGTCGGCGGGTTCGCCTCGCACGTCGTGGTGGACGCGGACCTCGTGGTGCCGGTGCCCGACGGCGTGGACGCCGGGGTCGCGGCGTCGTCGATGGAGGGCTACGGGACGGTCGCCTTCGCCCTCGAGCACCGGGTCCCGGTCGGCCCGGGCGAGCGGGTCGTCGTGCTCGGGGCCGGCGGCGGGATCGGGCTCGCCGCCGTCGACCAGGCCCGCGCCGCCGGCGCCCGGGTACTGGCCGTCGCGTCCACACCGGACAAGCGCGCGGCGGCGCTGGCCGCCGGCGCCGAGGACGCGGTCGGCTACGGCGAGGGCCCCGGCGCGCTCAAGGACGCGATCCGGGAACGGACCGGCGGCGGGGCGGACGTGGTCCTCGACCCGGTCGGCGGCCCGTCCGCGGAGGCCGCGCTGCGGGCCCTGGGTGCCGGCGGACGGTTCTGCGTCATCGGGTTCACCTCCGGGGAGATTCCCCGGCTGCCGGCGAACGTCGTTCTGCTGCGCAACCGGACCGTCGTCGGCGTCGACTGGGGGGACTGGTCGCGGACCGACCCGATCGCGGCCCGCGACCTCGCCGGCCGGGTACTGGAGCGGATCGCCAGGGGCGAGCTGCACCCGCCCCGGCCCGAGCGGTTGCCGCTGACCGCCGCCGCCGAGGCCACCCGCCGCCACGCCGAGCGCACCGCCGTCGGGAAGCTGGTGCTCGCGCCCTGATCCCGACGCCGAGAGTCCAGCCCCGTGCAGACGGGCCGCCGGTCACTCAGGGACTGCCGTGACCCCGGCCCCGCCGGGGCCGGACACCGGCCGGACCGACCAGCCGTGCCGCTCCAGCCCGTCCCGCACCGCGGCAGGCGGCGCGCCCTCGTAGAGCACGTGCAGCTCCCCGCCGGGGTCCAGAGCGGCGCGCAGCACCGCCAGCTCCGGCCCGGGATCGCGGGTCCAGAACACGTTCACGTTCACGGAGAAGGCGACCTCGGTCGACGCATCCGGCAGCACCAGACCGGCCAGCGACGACTCCCGGACCTCGAGCACCCCGGCGGCCACGTGCGCCGCGTTCCGCTCGCTCGTCCGACGCACCGCGACGGCCGACCGGTCCACCGCGAGCATCCGGCCGCCCCCGGTGAGCCCCGGGCAGATCAGCTCGGCGGCCGCGCCCGGCCCGCATCCGATCTCGAGCACCCGCGTCGCCGGGCCGGCACCGACCACCGACACCGCCCACCGGACCCGGTCCGGCACCACCCGACGCGTCACGGAACCAGCCTGGCAGAACGCCGGGCCCTGGCATCATCGACGGCGTGAACGAGCCCGTCCGCCCCGACGACGTCCGGATCTCCGACGCCGACCGGCAGTCGGTCGCCGACCGGTTGCGGGCCGCGCACGACGAGGGCTTCATCGACCTGACCGAGTTCGACGAGCGGGTCTCCGAGGTCTGGCGGATGCGCACCCGCGGCGACCTGACCCGGGTGACCCGGGACCTGCCCGCCCCCGAGCGGGTGCGTCGCGACGGGCCGATCTTCGCGGACTCCCCCGGCGGCGTCGCGATGAAGGTGCTGGCGATCATCTGGATGTGTCTGACCGCGGTGGCGGTCTCCGGCTGGGGGATCGTCGCCGCCACCACCGGCCTCGAGTACCCGTGGTTCCTGTGGATCGCGGCGCCGCCGGGGGCGGTGCTGCTGACCCTCTACGTCTCCGGGATCGGCCGGCCCCGACGCGGCGGCTGAGCGCTGCACGGATCGGATGAACGGCCGGTGTACGGACGATCGTGTCGACCCGATAGTTTTCCGATCATGGGACACCGCGAGGAGCTGCTGGACGGGGCCGCGCAGTGCCTCTACGAGAAGGGCTTCGGCCGGACCACGGCCCGGGACGTCGTGTCCGCCTCCGGCACGAACCTCGCCTCCATCGGCTACCACTTCGGTTCCAAGGACGCCCTGCTCACCGAGGCTCTGATGGGTGCGACGACGGCGTGGAGCGAGGAGCTGGACCGGGCGCTGGCCGAGCCCGACAACATCGCGGCGTCCGATCCGGACCGCCGGGTCGCGGACACCTGGAGCCGGGTGATCGGGCTCTTCTCCTCCCAGCGACGCCTGTGGGCCACCCACGTCGAGGCCCTCGCCCAGGCCGAGCGGCTGCCCGAGCTGCGCACCGCGCTCGCCGAGGCGCAGCGCGAGGTCCGGGAGGGGCTGGCACTGACCTTCCACACGCTGCCCGACGACCCGGCGGCCGCCGACCGGCGCGCGCACGTGCTGGGGACCGTCTACCAGGCGCTGCTGACCGGTGTCATGGTGCAGTGGCTGCTCGACCCGGACACCGCCCCGACCGGGATCGACATCGCGGACGGTCTGCGGGAGATCGCCGGGCGCACCGACACCTTCGTCTGACCCGGGCCCGTCACAGGATCCGGGGCACCACCCGGCCGATCACGGTCCCGCCGCGGACCGCTCCGGCCTCGGCGATCCGCACCGAGAGCGTCCCGAGGGCCAGGAACCGGATCGTCACGGTCCCGCCGGCCGTCACGTCGAGGGCCCGGCCCAGCTCGGGCACCAGCACCCGGCGGGCCACGTCGCTGCCCACGACCAGCTCCACCGTGGCACCCCGCGGCACGACGACCGAGCGCAGCGGCTCCTCGTGGTGCCGGGTCTCGTGGTCGAACCGGACCCGGACGACGTTCGAGGGCTGCGCGGTCGCGGTGACGGTCGGACCGGCCGACGACGTGCGTCCCGGCGCCGCCGCGCACCCGGTGAGCACACCCACGACGAGCGTCCCGGCGAGCAACGCCCGCACAGCCCGAACGGCACGGCGGGACGCGGCGGGTCGCACGATCGTCCTCCATCCACGGTCGCGGGCGATCCACTCTGCCGCACGGGCGCACCCACCCCGCCGGGACCCCGGGACACGCGGACCGGGCACGATCACGGGCGTGACCACCGAGCCGCCCGTGAGCACCGGAAGCGCCCGCAGCCACCCCACGGCCCCGGTCCCCGACCGGCTGTTCGACGACGAGCGCGAGGCCCGCTGGCGGTCCCGGTTCACCGCGGCGCGGATGTCGCGCCCCTCGTGGGCCGAGGACGCGCCGCAGCGCAACGTCTACGTCTCGAACGCCTCGGGCACCTTCGAGATCCACGTCTGGGACCGCGGGAGCGACGAGCACCGCCGGGTCACCGACCGGCGCACCGGCACGACCTCGGCGACCCTGCCGCCGGACGGCGGAGCCGTCTGGTGGTTCGCCGACACCGACGGCGACGAGTTCGGCCACTGGGTGGCGCAGCCGTTCGCGGCCGGGGCGGGCGCGGACACCGTGCCCGCCGTCCCCGGCGTCGGGGACGGCTACTCGGCGGGCCTGGAGATCGGGCGCCGGACGACCGCGCTGGGCGTCTCCACCGACGACGGCAGCACGCTGCTGGTGCACGAGCGCGGGTCCGCGGAGCCCGCCCGCGTCGTCTACACGCACACCGAGGACGCCTCGGTCGGCGCGCTGTCCGAGGACGAGACGCTGCTGGCGATCTCGCACTCCGAGCACGGCGACTCCCGGCACCCCTCGCTGCGGGTGCTGCGGATCGACGGCGGGCGTATCGAGACGGTCGGCGAGCTGCACGACGGGCCCGGGAAGGGGCTCGCCCCGCTGGAGTTCTCCCCGGTCGCCGGGGACCAGCGGCTGCTGGTCGGGCACGAGCGTCGCGGCCGCGAGGAGCTGTTGATCTGGGACCCGACGACCGGGGTCGAGACCGAGCTGGAGATCGACCTGCCGGGCGAGCTGGTCGGCGGGTTCACCCCGGACGGGACGGCGCTGCTCGTCGCGCACACGCACGCCGCCCGGACCCGGCTGTACCGCTACGACCCGGCCGCAGGCGAGCTGACCGAGCTGCGGGTCGCCGCGGGCTGCGTCGGTTCGGCCGAGGTCCGCAACGACGGCACCGTCGAGTACTCGTGTTCGTCCGCGGCGACGCCGTCACAGATCCGGGCCCTGCACCCGGACGGCAGCGACGAGGTGCTGCTCCTCCCGCCCGGCGCGCGTCCGCCCGGGTCGCTGCCGGTGCGTGACGTGTGGGCCGAGGGGCCTGCCGGATCGGTGCACGCGCTGGTCACCGAGGCGCCCCGGTCCGGCGGCGCTCCGGCGTCCGCGGTGTTCGTACTGCACGGCGGCCCGCAGGCCGCCGACGAGGACCGGTTCGACGCCGGCCGCGCCACCTGGGTCGAGGCCGGGTTCACCGTCGTCGAGGTGAACTACCGCGGCTCCACCGGCTACGGCTCGGCCTGGCGGGACGCGATCGAGGGCCGGCCCGGGCTGACCGAGCTGGCCGACGTCGCCGCCGTGCAGGACGCCCTGGTCGGTGACGGCACCCTGGACGCCGCCCGGTGCGCCGTCGACGGCTGGTCCTGGGGCGGCTACCTGGCGCTGCTGGCCGCGGGCACCCAGCCCGGCCGCTGGGCGGCCGCCGTCGCGGGGGTGCCGGTCGCCGACTACGTCGCCGCCTACGCCGACGAGATGGAGCAGCTGCGGGCCTTCGACCGGGCGCTGTTCGGCGGGTCCCCGGACGAGCTGCCACAGCTGTACCGGGAGGCGTCCCCGTCGACCTACGTGCACGCGGTACGCGTCCCGGTGCTGGTGCTGGCCGGGGAGAACGACCCACGGTGCCCGATCCGGCAGATCGACAACTACCTGGACGCCCTCGCCGCGCGTGGCGACGTGCCCTACGAGGTCAGCCGGTTCGACGCCGGCCACGGCTCGCTCGTCGTCTCCGACCAGCTGGACCTGATCGCCACCGAGATCGACTTCGTGCGGCGGACGCTGGTCGGCCGGAGCTGCCCCGCGCGGTGATCGCGGACCCGATGTCGATCGGTGCCCTCGACGGCACCGATCGACACCCGCACGACGATCACGAGCTCCTGGTCGCGGCGGAGGAGCGGAGGTTGCTGCGGAAGTACAGCAGGATCCCCAGGAAGCAGGCCGCCGAGACGACGAACGAGTGCTGCAGCGATCCGAGCAGGTCGGACACCCCGCCCTGCAGCACCGGGACGACCGCGCCGCCGACGATGGCCATCACCAGGATCGCTCCCCCGGTCTCCTGGTGGCGCTTGTCCTCGATGGTGTCCAGGGTCTGTCCGAAGATCGTCGGCCAGCACGGGCCCATCAGCAGGTTGGACGCGATCACCAGCCAGATCGCGACGCTGGCCGGCCCGAACGCGGCCAACAGCAGCAGCACCGCACCGATCCCGCAGTAGGCGACCAGCACCCGGGCCGCGGAGTGCCGGGCGATCAGCCAGTTCGCCACGAACTTGCCGACCAGGAAGCAGACGAAGCCGACGATCATGAAGTCGGTCGCCTCGCGCTCGTTCATCTCCGGGAAGAGCTCCAAGCCGAGCCGGATCGTGAACGACCACACGGCCGTCTGCAGGCCGACGTAGAGGAACTGGGCGACGATGCCCTTGCGGTACTGCGCGGTGCGCGCCAGGACCCGCAGCGTCTCGGCGAGCCCGGCCCGCTGCGGCTCCGCAGGGCCGGCCGGCTTGGCCCGCGGGTAGTCGGTGATCACGAACAGCACCAGCAGGCAGACCAGGACGACGAGGATGTAGGCGTACGGGCGCAGGGTGTTGAGCAGCAGGTCCTCGCCCAGCGCCGCCTTCGCCTCGGCCGTCGGGGCGGCGTCCATCTGCGCCTCGATCGAGTCCCCGGTGCCGAAGATCAGGTACTTGCCGAGGATCACCCCGAGCAGGTTCCCGATCGGGGTGAACGTCTGGGAGATGTTCAGCCGCAGCGTCCCGCTCTCGCGCGGACCGAGCATGGACGAGTAGGTGTTCGCGCTCGTCTCCAGGAAGCTCAACCCGACCGCGATCGCGAAGATGCAGAACAGGAACATCCCGTAGGTCGCGAGGGTGCTGGCGGGGAAGAACAGCGCGCAGCCGACGATGTAGACCGACAGTCCGATCAGGACGCCGACCTTGTACGACGTCCGCCGGATGATCCGCGACGCCGGGATCGCGATGAGGAAGTAGCCGCCGTAGAACGCGGACTGGACGAACGCCGTCGCCGCGTCGGACAGCGTGAAGACGTGCTTGAACTGGGTGATCAGGATGTCGTTGAGGCCCGCCGCCGCACCCCACATCGGGAACAGCAGCGACAGCAGGATGAACTGGAACCACGGCGTGCGGTCCAGGTAGCCCGAGTCCAGCTGCCGGGCCGGATTCCGGATCAGCACGGTGCGCCCCTTTGCGCCGAGTTCGGTGTCGGGACGCAACGTAACCCGCGAGGGCCCGCGCCGAACACCTCACCGGACACACGACGACCCCCGGGGCTGTGCCCGGGGGTCGTCGAGGCGCGCGGGTCGGGTCAGTCGAACCGGCCGCCGCCCTTCAGCGACTCGTTCTGCGCCAGATGACCCTTGATCGCGGCCTCGATCCGGTCACCGATCGCCTTGTCGATGTTCTTCCAGTACTGGTAGACGCGCTCGCGGATCTCGTCCGAGCGCACGCCCGCGGCCGCACCCGCGACGTTGTGCACCAGCCGCTCACGCGCGGCCTCGTCCATCACCTCGTTGATCAGGGTGTGGGGCTGGCCGTAGTCGTCGTCCTCGGCACGCAGCGTGTAGGCCTGCTGGACCATCTCGCCGTCGACGGCGAACATGTTCGAGTAGTTCGCACGCTGCGGGTCGGCCGCCGGACCGCCCTGCGAGTTCGGCGCGTACACCGGGTCGGTGACGTTCTCGATCCGCATGCCGCCGTCCTTCGAGTAGCTGTGGACGGGCGACTTGGGCCGGTTGACCGGGATCTGCTGGTAGTTCACGCCGAGCCGGGCGCGGTGCGCGTCGGAGTAGGAGAACCCGCGGCCCAGCAGCATCTTGTCCGGCGAGAGGCCGGTGCCCGGCACGATGTTGTTCGGCTGGAACGCCGCCTGCTCCATCTCGGTGTGGTAGTCGGTGACGTTGCGGTTCAGCTCCATCTTGCCGACCTCGATCAGCGGGTAGTCGGCGTGCGGCCAGACCTTGGTGAGGTCGAACGGGTTGAACCGGTAGGTCTTCGCGTCCTCGAACGGCATGACCTGCACCTTCAGCGTCCAGGTCGGGAACTCGCCGCGCCCGATCGCGTCGTACAGGTCGCGCTGGTGGGCGTCGCCGTCCTCGCCTGCGAGGTGGTCGGCCTCGGACTGGGTGAGGCACTCGACGCCCTGGTCGCACTTGAAGTGGTACTTCACCCAGAACTGCTCGCCGGCGGCGTTCACCCAGGAGTAGGTGTGGCTGGAGTAGCCGTTCATGTGCCGCCAGGTCTTCGGGATCCCGCGATCCCCCATCAGCCAGGTGACCTGGTGCGCCGACTCCGGCGACAGCGTCCAGAAGTCCCACTGCATGTCGGCGTCGCGCAGGTTGTTGCCCGCCAGCCGCTTCTGCGAGCGGATGAAGTGCTGGAACTTCATCGGGTCACGGATGAAGAACACCGGGGTGTTGTTGCACACGAGGTCGAGGTTGCCCTCGGACGTGTAGAACTTCAGCGCGAAACCGCGCGGGTCACGCCAGGTGTCGGGGCTGCCTCGCTCACCGGCGACGGTGGAGAACCGGGCGACCATCTCCGTCTCGGCGCCGGGCTGGAAGACCGCGGCCCGGGTGTAGGCGCTGACGTCGCCGGTGACCCGGAACGTCCCGAACGCGCCCCCGCCCTTGGCGTGCGGCTGCCGCTCCGGGATGCGCTCCCGGTTGAACTGGGCCATCTGCTCGATCAGGTAGTGGTCGTTGAGCAGGATCGGGCCGTCCGGACCGACGGTCAGCGAGTGCTCGTCACTGGCGACCGGGCTGCCGGAATCGGTGGTGGTCGGCTGGGGCTGGGACGTGGTCACTGCCGCGACTCCTTGTGCACGTGGTGGGTGGTTGCGGTCGTTCCTGCAGGGGCTTCCCCGACCCGACAGTCGGGACACAGACCCCAGAAGACGACCTCGGCCTCCTCCAACCGGAAGCCGGCGTCGTCGTCGGGGGCCAGGCACGGGCGGGCGCCGACGACGCAGTCGACGTCGACGATCCGGCCGCACCCGCGACAGACCAGGTGGTGGTGGTTGTCCCCGGTCCTGGTCTCGAACCGGGCCGGCGACCCGGCCGGGTCGATCCGGCGGACCAGACCGGCCTCGGTGCAGGCCCCGAGCACGTCGTAGACCGCCTGGACCGAGACCGTCCCGAGCCGGGACCGGGCCAGGCGGGTCACCGTGTCCGCGGTGGCGTGCGGGTGGTCGGCGAGCGCCTCCAGCACCGCGACCCGCGGGGCCGTGACCCGCAGGCCGGTGGCCCGCAGCTGCGCGGCCGCCTCGGTCGTCCGGTGGTCCATGTCTCCTGGGTTCCCGGACTTTCTGGAACCAAACCAGATTTCCGCGTACGGGCGGCGGCCGGGCGAGCGGTCGCGCGGCAGGATGGGGTGGTGACCGACCTCGCCCGCACCGATCCGCCGCGCACCGGGCTCGGGGCGTTCGCCGACGTGCTGCGCCGCCCCGGGGTCGGGTCTGTCACCGCGATCGGGATGGCGGCGCGGATCCCGGCCACCGCGGTCGGCGTGACACTGACCCTGCACACCGTCCTGACCCTGGGCTACGGCTTCGGTGCGGCCGGGCTGGTCGCCGCGGCGGTGCCGACCGGGATGGCGATCGGCGCCCCGCTGCTCGGGTCGCTGATCGACCGGCGCGGGCTGCGCCCGGTGGTGGCCCTGACCGTGGCCGCCGGGGTGGCCTTCTGGTCGGTCGCGCCGGGGCTGGGCTACGCCGGGCTGCTCGGCGCCGCGTTCGTCGCCGGGGTGCTGACGCTGCCGGTGTTCTCCCTGGTCCGGCAGGTGATCGCCGCCGTGGTCCCGGCCGGGCAGCGGCGCCCCGCGTTCGCGCTGGACTCGATGTCGGTCGAGCTGTCCTACATGACCGGCCCGGCGATCGGCTCGCTGCTGACGGTCTCGCTGGGCAGCGCGGTGACCATGCGGGTGGTCGGGGCGGGGTTCGTCCTCGCCGGGATCGCGCTGTGGTGGCTGAACCCGCCGGTCCGGGCCGACGGCGAGCGCCCCACCTCCCGGCCACCGGTGCGGGACTGGCTGAGCCGGCCGCTGGTCGGGGCGTTGCTGGCGGTCGCGGCGGCCGTCATCGCGATCATCGGCACCGAGGTGGCGTTCATCGCGGCGCTGACCGGGTCCGGCCAGGCCTGGGCGATCGCCGTGGTGAACGCGGTGTGGTGCGTCGCGTCGCTGCTCGGCGGGTTCGCCTACGGCGCGGCCCGACGCGGTGCCCCGCTACCGCTGCTGCTCGTCGTGCTCGGCGTCGCCACGCTGCCGGTGGCCCTGGCCTGGTCCTGGTGGAGCCTGCTGTTCCTGCTGCTGCCGGCCGGCCTGCTCACCGCACCGACGCTGGCGGCCGGCAGCGACGCCGTCGGGGAGCTCGCGCCGGACGCGGTGCGCGGCATGGTCACCGGCCTGCAGGGCTCGGCGGCGACGATCGGGATCGCGCTGGCGAACCCGCTGTCCGGGTTCCTGGTCGACGCCGCGTCACCGGCGGTGGCGATCCTGGCCTGTGGCTCGGTCGCGGTGCTCGTGGCCGGGGCGGCGGCGCTGCTGATGCAGCCGGGACGCGTTCGCCCAAGCCGGTAGCTGAGAGGGGCCACAGGCGATCGGCGCAGAACCACCCGGTAACCGGTGGCCGGGCCCCGCGCTCGGGCAGACTGGATCTCGATGAGCGCGCCGCCCCGACCCGACTCCACCACCCAGCCGAATCCCCGCGGCCCGCGCCGCCGGGGACGGCCGCGCTGGGTGTGGGCATCCGTGCTCGGTCTGGGCGCCGCGGGGCTGCTGCTGCCGGACCTGGTCGGCGCGGACCGGTACTTCCCGTTCGCCCAGCTGATCGCGTTCCGGCCGCTGTTCGTCGGCGCCGTGGCCGCGGTCGCGGTGCCGGCCGCGATCGTGACGGCGTTCCACCGCCGGTTCTGGCCGGTCCCGGTCGCGCTGCTGCTGGTCGCACTGGTCGGTGCCGCCCTGGTGGCGCCGCGCACGGTCGCCGAACCCGCACCTGGCGGCGGCCGGGCGCTGACGGTGCTGTCCCTCAACG
The DNA here is from genome assembly GCF_046546495.1 of Pseudonocardia nantongensis. Classification (NCBI taxonomy): domain Bacteria; kingdom Bacillati; phylum Actinomycetota; class Actinomycetes; order Pseudonocardiales; family Pseudonocardiaceae; genus Pseudonocardia; species Pseudonocardia nantongensis. Next base: position 257,722 of record NZ_JBKGXT010000003.1, on the reverse strand, counting down.
TCTACGAGGGCGAGGCCGACGCCGACTCGCTGGCGGCGCTGATCCGCGCCGAGGACCCGGACATCGTCTCGATCCCCGAGGCCGGTGGCCGCTACCTGCGCGAGCTTGAGCCGCTGCTGACCCCGCTGGGGTACTCGATGGAGTCGTCGGTGTCCCGGCGCGAGGCCGACGTGCGCGGCAACACCGTCGCCTGGGCGGACCGGCTCGGCGACGTCCGGACCCGGGTCGGCGAGGACACCCGGTTCCACTCCATCGAGGCGACCGGCGGCGAGCTGGGCGACCTGCGGTTCGTCGCCTTCCACTCGGTCGCGCCGGTGCCGCGCTCGGTCGGGCAGTGGCGCGAGGACGTGGGACACCTGCAGCAGTGGTGCGGTGCGGACACGCCCGCCGTCGTCGCCGGGGACTTCAACGCGACGCTGGACCACTCGGTCCTGCGCGACGCGATGGCCGGGTGCAGCGACGCCGGTGCGCAGACCGGGAACGGCCTGGCCGGCACCTGGCCGACGTTCGCGCCGGAGTGGATGGGCCCGCAGATCGACCACGTGCTGAGCAACCAGGGCATCGTGGCGGAGTCGTTCTCGGTGCACCTGGTGCCCGGCACCGACCACCGCGCGATCGTGACGACGCTGCGCGGCCCGGGAGGGGTGGGCGCGGCCCGCCCCCCCCCCACCACTCACGGGGGCGTCAGCCCGCCCGCGCGACCGTCTCGGCGACCTCGTAGGTGTTCAGCGCGGCGCCCTTACGCAGGTTGTCGCCGCACACGAACAGCTCCAGGGTGTTCGGGAAGTCCAGCGCCTGCCGGATCCGGCCCACCACGGTCGGGTCCCCGCCGACGACGTCGGCCGGGGTCGGCCACTCGCCGGCGGCCGGGTCGTCCTTGACGACGATCGTCGACTGCGCGGCGAGCACCTTGCGGGCAGCCTCGACCGGCACGTCCCGGGAGAACGTCGCGTGGATCGACAGCGCGTGCGTGGTGACGACCGGGACCCGCACGCAGGTCGCGGAGACCTTCAGCTCCGGGATGCCCAGGATCTTTCGGGACTCGTTGCGGACCTTCAGCTCCTCGGACGACCAACCGTCGTCCTTGACCGAGCCGGCCCACGGCACCACGTTCAGCGCCAGCGGGGCCGGGAACGGCGAGCCCGCCGCGGACCCGACCGGCACGCCGGCGTCGGTGAGCGCCTTCGCGACGTCACCGGAGACGTTGCCGGCCTGCTTGCCGGCCAGCGCCTCGATCTCGGCGTAGAGCTGGTCGATGCCGGGCTGCCCGGCCCCGGACGCTGCCTGGTACGAGGCCACGACCAGCGACTCCAGGCCGAACTCGCGGTGCAGCGCGCCCATCGCGGCCATCATCGACAGCGTCGTGCAGTTCGGGTTCGCGATGATGCCCTTGGGGCGCTCGGTGACCTTCTCCGGGTTCACCTCGGGCACCACCAGCGGCACCTCGGGATCCATCCGGAACGCACCGGAGTTGTCCACCGCGACCGCACCGCGGGACGCCGCGATCGGCGCCCACTCGGCGCTGACCTCGTCCGGGACGTCGAACATCGCGATGTCGACGCCGTCGAACACCTCGGGCTCGAGCGCGACGACCGTGACGTCCTCGCCGCGGACCCGCAGCACCTTGCCCGCCGAGCGGGCCGAGGCGATCAGGCGGATCTCGCCCCACGGCACGGACTCGCGGGAGTCCATGATGTCGATCATCGTCGTGCCGACGGCGCCGGTCGCGCCGACCAGCGCCAGGACGGGCTTGTCGTTCAGGCTCATCTCAGCTCACCGGCCCGTTCCCGCGGCGACCACCACGTCGTCCTCGGCGCCCAGGTCGAACGCCTCGTGCAGGGCCTGCACCGCATCGTCGAGCTGGTCGGAGCGGCAGATCACCGAGATCCGGATCTCCGAGGTGTTCATGGTCTCGATGTTGATGCCGACCGTCGACAGCGCCTCGCAGAACGTCGCGGTGACGCCCGGGTGGTTGCGCATCCCGGCGCCGACCAGCGAGACCTTGCCGATGTCGCTGTCGTAGATCAGCTCGGTGAAGCCGATCTCGGCCTGCACCTTCTCCAGCGCCGTGACGGCCCGGTCGCCGTCCGAGCGCGGCAGCGAGAACGTGATGTCGGTCTTCTTGTCCGAGACGTTGGAGATGTTCTGCAGGACCATGTCGATGTTGATCTCCGCGTCGGCGACCGTGCGGAAGATCTTCGCCGCCATGCCGGGGGTGTCCGGCACGCCGGTCACCGTGATCTTGCCCTCGGACCGGTCGTGCGCGACGCCGGTGATGATCGGGTTCTCCAACGGAATCTCCTCGATCGAGCCGGAGACCAGCGTGCCCGGCTTGTCGTTGTAGGAACTGCGTACCCGCAGCGGTACGCCGTAGCGGCGGGCGTACTCGACCGCCCGCAGGTGCAGGACCTTCGCCCCGGACGCGGCGAGTTCGAGCATCTCCTCGTAGGTCACCGTCTCCAGCAGGCTGGCCCGGGAGACGATCCGCGGGTCGGCGGAGAACACGCCGTCGACGTCGGAGTAGATCTCGCAGACGTCGGCCTGCAACGCCGCGGCGAGCGCGACCGCGGTGGTGTCGGACCCGCCCCGCCCCAGCGTGGTGATGTCCTTCGAGTCCGCGCTCATCCCCTGGAACCCGGCGACGAGGACGATGTGCCCCTCGTCCAGCGCCTCGCGCAGCCGGTACGGGTTCACATCGGTGATCCGCGCGTCGCCGTGCCGGGAGGTCGTGAGCATGCCGGCCTGCGAGCCGGTGAACGACCGCGCCTCGGCGCCGAGCGAGTGGATGGCCATCGCCACCAGCGCGTTCGAGATGCGCTCACCCGCGGTGAGCAGCATGTCCATCTCGCGGAGTGGCGGCTTCGGGGAGATCTGTTCGGCGAGATCGGTCAGTTCGTCGGTGGTGTCCCCCATGGCGGACACGACGACGACGACGTCATGGCCCTCCTTGCGGGTCCGGACGATCCGCTCGGCGACCTTCTTGATGCGCTCCGCGCTCTCGACCGACGATCCGCCGTACTTCTGCACGACGAGGGCCACGCCGACCTCCTGTCCTGGCTCCGGGTGTCGGAGCCGTCGGGTGCTCTCTCTTCTGGGCCGCCGGTGACCGTGGTGGCGCACCGGCGACGCTGGTCGGAACGGCACACTACCGGCGCGGGGCCTCCGATTTCAGGCTCTGGGGCAGCCTCGATGACCCACCCCACACGGTCGTGCGGTACGGCGCCCTCCCCTGCTAGGCCGCGCCGCGTTCTCGGTGGCCGGCGGACGGCGTCGGTGTCGCCGCGGCGTGCGCTGCAGTAACGCTGCCTGCCGGTACGGGAGACGTCGGCGAACACCCGCCGGCAGCCCCCGGCGGCACGCCGGACGGTCAGGGAGTGGCGCTGGGCACCCGCGGGTGTCGCGGCCCGGCGGCCGCGACCGGGATCTCCTCGGCGAGCGCGGCCATCGTCCGGGAGACGAACTCCGCCGGCTCGTCGGCGGCGTCCGGGAGCTCGTCCACGATCCGGTGCACGACACCGAGCTCGGCCAGATCGGTGCTGCGCACCCGCTGCCCGGCGACGGTCTCGCCGGCCCGGTCCGCGGTCCCGTGCACGATCGCGGCGGCCCCTTCCGGAGGTAACGGGGTCAGCCAGGCGTGCCGTGCCGCCAGGACCCGATCGGCGGGCAGCAGCGCCAGCGCGGCGCCACCGCCGCCCTGCCCCAGCAGCACCGACACCACCGGTGCCGGCAGCTCGGACAGCTCGGCCAGGCAGCGGGCGATCTCCCCGGCGAGCCCTCCCTGCTCGGCCTCCGGGCTCAGCTCCGCGCCGGGGGTGTCCACGACGGTCACCAGCGGCAGGCGCAGCTCGCGGGCCAGGGCCATCCCGCGCCGGGCGACCCGCAGGTCGGCCGACCCGACCGCGCGTTCGGCCGTCCGGTCCTGTCCGACCAGCACGCACGCGGACCTCCCGATCCGGGTCAGGCACAGCAGGGTGGCGGCCGCGGTCTCCCCCGCACCGGTTCCGTGCAGCAGCACGGTGTCCCGGGCCGCCGCGAGCAGGTCACGGACGCCCGGGCGGTCCGGCCGACGGGTCGCGGTGATCGACGTCCACGCCCCGGCCTCTGGTCCCGGCCGGTGCTGCGGCTCCGACCGGTGCTGCGGCGGCGGGCCCGGTCGGGCCGGGGCGTGCCGGGTCAGCCCGATCACCCGGCACAGCACCGGAGCCAGCTCACCGGCGCCGAGCACCCCGTCCACCAGGCCGTGGGCGTGCAGGTTCTCCGCGGTCTGCACGCCGGGCGGGAACGGCCGGCCGTGCAGTGCCTCGTACACCCGCGGGCCGAGGAATCCGACGAGCGCACCGGGCTCGGCGAACGTCACCGACCCCAGCGCCCCCCAGGACGCGAACGCGCCCCCGGTCGTCGGGTGCCGCAGGTGGACGACGACCGGTAGGCCGGCCCGGCGGTGCGCGCCGACCTGCCGCGCGATCGTGCTCATCGCGAGGAACGCGGGCGTCCCCTCCTGCATCCGGGTCCCGCCCGAGGCGGGTGCGAGCAGCAGCGGGAGCCGGGCGGTCGTGGCGCGCTCCGCGGCGGCCACGATCCGGCCGGCCGCCACCGTGCCGACCGAGCCGGCGAGGAAGCCGAACTCGCTGCAGACCACGGCGATGGGGTCGCCGTCCACGAGGCCCTCGCCGGTGATCACCGACTCGTCGGTCCCGGCGGCCACCCGGGCCCGGCACAGCTCGGCCCGGTATGCGGGGTCGGCGCCGGCCGGGGTGCCGGCCGGCGCGTCCCACGAGCGGAACGACCCCGGGTCGAGCACCGCGTCGAGGTACCCGGACGAGGCCGGAGCGGGCCGTTCGGCGGTCGCCATGTGCTCCTCCTCGTCCGGTGGTCCGCGCTCGCCGACCCGGTCCGCCCCGCAGCACGAGACGGCCGGGCAGTCGCTCACCCCAGGTCCACGATGGCGGCGACCGGACCCCCGCCCTCCGGCCCCTGGTGCGCCGCGGACACCGACACGAACACGGCCGGGTCACCGGTGACGGCCGCGGTGACCCCACCGACGCAGGACTTGATCTGACGGTGCCAGTGCACGTCGGAGTCGTCGAGCATGGCGTTGCGCCGGCCGCGGACGGTGCCGTCCTGCGACGCCTCGCACTTGAGGAACACGTTCACCAGCCGGTCGCCCAGGTCGGAGGCGTGCGGGCGCTCCGGCAGCTCCAGCCCGGCATCCCGGATCGCGTTCCAGATGCCGTCGGCGTCCAGGGCGTCGTTCATGACCGAGTGCCCGATCCGGTAACGGCCGCCGACCCCGCGGGCGTTGCCCACGACGACGACCTGTGCCCGGTCCAGCTCCACCCCGGATGAGCACGACGCCACCGACGAGTACCGGTCGCGGGCGCGCATGACGTCGTCGTCGGTCGGCATCCCGGTCTCGCCGAGCGCCACGGCGACGCCGAGCGCGGTGCAGCCGTTGGACAGGTCCATCGATCCGTGCGGCTCGTCGAGCCGGGTCGTCTGCCCGCGCGCGTGCGCGTCGCGGATGGTGTTGATGGTCAGCAGCGGGGTCTTGGTCTGCACGTAGTGCACGTCGGCCGGGTCGGTGATGCCGGCCCGCTTCATCGCCGCGTGCACGGCGTCGGCCACCTTGGTGATCATCGGGGTGCGGCCGATGTCCTCCGGGGCCAGCTGCTCACTCATCGCGAAGCCGACGGTCAGGCGCGGCTCGTCGGAGCGGGTGGCCTCCTCCGGCGGGACGGTCGCGAAGATCGTCGCGTGCGGGCTGATCACGCCGTCGGTGCCGCCGGACCAGACGATCGGGACCTCCTTGACCTGCTCGGCCGGGGCGCCCTTCTCGATGAGGACCTCGCGGAAGGCGCGATCGGCGATGATCCGGGTGTAGTCGTTGACCCCGCCGTTGCCCTCGGTCTTGCCGATGATCGCGACGACCCGCTCGGCCCGCAGCGTCCCCGAGTCGATCAGCGCCGCGAGCTCGCTCGCGTCGGCGACGGAGTGGATCGGGACCTTGCGCACCTCGATGGCGTCGGGCATGACGACTCCTCTCAGGACGGGACGACGACGGTTCCGGAGTCGCCGGTGAGCGACTCCGTCAGGTGTTCCAGATCGGTGATGACGGCCCGGGTGCCGCCGTGCTCGACGAACCGGCAGGCGGCGTCGACCTTGGGCCCCATGGAGCCGCCGGCGAAGTGCCCCTCGGCGGCGTGGGCGCGCATCTTCTCCACCGGCACGACGCCCAGCGGCTCGGCCGACGGGGTGCCGAAGCGCAGCACCGCCCGCGCCACGTCGGTGCCGATGACCAGCACGTCGGCGTGCACGGTGCGGGCCAGCTGCGCGGCACCGAGGTCCTTGTCGATGACCGCCTCGACGCCGTGCAGTGACCCGTCACCGGCCCGCACCACCGGGATCCCGCCGCCACCCCCCGCGACGACGACGAACCCGGCGTCGACGAGTGCCCGGATCGCGGGCCCGTCGACGATCTCGCGTGGTTCCGGCGAGGCGACGACCCGGCGCCACCCGCGCTCGCCGCGGTCCTCCCAGTGCTGGCCGTGCCCGGCCAGCACCGCGGCCTCGTCGGCGGGCAGGTAGCGGCCGATCGGCTTGGTCGGGTGGCTGAAACCGGGGTCGTCGGCGGCGACCACGGTGCGGGTGACGACGGCGGCGGTGCGCCGGTCGATCCCGCGGCCGGCCAGCGCCGCGTCGAGCGCGGTGGTCAGGACGAAGCCGAGCGTCCCCTGGGTCTGCGCGCCGCACCAGTCCAGCGGGACCGGCGGGACGACCGACGCGGCCAGCTCGTTCTTCACCAGCAGGTTGCCGACCTGCGGGCCGTTGCCGTGGGTGAGCACCACGTCGACGTCGCGGGCCAGCAGTCCGGCGACGGCGTCCGCCGCGACCCGGGCCGCGGCGACCTGGTCCTCGGGCCGGGCGCGGCCGTCGGCGGCGGTCATCGCGTTGCCGCCCAGCGCCAGCAGAACCCTCATGACGACGAACCTAGGTTCGCCGTGCGACCTGGATCACCGTCACCGAAGACGGAAAGTCGGCCGGATCGCTGGCAAGTGTTGCCGAATCGCCGGCAGCACGCGAGCGCGTGCCGGAAGGGCTGGGTCACGGCGGTGCCGTCCTTGTCGTGAGATGAGCCGGACCCGCCGTGACGTGCGGGCGCCGGCGCCGTGCTCAGCGGTCGAGCAGGGCGGCGAGCGTGCGGGTGCCGACCGGCAGGCCGTACCGGTCGTAGTAGGCGAACATCGCATCGAGCCACTCCCCGGCGCCGGAGGGCCCGGGAATCCGCTCGGCGGTGACACCGGCCTCGGCGGCCAGTTGGGCGACGGTGGCCGTGCGGGACGCGAGCTCGTAGGTCGCGCCGTCGTGGCCGGGTTCGAGCAGCACGGTGGCGGCGGCCGTCGCGACGTCGGCCAGATCGGCGAAGCCGAAGACGGCGTCGACGTCGTAGGGCACCCGGACCGGTCCGGTGACGTCGAGGTTCTGCAGGTAGGCGCCCGGCTGCAGGATCGTCCAGCGCAGACCGGACCGGCGGACGAGATCCTCGGCCCGTGCCTTGCCCAGGTGGTGCGGCATGTCCGGGGCGTACGGCGAGGCCACCGAGTGGTGGACGACCCGCCCGACGCCCGCGGCCTTCAGCTCGTCGAGCAGTCCGGCGATCAGTGCGGGCTCGTCCGGATGCATGTTCGGGGCGATCAGGTACGCAGCGTCGCACCCGGCCGCGGCCGCACCGACCCGGTCGCCGCGCCCCAGCGGAACGGCCGTGGCACCGCGCTCGCGCAGGGCCGCCGCGACCGCCCGCCCCGTCTTCCCGTTGCCCCCGGGGATCGCCACCCGCAGCACGGCACCCACTCCTCTCCTACGTCGCCCCGGCTCGCCGCGGGCCGCACGTTCCCCTGCCCAGGACACAAGCGTGCTGATCGGCTGTCGCGCCCCGGTCCCGGTGGTCAGGGCTCAGAGCCGGTCGACCTCGGCGTGGGGAGCGCCGGCGGCGAGAGCTGCGTAGCCGGGGCCACGGTCGAAGAAGGCGTCGTCGGTCTTGGACCAGGCGGATCGGCCGGCGCGCTCGGTGGCGGTGGCGGTGGCGTCATGAGCCAGGGTGTCGTCGTCGAGCGAGCCGGTGAGCACCACGCCGTAGTCGGCGAACGCCGCCTCGGGTGACACCTTGCGCCACACGACGTCCCGCACGACAGCCTCCGGCGCGCGGGCGAGCGGGTCGCCCCAGCCCCCGCCCCCGGTGGTGCGGATCCGGATCACCTCGCCGGTGGCGACCGGCTCGGCGTCGGCGAGCGCGTCGACCTCGCGCTCGTCGGGTCCGCCCGGGTCGATGACGACCTGGAACGGGTGCCCGGCCTTGCCGCCCTTCACGCCCCAGCAGGCCAGGATCGACCGGTCCGCGATGGACATGAAGTGGGCGTCCTTGAGCATCCGGATGTGCTTCTCGTAGCCGAGCCCGCCGCGGAACTCGCCCGGGCCGCCGGAGTCGACGGCCAGCGACAGCGACTCCACCCGGAACGGGAACCGGGCCTCGGTGAACTCGGTCGGCAGGTTCCGCGAGTCCGGGACGACGTGGATGGTGTCCTCGCCGTCGGCGTAGTAGCGGCCGCCGGAGCCGCCGCCGAGCACCTCGCGCATGAGGTACGGGCGGCCGTCGAAGTCCTCGCCGTAGACGCCGGTGTAGCGGATCGTCTCCTGGTCGGCGGGCATCTCCCCGTCGACCGCCTTGGCGACGACGCCGGCCAGCACGCCGAGCAGCCGCAGGATGACGAACGTGCGGGCGTTGGTCGGTGCCGGGAAGATCGGGGTGAGCAGCGTCCCGGGCGGCGGGAAGCGCATCTCGATCAGCGGCACGATGCCCTCGTTGACGTCGAGCTCGGCCATCCGCTCCGGGGAGTCGGCGAGGTTGCGCAGGATCGGCGCCAGCCACTTCTTCAGGAAGACGCCGTCGGAGTAGTCACCGCAGTGGTTGATCGGGCCCTTGGCCTGCGGTGAGGTGCCGGCGAAGTCGAGGATCAGCCGCTCGCCGTCCGGGTCGTCGGGGCCGGTGCGGGTCAGCGTGATCCGCTGGGTGTGCAGCTGCGGCTCGTCGACGCCGTCGTGCTCGGCGTAGTCCTCCCAGGTCCAGGTGCCGACCGGGATCCGGCCGAGGATCTCCCGGCGGTAGGTCTCCGTGGTGCGGGAGATGATCGCGTCGAAGCAGGACTCGACGGTCTCGACGCCGTAGCGGTCGAACAGCTCGCCGAGCCGCCGCGCCCCCATCAGGCAGGCCGAGCACTCGGCGTCGAGGTCGGCGGACAGCGACTCGGGCATCCGCGAGTTCCGGGTCATGATCGCCAGAGCGGCCCGGTTGGGGACGCCCGCGTCCCACAGCCGGATCGGCGGGACCATGAGTCCCTCGGAGAACACGCTGGTCGCGTTCGAGGGCATGGAGCCGGGGACGGCGCCGCCGATGTCGTCGTGATGCCCGAACGCCTGGACGAAGGCGACCACCCGGCGGGCGCCGGACGGCCCGGCGAAGACCGGGACGGTCACGCACAGGTCGGGCAGGTGCCCGATGCCGCCCTCGGAGCGGTAGACGTCGTTGTGGAAGAAGACGTCGCCCTCGCGCATCTCCTCGATTCCGAACTCGCGGGCGATCGGGTGCACCAGCGCGGAGTAGGAGCGGCCGGTGAGCTTGCGCAGCCTGCGGTCGTGGATCCCGGCGCGGAAGTCGTGCGCGTCGCGGATCATCGGGCTGCGGCTGGTGCGGGCGATGGCGGTCTCCACCTCCATCTCCACGCTGGCCAGCGAGCCCTGCACGATCTCGACGAGCACGGGGTCGGCGCTCGCGCCGGCGTCGCCGGTGAGCGGGCCGAAGGGGAACTCTGTCGGGGCCCGCCGGCTCTCTGCGGTCACGGTGTTCACTGCGTGGCCTCCCGGGTCACGATGATGTTGCGGTACGCGTCGATGCGGGCGGTGAAGCCGGGGTGCAGCGGCACGGTGGAGCCGAACTCCTCGACGATCGCCGGCCCGTCGACGACCGCGCCGGGCACCAGGTCGGAACGCCGGTGGACGGGCGTGTCGACGAAGCCGTCGGCGGCGTCGAAGCACACCGGCCGCCGGGAGACCTCGGTGACGGCCGGGTCGGCGACCAGGTCGAGGCGGGCGATCTCGGGGCGGCGGATCGGCCCGATCCCGGAGACGCGCAGGTTGACCCACTCGACCTGCTGGCCGGGGTCCCCGGCGAAGTCGTAGCCGTACAGCGTGCGGTGCGCGGCGTGGAACGCCTCCGCGACCGTGTCCAACGTGGACGCTGTCACCGACCCGTCCGGCATCGGGACCCGCACCTCGAAGGCCTGTCCGAAGTAGCGCAGGTCCGCGGTCCGGACGAACCCGTGCTGCTCGGGAGCGAACCCCTCCCGGCTCAGCGCCGCCGTGGCCTGCCCGGTGAGGTCGTCGACGATCCGGGCGACGTCGGCGGGATCGAGGCTCTCGGCCAGCGCGACGTGGGTCTGCACGTAGTCGTTCTTGACGTCGACGGTGAGCAGCCCGAACGCGGAGACGTTGCCCGGGTTCGGCGGGACCAGCACGGTCGGGACGCCGAGCACGTCGACCAGCCGGCACAGCAGCAGCGACCCGGACCCGCCGAACGTGGTGAGCGCGAAGTCGCGGACGTCCAGGCCACGCTTGACCGTGACCTGGCGCAACGCGTTCGCCTGGTTCCAGGCGGAGATCTCCAGGATGCCGGTGGCGCACGCCTCCGGGCTCAGCTCGAGCTCCTTGGCCAGGGTCTCGATGCCGGCGCGGGCGGCGTCGACGTCGAGCCCGATCTCGCCCCCGAGCAGGTGCGGCGGGATGCGGCCGAGGAACACGTGCGCGTCGGTGATGGTCACCTCGGTGCCGCCCTTGCCGTAACAGAGCGGGCCCGGGTCGGCGCCCGCCGAGTGCGGGCCCACCTTGAGGGTGCCCTCCGGCGAGATCCAGGCGATGGAGCCACCACCGGCGCCGACCGTGACGACGTCGATCATCGGGATCTTGGACGGGAACCGGCCGACCGTGCCCTCGGTCGTCAGCGTCGGCTCGCCGTCGATCACCACCGAGACGTCGGTGGAGGTGCCGCCGCCGTCGGAGGTCAGCACCTTGTCGAACCCGGCTTCCTTCGCGATCAGCGCTGCGCCGAGCGCGCCGGCCGCCGGTCCGGACAGGACGGTGGTGATCGGCTGGTGGACGACCTCGTCGGCGGAGAGCACGCCACCGTTGGACTTCATGACGTAGAACGGGATCTCGCGGTCGCCGTACTCGGCGAGCCGGTTCTTGATGTTGCCGACGTACGCCGAGAGCCGCGGCTTGACCGCCGCGTCCACCAGCACCGTCGTGGCCCGCTCGAACTCGCGGTACTCGCGCAACACCTCGCTGGACAGCGACACGACGGCCTCGGGGTGCTCCTCGACGAGGATCTGCCGCATCCGCTGCTCGTGCGAGGGTTCGGCGTAGGCGTGCAGGAAGCAGACGCCGAGGGTGTTCACGCCGCGGTCGCGGAACCAGCGGGCGACCGTCCGGGCCCCCGCCTCGTCGAAGGGGCGGACCTGCGCGCCGGCGTGGTCGAGCCGTCCCTCGACGCCCTTGACCAGGTCCCGGGGCACGATCCGGCTCGGCTTGACCCAGAAGTAGGAGTTGCCGTAGCCGTCCGGCACGGACTGGCGGGCGATCTCCAGCATCGCCTCGTAGCCGGCCGTGGTGATGAAACCGAGCCGATCGACCTTGCCCTCGAGGAGCTGGTTGGTCGCGACCGTGGTGCCGTGGCTGACGGCCTCGATCGCCGACCCGTGAGCGGCGCTGATGCTCGCTCCGCCTGCGCTCCGCTCGGCAAACAGTCCGAGGACCTTGTCGATACCGGCCAGGAACCCGTCGGCCGGGTTGGCGGGGGTGGACGGCGTCTTGGTGGTGACGAGCTCGCCCGCCTCCTCGTCGAAGGCGACGACGTCGGTGAACGTGCCACCGGTGTCGATGCCGATCCGGATGCGCCGGGTCATGCCTGGTCCTCCTGCTGCCGGGGCGTGGTGGCCCTGCTTGGGCACGGCTCGATTCAACCCGCGGAGGAGACACCCGGACATGGCAATCTTTGCCGTAGGAGCACTCAGTTATTGGCAGTGATCGCCCAGCCGGGAGCCGATCACACGGCTATCGACGTGGAGCACCCCGGCAATCGAGACGTCCGGCACCCGTCGTCATGGTCAACGGAGCGCCTGGCTGTTCTGCGGAGATCGAACAGCGCTGGTGTGCCGTTGCCCATGGATCGCGTCGATGGGGGCCCGGTCGCCGTCGTGACCGGCGCCCTACCCGGTCAGTTGCTCCACGGCGGCGGCGACCTCCAGCAGGGACCGGTCGGCGCCGTGCCGGGTGACGATCTGGATCCCGACCGGCAGCCCGTCCGGCGTCGTCCCGAACGGCACCGAGATCGCCGGACAGCCGGTGACGGTGATCAGGTACGCCGACCGCATCCAGTCCAGGTAGGACTCCATCGGCCGCCCGTCGATCGCGGTCGGGAACTCCTGGTCGGCCGGGAACGGCGGCACCTGGGACACCGGCAGCACCAGCACGTCGTGCTCGGCGAAGAACTCCCGCATCCGCTGCGCCAGCGCCGTCCGTTGCCGGTAGGCGAGCGCGACGTCCGGGCCGGTCAGGGTCTCGCCGGCCCGGATGTTCGCGGCGAGCGAGGCCTTGAACTGCTCCGGGTGCTCGGCGAGCAGGTCACCGAAGCGGGCCTGGAAGTGCCAGGCACGCAGGGTCCGGAAACACTCGTCGGCGCCGGTCAGGTCGGGAACGGCCGAGCCGACCGACGCCGCCGCCCCGGCCAGCGCGGTCCCGGCTGCCTCGACCACCGCACCCACCTCGGCGTCGACCGCGAAGGCGCCGCCCAGGTCGGGCGAGAGCGCCACCCGCAGCCCGGCGAGCGGCGCCGGCTCCAGCGGTGGTGCGAACGTCGCACCCGGGTCGCCGAGCGCGTGCGGCGCCCGCGGATCCGGCCCGGCCAGCGCCGACAGCAGCAGCGCCAGGTCATCGACGGTGCGGGCCATCGGGCCGCCGGTGCTCGTCGTCTCCCACATGTTGGCCTGCGGCCACTCCGGCACCCGTCCCCAGGACGGCCGCAGCCCCACCACCCCGCAGAACGACGCCGGGTTGCGCAGCGAGCCGCCCATGTCCGAGCCCTCGGCCAGCGGCACCATCCCGGACGCCAGCGCGCACGCCGCGCCGCCGGACGAGCCGCCCGCCGACCGGGACGGGTCGTGCGGGTTGAGCGTGGTGCCGAAGACCGGGTTGAACGTGTGCGAGCCGGCCGCGAACTCCGGCACGTTGGTCTTGCCGATCGGCACCGCCCCGGCCCGCCGGATCCGCTCGACGATCAACTCGTCGGCGTCCGGGACGTGCTCGGCGAACAGCGGCGAACCGTAGGTGGTGCGCCAGCCGGCGGCGTCGTGGGTGTCCTTGAACGCGAACGGCAGCCCGTGCAGCGGGCCCGGGTCCGCACCGGAGGCGAGGGCCTCGTCGGCGGCGGCCGCGGTGGCACGGGCCCGTCCCGGATCCAGCGAGACGACCGCGTTCAGCTCCGGGTTCCGCTCGGCGATCCGGTCGAGGTGCAGCTCCAGCAGCTCGCGCGCCGAGACGTCCCTGGTGCGCAGCGCGGCGGCCTGCTCGCGGGCGGTCGAGTCCACCGACAACGCGCGCCCCGCGCCGGTCACCGGCGCCGCCCGATCGCGGCGCCGACCAGCACGCCGAGCAGCGCCACCGCGGCACCGATCCCGATGCCCTTCGTGAGGTCGTCCGGCCCGGCGGCGCCCGCGGCGGGTCCCGTGTGGACGCCCGGCCGGGTGGTCGGGGCGGTGTACCGGGGCCCCCCGACGAGTGCGGTCGGCGCGGTGTCGGCGTCCCGGCCGGCGGGGACCGGCGCACCGGTGGTGACGGAGCCGGACCCCTCGACCGGCACCGCCGTGGGCGCGGCGATCACGGCGCCGACGTTGCCGAAGAACTCGGCCGCCAGTCGCTTCGACACGCTCGCCAGCATCCGCTGCCCGACCCCGCCGATCACGCCGCCGACGGTCGCGTCGGCGGCGTAGGAGATCCGGGTGCCCTCCGCGCCGAGGTCGTCGAAACCGACGTCGACGACCGCGGTGATCGTGCCCGGCCCGCCGGCCCCCTGCACCGTCATCACCAGCGACTCGTGCTGCTTCAGGTCGGACAGCGCGCAGCTGCCCGAGTAGCTGCCCTTGACCGCGGCGACACCCGCGGTGACCGTCATCGCGTACTCGTTGTCGCCGGTGGCCTCCAGCTTCTCGCAGCCGGGAATGGTGGTGACCAGTACCCGGGGGTCGAGCAGTGCGTCCCACACGCTCTCGACCGGGTGCGGTACGACGTCGGTCCCGCTGATCTTCATGAGCGGTGTTCCTCCCGAAGGGTGTGCAGGTCGGACGGCGAGATCGGCATCGCCGTGACCGGGATGCCCTCCGCGTCCTCGACGGCGGCGGCGATCACCGCCGAGACCGGGATGACCCCCGCCTCGCCGGCTCCCTTGATCCCGAGCGGGTTCAGCGGGGACGGCGTCTCCAGGTGGTCGATGTCGATCCCGTCCGGGATCTCGCTGACGTAGGGCATCAGGAAGTCCATGAAGGACGCGTTGAGCAGCTGCCCTGACCCGTCGTAGGCCATCCGCTCGTACAGCGCGCCGCCGATCCCCTGGGCCACCCCGCCGTGGATCTGCCCCTCGACGACCATCGGGTTGATCAAGCTCCCGCAGTCGTGCACGACGGCGTAGCGCAGGATCCGGATCTCGGCGGTGTCCGGGTCGGTCTCGACGATCGCCGCGTGCATGCCGGAGGCGAACGTGGCGTGCTCCGGGCTGTAGAAGTCCTTGCCCTCCAGACCGGGCTCCTCGCCCTCGGCGACCGGCGGCGCGTCGGCGTCACCGACCGAGAACTGGGTGGCGGCCTTCGATGCCTCGTCGAAGGCGTAGCGCAGCGGGTTGGACAGCACCGACAGCGTCCCGAGCGGGATCGACCGGCCCGTGCCGCGCACACCCACCACCCCCTCGACGATCTCCAGGTCGTCGACCGAGGCCTCCAGCGCCTCGGCGGCCAGCCGCAGCGCCTTCTCCTTCGTCCGGCGGGCCGCCTTGAAGATCGCCGAGCCGCTCATCACCGCGGCCCGGGACGCGAACGTGCCCACGGCGTACGGCATCCGGCGGGTGTCTCCGGTGACCACCTCGACGTCGGCGAACGGCACCCCCAGCTCGTCCGCGACGATCTGGGCGAACGCCGTCTCGTGACTCTGCCCCTGGGTGGTCAGGCCGGTCGCGACCTTGACCCTGCCGGTGGTCTCGACGTGCACGTGCGCGCCCTCGTACGGGCCGACGCCGGTGCCCTCGACGTAGCAGGCCAGCCCGATCCCGACCCGCCGGCCCTGCTGGGCGCACTCGCGGCGGAACTGGGCGAACTCGTCCCAGCCGATCAGCTTGCGCAGCTTCTCCAGCGACGCCGGGTAGTCGCCGGAGTCGTACTCCAGCGCCCGACCGTCCTGGAAGATCAGGCCGTGGTCGTAGGGGAACTCGTGCGGCTGGATGAAGTTCGCCGCCCGCACCTCGGTGCGGTCCCGCCCCAGGTACGCCGCGATCGCGTCCATCGTGCGTTCCATGGCGTAGCAGCCCTGCGGGCGGCCGGCTCCGCGGTACGGCGTGACGATCACGGTGTTCGTGTAGAGCGACTCGAACGCCACCCGGTAGGCGCCGGGCTTGTACGGGCCGAGCAGCTGGGTCGAGGTGATGATCGGGACGATCAGCCCGTACGGCGTGTAGGCGCCGTGGTCGTGCCAGAACTCGACGTCCAGGCCGAGCAGCCTGCCGTCGTCGTCGAACCCGACCTCGACGTGCTGGACCTGCCCGCGCTCGTGCGCCGAGGAGACGAAGTGCTCGCGCCGGTCCTCGACGAACTTCACCGGCCGGCCCAGCGCGCGGGCGGCCATCGGGACCAGCAGCTCCTCCGGCCACGGGTGCACGATCTTGACACCGAACCCGCCGCCGACGTCCGGGGTGATCACGTCGACCCGCCCGATGTCCAGGCCGAGCTTCGCGGCGACCGCGGCACGGACACCGGTGGAGCTCTGGGTGGAGGTCCACAGGACGAGCCGGCCGGCGTCGGGGTCCCAGCGGGCCACGGTGCCGCGGCCCTCCATCGGCATGCACGCGCTGCGCTCGATCTCCAGGTCCAGCTCGAGCCGGTGCGGCGCCGCGGCGATCGCGGCCGGGGCGTCGCCGACGGTCTGCTCCAGCCGGGCGCCGACATTGCCCGGGACGTCGTCGTGCACCAGGCGCTCCGCCGCCCGGGCCGCCTCGACGCCGACGACGGCGGGCAGCGTCTCGTACTCGACGACGATCCGGTCGACGGCGTCCTCGGCCACATAGCGGTCGTCGGCGACGACGAACGCGATCGCCTCGCCGACGTGGTTCACCTCGTCGCGGGCCAGCGCGTACTGGGTCCGGCCCCGGGTGAGCGCGGGGTGCGGGATGAGGACCGGCAGCGGCTCGGCCATCGGGCCGGTCAGGTCGTCGTAGGTGTAGACCGCGTGCACGCCCTCGACGTCGAGGACCCCGGAGACGTCGATGTCGACGATCCGGGCGTGCGCGTGCGGGCTGCGCAGCACCGCCGCGTGCAGGGTGCCGGGGCCCGCCGCCACGTCGTCGACGTAGCGGCCGCCGCCGCGCAGGAAGCGCTGGTCCTCGACCCGCTGTACGGGCTGTCCCATCAGCTTCGTGGTCACGACGAGGCCCCGATCTCCGCCGCCCGCTCCGACCCGATGGTCGCTGCTCGCTCCACCGCTCGCACGATGTTCTGGTAGCCCGTGCACCGGCAGAGGTTCCCGGCGATCATGTCCCGGGCCCGCTCGTGCGTCGGGCACGGGTCGCGGCGCAGCCCGGCAGTGATCGTCGTCAGGAAGCCGGGCGTGCAGAAACCGCACTGCAGCCCGTGGCACTCCGCGAACGCCTGCTGCACCGGCGAGAGCGCGCCGTCCGGCTCCGCCAGCCCCTCGACGGTGGTGATCTCGTAGGCCTGGGCCGCCACGGCCGGCATCAGGCAGGCCCGGACGGGCTCGCCGTCGAGCAGGATCGTGCAGGCGCCGCAGACCCCGTGCTCGCAGCCGACGTGCGTGCCGGTGAGGCCCAGGTCGTGGCGCAGCGCGTCGGACAGCAGCCGCCGCGCGGGTACCCGGATCTCGTGCGGTAGCCCGTTCACCCGCAGCCGGACCTGGTGCAGCGTCTCGCTCATCGCGTGGCTCCCTTCACGTTCGCGGTCGCGGCGGCCACGACCCGGTCGGTCAGGATCCGGACCAGCTGCCGCCGGTAGGCCGCGGTGGCGTGGATGTCACCGATCGGGTCGAGGTGCTCCAGCGCCGCGTCGGCCCGGTCCTCCGGCGCGACCCCGGTCAGGTCGACGACGGCCGGGACATCGCTCACCGACAGGTAGCCGACCCGGATCTCCTCGCCCTCGACCATGGCCGCCGCACCGACCAGGGCGTAGTCGCCGTGCCGGCGGGCGATCTCGTCGAAGGCGACCCCGGCACCCGCCGGCAGCGCCGGGAAGAACGCCGAGACGGCGATCTCGTCCGGCCGCACCGACGATTCCAGCGGGCCGGTGAACAGCTCCGCCGCGGCGATCGTGCGCCGTCCGGACGACCCCTCGACGTCCAGCGACCCGCCGAGCAGGCTCAGCACCACCGGCATCTCGGCGGAGGCATCGGCGTGCACCAGCGAACCGACGGTCGTCCCGCGGTTGCGGATCGTGGGATGCGCGACGTGCGCGAGGGCCATCGGGACCAGCGGCTGGCTCCGGGCGACGGCGGACGACTCCAGCACCGCGGTGTGCCGGGCGAGCGCACCGACGTGCACTCCGTCCCCGGTCACGGTGATCGCGTCCAGGCCGGGCAGGCCGTTGATGTCGACGACCATCGACGGCGCGGCCAGCCGCATCGAGAGCAGCGGGACCAGGCTCTGACCGCCGGCCATCACCTTGCTGTCCGGTGTGGACAGCGCGGCGACGGCGTCGGTGATCCCGCCGGGCCGGACGTAGTCGAAGGGCGCGGGTTTCACGGTTCCGAGGTCACCTCCTCGTCGGTCGCGGCACGCCTGCGGGAGCGCAGCCCCACCGCGTGGAAGTAGACGAGCACCAGGACCGTCCCGAGCGCGATGCCGCCGATCTCGAAGCCGTTGCCGAAGTCCAGCGCGACGCCTCCGATGCCGGCGACGAGTCCTCCCGCGAGGCCGACGAGGTTGCGGGGTCCCCCGAAGTCGACGCCGTTCTCCACCCAGATCTTGGCGCCCACCAGGGCGATCATCCCGTAGAGCACCAGGGTGATTCCACCGAGCACGCCGCCCGGGATGGCGGCGACCAGCACCCCGAACTTCGGGCAGAGGCCGAGGCCGATCGCCGCGACGGCCGCCACGTAGTACGCGGCGGTGGAGTACACCCGGGTCGCGCCCATGACGCCGATGTTCTCGGCGTAGGTGGTCGTCGGGGACCCGCCGAACAGGCTGGCCAGGGCGGTCGCGGCGCCGTCGGCGCCGAGCGCGCGTCCCATGTAGGGATCGAGGTCGTCGCCGGTCATCTCGGCGACCGCCTTGACGTGGCCCAGGTTCTCGCCGATCAGCGCGATCACGCCCGGCACCACCAGCAGGAAGAACACCAGGGAGAAGCTCGGCGCGTGCACGGCGGCCACGCCGTCGTCCAGGGTGCCGCTCGGCAGGCCGAACCAGGCGGCGTCGCCGAGCCCGTCGAAGGTGACGCGCGGGTGCGGCTCGGGCGTGCAGCCGTCGCCGCCGCAGGAGGTGATCGGCCCGAACATCAGGTCGGACAGGAACGAGAGCACGAAGCCGAAGACCAGCGCGAGGAACACCGCGATCCGGCCCCAGAATCCCGGGAAGAGCACCGCGGCGAACACTAGGAAGGTCGCGGTGAGCAGTGCGCTCCACTGGTCGACCGTCCAGTAGACGCTGGCGACCACCGGGGCCAGGTTGAACCCGATCAGCATGACGACGGCGCCGGTGACCGAAGGCGGCAGTACCGCGTGCAGCAGCCGCGGCCCGGCGAAGTGCACGAAGACGCCGACGAGGAGCAGCACCACCCCGGAGAGCAGGATCGCACCGGTCACGTCCGCGGAGTCTCCGCCGAGCGCCCGGATCGCCGCGACCCCGCCCACGAACGCGGCGCTGGTGCCGAGGTAGCTGGGGACCCGGTTCCTGCAGACGACCAGGAACAGGATCGTGCAGAGCCCGGAGAACAGGATGGCGAGGTTCGGGTCGAGCCCCATCACCACCGGGAAAACGAACGTCGCGCCGAACATCGCGACGACGTGCTGGACGCCGAGTCCGACGGTCTTCCCCCACGGGAGCCGCTGACGGGCTCCGACCGGCTGGCCCGGAGCGGGGTCGACCACCTCCCACGTGAACATCGACATCTCGGGTCCCTCCGGTTCGGTGCCTCGCGGATCCACTCAACGAATCCACTCAAGCTAATGAGACCCAGGTCGCACCTCGACGGCGATCGTTGCCGATTGGTCCGCGGATCCGTTGGCATGAAGTGATGACGCGGACCTCAGAACGCGATCTTCAGCCCCTGCAGCGCCACCGCGACGTCGAGCCGCAGGTTCGGGTCGGTGGCCAGCGGCCCGAGCAGCCGCTCGAGCTTCGAGACCCGGTAGCGCATCGTGTTGTAGTGGAAGAACTGCAGCCGCGCGGCCTCGGCGACGTTGAAGTTGGTGTCGATCAGGATCTGCAGCGTCTCGCGCAACTCGGCCGCCTCCGGCGTGGGCTCGGCGAGCGGGCCGAGGGCGTCCCGGACGAACGAGCGCAGCTCGGCGGGGTCGGGGAGCAGCGCGAGGAGCCGGTGCAGGCCGAGCTGGTCGAAGAAGGTCGTGCTGCCCCCGCCGGAGATCCGCCGGCCCACCTCGACCGCGCGCCGGGCCTGCCCGTAGGCCTCCGGCAGGGAGTCGACGCCGGCGACCTGACGGCTGACCCCGGCCGAGAACTGCCGACGGCCCCCACCCCTGTCCCCCGTCATCGCGGTCACCGCGCGCCGGACGATGTCCCGCCCCGCCGGGCCGGTGTCCCCCTCCCCGGTGACCGGTAGCAGGGTCACGACCTCGGAGGAGAAGTCGACGGTCGGGATGCCCCGGCCGAGCACCGGGCAGACCTGCCGCCACCCGGCCGCGAACCTCTTCTGCCAGGCCCGGCGCTGCTCGCCGGAGACCGGCTCGTCGGTCGGGTCCAGCTCGGCGGACACGACCACCATCGGACGGCGCAGGTCCCAGCCGAACGTGGCGGCGTGCTCGGCGACGTAGGCGGAGTCGGCGGTGCGACGCAGCAGCAGGTCGCGCAGGAAGTCGCCCTGGTACTTCGTCTCGACCGCGGTGACCGCCTCCTCCCGGGTGATCAGCAGCGCGGCCACCGCGGCAGCACGTTCCATGGCGTGCACGTCGTCGGAGGTGAGCCGGGCATCGCGGCGCACGCACACCAGCCGGGCCAGGTTCGTGCCGCCGGCGGCCACCCGCAGGGTCCGGGCCTGCCCACCGGCGACGCCGACGCCGTCGGCACCCATCCGCTCCACCCGCAGCCGCCCGGTCGGGTCGACCAGGTCGTGCTCGACGAGCAGCCGGTGCACGTCGGCGGACAGCGCCGAGGCGCGCACCCGGCCGTCGGTGGAGGTGAACGCGACACCGACGTCGAGCGCCCGGCCGACCTCGGCCGCGATGCCGGCGAGGTCCCCGCCCTCCAGTGCGATCTGGGTCAGGCCGGTGTGCAGGGCGTCCACCCGGGCGAGCGCGGCACGGGCCGGCCACTCCGGATCCGCGAGATCGTCATTCAGCAAGTGTTGCCCCTCTCGGGCACTGAAGGTGGCACAAGTTAACATCGGATCGCGGGGTTGCCCAGGCTAGCGTCGAAGACTGTGATCCCCGTCAGCGCGCCCGTCCGGGCCCGGGACCGGCTCCGGCGGGCCCCGGACGGCCCGGTCCGGATCGTGCACCGCGGGCCGGACGCGGTGTACCTCGCGCTCGACGACGGGTGCCTCGGCGTCACCGGTGCCGGCGCCGTCGCCGTGCCGTGCGCGCTGCACTCGCGGGTCGCACGGTTCGACGTGCGGACCGCGGCCGTGCGCGCCGGGGTGCTGCACCTGGACGGCGAGCCGCTGGCCGTCCGGCGGTTGGTCGACACCCGTGTCCCCTCGTTGCCGGCCCTCCCGGCCGGCGCCCCGCCCGCGCCGGCCCGGATGTCCGCCGTCGGGCTGCCCACGGCCGTCACCCCGGACACCGCGGGGGACCTCGTCGGCCGGGGCGAGGGCCTCACCCCGCTCGGCGACGACGTCCTGTGCGGCTGGCTCGCGCTGCACCGCGCCGCCGGAGCCGACACGACCACGGTCGACGTGGCCGTCCGCGCGCACCTGCACCGGACGACCCTGCTGTCCGCCACGCTGCTGCGCTGCGCGCTCGACGGCGAGGTGATCCCCCGGTTCGCCGCGTTCGTCGCCGCGCTGGGCTCGCCCGCCGAGCCCGCCGCGGAGGCGGCGCTCGCGGGTGTCGGGCACAGCTCCGGCACCGGGATGGCCTACGGCGCCCGCCTCGCCCTGGCCGTCCTGCGCCCCGGACCACCCGGCCTGCCCGTACCCGACCGCTCCGAAGGAGTTGCCGCATGACGACCCATGTCGAGGTCAGGCCCGGCGCCTACGCCGACTCGGTCACGCTGTTGCGCGTGAGCCGGACCGTCCAGGGGTTCGACGGCGTCGCCGCGGCCCAGGTCGCCATGGCGACCCCGCTGAACGTCGACGTCCTGGCGGGCATGGGTTTCGAGGTGCCCACCGGCGCCGGGCCGAACGACCTGCTGGTGGCGGTCCGGCTGGAGGCGGGCCCGGACGCGCTGCCCGCCGTGCTGGCCGGAGTGGATCAGGCGCTGCAGGAGGCGAACCGGCCCCGGAAGGGCACCGACGTCGCGCTACCCCCACGGACCACCGGCTCCGCGCTGGACCGCTCCCCCGCACCGATCGCGCTGGTCTCGGTCCCGGGACCGCACGCGACGGTCGAGGCGATGGACGCGCTCGACGCGGGCAGCGATGTGCTGATCTTCAGCGACAACGTGCCGGTGGAGCAGGAGGTCGCGCTGAAGCGGACGGCCGCGCAACGCTCCCTGCTGGTGATGGGCCCGGACTGCGGCACGGCCGTCGTGCACGGGCTGGGGCTGGGGTTCGCCAACACCGTCGCGCCCGGGCCGGTCGGCGTCGTCGCGGCGTCCGGGACCGGCGCCCAGCAGCTGCTGGCCCTGCTCGACCACGCCGGCGTCGGGGTCGGCTCCGCGCTGGGCGTCGGCGGCCGGGACCTCTCGGCGCAGGTCCGCGGGCTCGCCACCCGGGAGGCGCTGCGCCGGCTGGACGCCGACCCGACCGTGGCGATGATCGCGCTGGTGTCCAAGCCACCGGCGGACGACGTGGTCGACGAGATCGGCGAGTTCGTCGGGTCCCTGGACACGCCGGTCGAGCTCGCCCTGCTCGGGCCGGGTCGCCCGGACCTGACGGCCGCCGCCGAAGCGGTCCTCGAGCGGCTCGGCCGCCCGGTGCCGGAGTGGCCGGTGCACGGCACGGCCCGTCCGGCGGCCGGCGGGCGGTACCTGCGCGGGCTGTTCGTCGGCGGCACCCTCGCCACCGAGGCGGCCCGGATCGCCGAGGCCGCCGACCCCGGGACGGGCCACACCTTCGTCGACTTCGGCGACGACGCCTACACCACCGGCCGCGCGCACCCGATGATCGACCCGACACTGCGCCTGGACCACCTCGCGAAGGCGCTCGCCGACCCGGACACCGCCGCCGTGCTGCTCGACGTCGTGCTGGGGCACGGCGCCGAGCCCGACCCGGCCGCGACGCTGGCACCGGCGCTGGCAGGAGCCGGGGTCCCGGTCGTCGTCACCGTCGTCGGCACGGACGCCGACCCGCAGGACCTCCCCCGCCAGATCGACGCGCTGGTCGCCGCCGGTGCCGAGGTGCACCGGTCCAACGCCCGGGCCACCCGCCGGGCGCTCGACCTCGTCCGGAACGGAGCCACCCCGTGAGCACAGCGACCCCCGACGCCGTCGTGACGGCCGGCACCGACCTGCTCGCCGACGCCGTCGCCGGACAGGCGATCCCGGTCACCCGGGTCGACTGGCGGCCGCCGATGGCGGGCACCGCCGACGACCTGGTCACCGTGGCCACCGACCCGCTGCGCCGGGCGGCGAACGAGCGGGCGCTCGCCGCGATGCTCGGCGTGACCGCGACGCTGGTCGATGTCGCGCCCGCCGCCGAGGTGCTCGGCCTGGAGCGGGGGCAGTTCCTGCACGCCGGCCCGCCGATCACCTGGGAGCGGGCCTCGGGCCCGCTGCGCGGCGCGCTGATGGGTGGGGCCGCGCTGGAGGGCCTGGTCGACGACCCCACCGACGCACCGGCCCTGTTCGAGGCCGGGACCTCGGTGTCGCTGGAACCCTGCCACCACCGCTCGGCGGTCGGCCCGATGGCCGGCGTCGTCACCCCGAGCATGTGGATGTTCGTGCTGGAGGACCCCGCCACCGGGCGGCGGACCCACTGCTCGCTCAACGAGGGCCTCGGCAAGGTGCTGCGCTACGGCGCGTACGCACCGGAGGTGCTGGACCGGTTGCGCTGGCTGCGCGACGTCCTCGGCCCGCTGCTGCGCGTGGCGGTCCGGGCGGTGCGCGAGCACGGTTCCCCGGTCGACGTCACCGCGATCCTCACCCAGATGCTGCAGATGGGCGACGAGGCACACAACCGCAACCGGGCCGGCACCCTGATGCTGCTGCGCGACCTGTCCCCCGCGCTGGTGTCGGGGGCCGCGACCGCCGGCTTCCCCGCCGACGACGTCGCCGCTGCGCTGCGGTTCGTCGGCGGCAACGACCACTTCTTCCTCAACCTGGCCATGCCGGCCTGCAAGCTCGCGCTGGACGCCGCGCGCGGCGTCGAGGGGTCCACGATGGTGGTCGCGATGGCTCGCAACGGCACCGACTTCGGTATCCAGGTCTCCGGCACCGGCGACGAGTGGTTCACCGGACCGGCCCAGCTCGCCGACGGCCTGTTCCTGGGCGACTACGGCCCGGACGACGCCAACCCGGACATCGGCGACTCGGCCATCACCGAGACGGCGGGGATCGGCGGCTTCGCGATGGCCACGGCGCCGGCGATCGTGCGGCTCGTGGGCGGCACGGTCCCGGACGCCCTCGCCACCACCCGCCGGATGCGCGAGATCACCCTCGGCACGAACCCGCGGTGGACCGTTCCGGTGCTGGAGTTCGCCGGGGTGCCCAGCGGCATCGACGTCACGAAGGTGTGCCGCACCGGCGTGCTGCCGCAGATCAACACCGGGATGGCCGGGAGGGTCGCGGGTGTGGGGCAGGTCGGCGCCGGGCTGGTCACACCGCCCGCGGGGATCTTCCCGGAGGCGCTCGCCGGCCTCGCCGCGCGCACCCGGAGCCGCGCCTGAGACGCGCACGACGACGGGCCGGGTGGTGACCACCCGGCCCGTCCGTCGTCGTGTGCGGGGCTGCGGGTCAGACCCGGCGCAGCAGCCGGACCACGACCGTCGTGAGGACCAGCCAGAGGATCGCCGCGACGCCGTAGTTCAGCGTCACCGCCAGCTTCGGCTGCGCCGGCACGAACAGGTTCCCGAGCCCGAGGTTCAGCTGCCCGGCCCAGGACGAGACGTACTCGGTCAGGAAGTTGGCCGGGTTCGCCTCGAGCAGGGTCAGCACGATGTGCGCGACCAGGACCGCGACGATCACGAGACCGACGATCCGCACGATCGTCGCGATGATCCCGAGACCGTGTCGCACGGTCGTTCCCACGGTTGTCGTCATCGAGCACCCTCCCGGAAGTGGTCGGCGCCATGGTCGCATCCGGCGCCGTTACCAGCCGGTACAACGAGCTACCCGGCGTCGGGTTGTGACCCGTTCGTTGCGACCGGATATCGATCGCCTCGGGCGCCGGGTTGCCGTGCAACGGGGGGTCGGGTCTACCGTAGAGGCCATGGCGCACCTGCTCCTTCGCCGCCGCGGCGGGGTCTGACCGACCGGCCCCTCGTCGCGGGGTCTCGCGTGTCCGCCGGTCGCCACGACCGTCCGACACCCGGGAGCTGTTCTTTCGTGACCACCTCGCCCGACTCCTACGAGTCCCGCGTCCGCAGCAACGTCCGCACCCCCGAGGGTGCCCCGCACTCCGCCCAGCCGGCTTGGAACCGCCAGCGCGGTTCGCAGATGCCGTTCCACCGGTACAAGCCCTTCGCCGAGCTGGTCGAGCCGGTGTCGCTGCCCGACCGGACCTGGCCGGACAAGGTCATCGACCGGGCGCCGCTGTGGTGCGCGGTGGACCTGCGCGACGGCAACCAGGCGCTGATCGACCCGATGAGCCCGCTGCGCAAGCGGCGCATGTTCGACCTGCTGGTACGCATGGGCTACAAGCAGATCGAGGTCGGCTTCCCGGCCGCCAGCCAGACCGACTTCGACTTCGTCCGCGAGATCATCGACGAGGGCGCGATCCCGTCCGACGTCCAGATCCAGGTCCTGACCCAGGCCCGTCCGGAGCTGATCGAGCGCACGTTCGCCGCCTGCGAGGGCGCGCACTCGGCGATCGTGCACCTCTACAACTCGACGTCGATCCTGCAGCGCCGGGTGGTCTTCCGCGCCGACCGCGCCGGCATCAGCAAGATCGCGACCGACGGCGCCGAGGAGGTGGCGCGGTTCGCCGAGAAGTACCCGAACACGGACTGGACGTTCCAGTACTCCCCGGAGTCCTACACCGGCACCGAGCTGGAGTACGCGGTCGAGATCACCAACGCGGTCTCCGCGATCTGGCAGCCGACGACGGAGCGCCCGATGATCGTCAACCTGCCGGCGACGGTGGAGATGGCGACCCCGAACGTCTACGCCGACTCGATCGAGTGGATGCACCGCAACCTGGACCGCCGGGACTCGCTGGTGCTCTCGCTGCACCCGCACAACGACCGGGGCACCGGGATCGCCGCCGCCGAGCTGGGCTACCAGGCCGGCGCGGATCGGATCGAGGGCTGCCTGTTCGGCAACGGCGAGCGCACCGGCAACGTCGACCTGGTCGCGCTGGGGATGAACCTGTTCACCCAAAGCGTCGACCCACAGATCGACTTCTCGGACATCGACGAGGTGCGCCGCACCGTCGAGTACTGCAACCAGCTGCCGGTGCCCGAGCGCCATCCGTGGGGCGGTGACCTGGTCTACACGGCGTTCTCCGGCTCGCACCAGGACGCGATCAACAAGGGTTTCGACGCGATGCGCGCCGACGCCGCCGAGGCCGGGCGCCACGTGGACGACCACCCGTGGGAGGTCCCGTACCTGCCGGTCGACCCGCGCGACATCGGCCGCACCTACGAGGCCGTCATCCGGGTCAACTCGCAGTCCGGCAAGGGCGGCATCGCCTACGTCATGAAGGCCGAGCACCAGCTGGAGCTGCCGCGCCGGCTGCAGGTCGAGTTCTCGCACGTCATCCAGGCCTACACCGACTCCGAGGGCGGTGAGGTCGAGCCGAAGACGATGCGGGACGCCTTCGACACGGAGTACCTGGGCCGGGAGACCCCGCTCATGCTGGTCCGGCACCGGGTCACCAGCGACGGCGAGGGCCGCGACGAGATCGTCGCGACCGTTCGCGTCGAGTCCGACCTGCACGAGATCAGCGGCTCCGGCAACGGCCCGATCGCGGCGTTCGTGGACGCGCTGGCCGGGATCGGATTCGACGTGCGGGTGCTCGACTACCACGAGCACGCGATGGGCGGCGGCGACGACGCCCGCGCCGCGGCCTACGTCGAGTGCGCCGTCGAGGAGAAGGTCTTCTGGGGCGTCGGGATCGACAGCTCGATCACCAGCGCCTCGCTGAAGGCCGTCGTCAGCGCCATCAACCGGGCGCTGCGGTAGGCGCTTCGCGCCCGTGAGTGGTTATGTGGGCCAGGGCCCACATAACCACTCACGGGTGTCAGCCGGGGTGATCCGGCCGTCGCGGATCGCCTCGGCGTGGTGACAGGCCACCCGGTGCCCCGGATCGGCTCCCTCGATCACCCGCAGGGCGGGACGTTCGGTGTCACAGCGATCGGCTTGCCGCCAGGGGCAGCGGGTATGGAACCGGCACCCCGGCGGCGGCGCGGCCGGTGAGGGCAGGTCCCCGGTGAGCAGGATCCGCTCCCGGGTGTCCTCGGCGGACGGGTCCGGCTGGGGCACGGCGGAGAGCAACGACCGGGTGTAGGGGTGCAGCGGCTCGTCGTAGAGTCCGCCGGCCGGTCCCTCCTCGACGATCGACCCCAGGTACATCACGCCGACCCGGTCCGACACGTGCCGGACCACCGCCAGGTCGTGCGCGATCACCAGGTAGGTCAGGCCGAGCTCGCGTTGCAGCGACCGCAGCAGGTTGAGCACCTGGGCCTGCACCGAGACGTCCAGCGCGGACACCGGTTCGTCGGCGACGACCAGGTCCGGCTCGACGCACAGCGCCCGCGCGATCCCGATCCGTTGCCGCTGCCCGCCGGAGAACTCGTGCGGATAGCGGCGCAACGCCGCCTCGGGAAGCCCGACCGCCGCCATCAGCCCGCGCAGCCGTTCGGCGTCGGCGTCGGCACCCCGGGACAGGCCGTGGGCGGCCAGTCCCTCGCGCAGCATCGAGCCGACCGACTGCCGGGGGTCCAGGCTGGACAGCGGGTCCTGGAAGACCATCTGGAACCGGCGCCGCATCCGGCGCAGCGACTCGCCCGCCAGACCGGCGACGTCGGTACCGTCGAACCGCACCGATCCCGCGGTCGGCTCGGTGAGCTTGAGGATCGCCCGGCCCAGCGTGGACTTGCCGCAGCCGGACTCCCCCACCAGGCCGTAGGTCTCACCGGGCTCGATCGACAGGCTCACCCCGTCGACGGCGCGGACGTGCCCGACGGTGCGCTGCACCAGCACCCCCCGGGCGATCGGGAAGTGCACCTCGAGGTCGTCGACCTGTAGCAGGGCGGTCATGCATCCGCTCCGATCGGGACGGGGTTGTGGCAGCGCAGCAGCCGGTCGCCCTCGTCCGAGACGGCCGGGGTGACGGCGGTGCAGGTCTCCAGCGCCCGCGGGCAGCGCGGGGCGAACGCGCACGCGCCGTCCCACGGCAGGTTGTCGGCCACCGAGCCGGCGATCGCCGGCAGGTGCTCGGCCGGGTCGGAGTCCAGCCGCGGGATCGACCCGATCAGCCCCGCCGTGTACGGGTGCCGCGGACCGGCGAACAGGGTGTGCCGCTGCGCCCGCTCCACCACCCGGCCGCCGTAGAGCACGTTGACCCGATCGCACAACCCGGCGACGACGCCGAGGTCGTGGGTGATCATCACCAGCGCCGTTCCCGTCTCGGCGACGAGATCGCCCAGCAGCTCCAGGATCTGCGCCTGGATGGTCACGTCGAGCGCGGTCGTCGGCTCGTCGGCGATGAGCAGCCGCGGGCGGCAGGCCAGCGCGATCGCGATCAACGCGCGCTGCCGCATCCCGCCGGACATCTGGTGTGGGTAGGCCGTCAGCCGCTGTTCCGGGTCCGGGATGCCGACCCGCCCCAGCAGCGCGACCGCCTCGGCCCGGGCCTCCCGCTTGTCCATCCCGCGGTGCCGGGTCAGCGCCTCGGTGATCTGCACGCCGACCGGCACCACCGGGTTGAGCGAGGACAGCGGGTCCTGGAACACCATCCCGATGTCCCGGCCGCGCCGCCCCCGCAGCTCGGCGTCGGAGAGCGCGAGCAGGTCCACCGGCGGATCGCCGTCCAGCAGCACCGTCCCGGACACCCGCGGGGTCCGGCCCGGCAGCAGGCCCATGATCGCCAGCGAGGTGACCGACTTGCCGCAGCCGGACTCGCCGACCAGGCCGACGATCTCGCCGGGCTCGACGTCGAACGACACCCCGTCGACGGCGACGACCTCCGGCTCGCCCTTGCGGACGAAGCGCACGGACAGGTCCTGTACGTCCAGCAGGGAACTCATCGGCGTCCCTTCGGGTCGAGAGCCTCGCGCAACGCCTCGCCGAGCAGCGTGAACCCGAGCGCGACGATGATGATCGCGATCGCCGGGTAGAACGCCAGCGCGGGACGGACGTCGAGGAACGGTTGCGCCGACGCCAGCATCAGGCCCCACTCCGCACGGGCCGGGTCGGCGTCGCCGAGGCCGAGGAAGGAGAGCGCGGCGGCGTCCAGGATCGCGGTGGCCAGGGTCAGCGTGGCCTGCACGATCACCGGCCCGATCGCGTTCGGCAGCATGTGCCGCAGCACGATCGACCGCCGCCGCACCCCGAGCGCGGTCGCCGCCAGCACGTGGTCGGACTCGCGCTGGGCGAGCATCGAGCCGCGCAGCAGCCGGGCGAAGATCGGCACGTTGACCAGCGCCACCGCGATGATCACGGTGGTCTGGCTGGGCCGGGCGGCCAGCGCCGCGACCGAGATCGCCAGCAGCAGCGACGGGATGGAGAGCAGCACGTCGGTGACCCGCATCAGCACGGTGTCCACCCAGCCGCCCGCCGCGCCCGCGACCGCCCCGACCAGTGCGCCGACGGCGAGCCCGGACAGCGTGGCGAGCACCCCGACCAGCAGCGTCTGCCGGGACGCCAGCAGCATCCGGGAGAACTCGTCGCGGCCGTTCTGGTCGCTGCCCAGCGGGAAGCCGTCCTGCGCCCCCGGGATCGAGCCGGGCCGCAGCTGCTCGAGCAGCTCCGGGAACGCCTGCGCCGGGTCGTGCGGGGCCAGCAGCGGCGCGAACACCGAGACCAGCACGAACAACCCGATGATCACCGCGCCGACGATCGCGGTGGGGCTGCGCCGCAGCCGCCGGAACGCGTCCGCGCCGAGGCTGCGACCGGCGGTGTCGTCGATCCGCTCGCGGCGCTTCTGCGCCCAGGTCGTGGCCGCGTTCACCGGAGCCTCACCCTCGGGTCGATGATCGCGTAGGACAGGTCGACGAGCAGGTTGACCAGCACGTAGACCAGCGCGCCGAGCAGCACGACGGCCTGCAGCCGCGGGTAGTCCCGGCGCTCGATGCCCTCGGCGATCAGCGTGCCGATCCCGCCCCAGTTGAAGACGGTCTCGGTGAGCACCGCCCCGGCGAGCAGCAACCCGGTCTGCAGGCCGATCGTCGTGGACACCGGCAGCAGCGCGTTGCGCAGCACGTGCCGTCCCCGCACCGTGCCGGGCGCCAGGCCCTTGGCGTTGGCGGTGCGGACGAAGTCGGACTCGAGCACGTCCAGCACCGACGCCCGGGTGATCCGCACGATCACCGCCAGCGGGATGGTCGCCAGCGCGACGGCGGGCAGCACCAGGTGCATGATCGCGTCCCAGCTGGCGTCGAACTCGCGGGTGAGGACACCGTCGAGGATGGCGAAGCCGGTGACGTCGGTGGCGTCGATGCCGACCGCCTGGCGGCCGGACGGCGGGAACCAGCCCAGCTCGACGGCGAAGACCTGCTTGAGCACGTAGCCCAGGAAGAACACCGGGACCGCCACCCCGACCAGCGTGCCCAGGATCGTGACGTTGTCCCACGGCCGGCCGCGGTAGCGGGCGGCGAGGTACCCGAGCGGGATGCCGGCCAGCACCGCGAGCAGCAGCGCGGTGACCGACAGCTCGACCGTGGCGGGCAGGGCGCGGCCCAGCTCGGTGAGCACCGGGTCGCCGCTGACCAGCGACGCGCCGAAGTCACCGGTCACCGCGCGGCCCAGGTACTGCAGGTACTGGATGGGGATCGGCTGGTCCAGGCCCAGCGTGCGGTTGAGTGCCGCGATCGACTCCGGGGTCGCCTTGTCGCCGAGCAGCGCGCCGGCCGGTCCGCCGGGCAGCGAGCGCAGCCAGGCGAACAGCAGCAGGGACAGGATCAGCAACGTCGGGATGACCTGGAGCAGGCGGCGCACGACGAAGCGCAGCATGCGTGGACGTCCTCCGTGGTGGGAGACGGCGCGACCGGGCGCCGCGGGGTGTCCGCGGCGCCCGGGAGCGTCAGTTCTTGCTGACGGTGACGAAGCGCTCGTCGGTCAGCGGGGACGGGATCAGCCCCTGGACGTTCTCGCGGACCACGATCGCCGGACCGGTGGTCAGGATCGGGACCGCGGGCAGGTAGGTCGACATGATGTTCTTGTTGGCCTGCTCGTAGGCGGCGGCGTGGCCCGCCGGGTCCGGGATCGCGTCGGCCTTGGCCAGGTCGGCGAACATCGCCGGGTCCTGCGGTCCGAACTCCGCCTTCTCCCGGCCGAAGAACGTGCCGACGAAGTTGCCGGCGTCGTTGTAGTCGCCGGTCCACCCGAGCATGTGCAGGTCGTGGCTGCCGGCCTTCTGGACGTCGTCCTTGTACCCGCCGTTCCACGGCCGGGCGACCGGGTTCACCGTGATCCCGACGGCCTCCAGGTTCGCCGCCATCGCGGAGAACAGGTCGGCCGGGTTCGGCATGTAGGGCCGGGTGATCTCGGTCGGGTAGTAGAAGTCCAGGGTCATGTTCTGCGCACCGGCCTCGGCGAGCAGCTGCTTGGCCTTCTCCGGGGCGTACGGGTACTTCTGCACGTCCGGGGTGTAGCCGGCCACGGTCGGTGGGACGAACTCGTCGGCGACCGCGGAGCCCTCGGGCATCTTGGTCCGCACCAGGGAATCCCGGTCGACCGCGTGCGCGATCGCCTGCCGGACCCGGATGTCGCGGAGCTCGGGGGTGTTCTTGGTGTTGATGCCGAGGTAGAGGATCGAGAACGGGTCCCGGATCAGCACCTGGTGGCCCTGGTCCTTGAGCGTGCCGTAGTCCGCCGGGGACGGGTAGTCGTAGCCGTCGATGGTGCCGGCGGCGAGCTCCTGCTTGCGGGCGTTCTCGTCCGGGATGACCTTGAAGATGAGCCGGTCCAGCTTCGCCGGCTCACCCCAGTACTGGTCGTTGCGGACCAGGGTGATCGTGTTGGCCGCCTTGTCGTAGCTCTCGAACTTGAACGGCCCGGTGCCGGTCGGGTGCTCGGTGGCGTAGGCGGGGTAGGTGAACGAGTCCCCGCTCTGGGTCACGGCGTTCGCGTCGTACTGCTGCATGGCCGTGGGGCTGGAGATCGAGAACGAGGTGAGCCCGAATGCGGCCGGGAACGCGCCCTTGAACTGGTTCAGCGACAGCACCGCGGTGGTCGGGTCCTGGGCGGTGCAGGACTTGTAGACCGGCTCGCCGGACGCGTCGCCCTCGTTGGTCTGGAAGCCCTCGAAGACGTCGCCGTAATAGATCATCTGGCTCTGGGCGGCCGCGCCCTTCATCTGGAACCAGCGGTCGAAGTTGGCGCAGACCGCCTCGGCGTCGAGGGCAGTGCCGTCGTGGAACGTGACGCCCTCGCGCAGGGTGAACGTCCAGGTCTTGCCGTCCGGGGTCGACTCCCAGCTCGTGGCGAGACCGGGCTCGAGCTCGGTGGTGCCCTGCTTGTAGGTGATCAACGTGTCGTACATCTGACGGGCGGGCCGGAAGCTCTCGCCGTCGTCGTTGAAGATCGGGTCGAAGTTCTTCGGGGCACCGGCGGCGCCGAAGACGAACGTCCCGCCCCCCTCGCCCCCGGCGTCCCGCTCCGAGGTCGCGCACGCCGTCATCGAGACGGCGAGCAGTCCCGCCGTGACGGCGCCGACCCATCGTCGCGCGAGCGCTCCGTTGCTGCTCATGCATCCCCCACTGGTGGCCGGGTGACGCCTCCCCGATGTTTGCGGGGCGACATCGCGATGAGCACGAAACCTATAGCGCTGCGTTACCGATCGGTAGACCTGCACATCACGAAAGGGGAACTTCTTGGACGCCCGTACCGGTTCGCGCGGACGCCCGGTGCACGTCCCGGTAGTGGGCGATCATCCGGTCGGACTCCTCGGGTGTGAGCGCGTCGGCCCGCAGACCGGTCAGCACCGTCCGGAAGGTCGCCAGGTCCTCGACGCCGTCCAGGAACGTCTCCCCGGCATGGCCCTCGGTGTGCACCAGGTCCGAGCCCAGCTCGGCCGGGATCTCGAGCACCGCGAACCGGCCGGCGTGCGCCCGGCCCACACCGGCCGAGAACGGCAGGACCAGTAGGTTCACCGACGGCAGCTTCGTCAGCTCGAGGAGCCGGTCGAGCTGGTCCGCCATCACCGCGGGCCCGCCGGTCGCCCTGGCCAGCACCCCCTCGTCGACCACGGAGTGCAGCCGCAGCGGCGGGTCGGCGGTGAGCGCCTCGTGCCGTCGCCGCCGCAGGTGCACGAGCTGGTCGATCTCCCAGGCCGCGTGTCCCGGCAGCCGGCTGCGCAGCACGGCCTGCGCGTAGTCGGGCGTCTGCAGCAGCCCGTGCAGCACGGCGAGGTCGAACGCGTCGATGCCGGTGGCGTCGGTCTCGACCGCGGTGTAGCGGCCGGGCGCGGGCAGCACGTAACGCTCGGTGCGCAGCCCCTCGGTGAAGGGTTCCCACCAGCCGCGGGTCCGGCTCTGGGTCACCAACCGGCGGAGCATGTCGGTCTCGACCTCGGCGACGACGCCGAAGACCCCGAGCAGTGCCTCGACGTCGGCCGACCGCGGCACGCCCTTGCCGTTCTCCAGCCGGCTGATCTTCGACGTCGAGCAGGCCAGCTCGCGAGCGACGTCCTCCAGCTTGAGCCCGGCGTTGCCGCGCAGCCTGCGCAGCTCGGCCCCGAGCCGCCGGCGTGCACCGGTGGGTTCCTGCTCCACCCCGCCCGACCTCCCCGTTCGCTCCCGATCCCCGGCCTCGCCTGCGAGGACCGGTCCAGTGCAGTGCAATCCCGTGCCCGATGCAATCCCACCATCTGTGCAAATTTCATCGATTTTGCAATTGCACGCAGGTCCGGTCTGCGCCACCCTGGAGTTGCCGGAGGTGACGGGTGACACACCGCCCGCGGTCCGGTCGCCATCGGGACGACGGCACACGGAAGGGAGATTCGAGATGATCCGCACTGCACAGCACGGGGGGTACCGCACCGGGAAGTTCCTGCGCGTACGCACGGGGCGGTGGTCGCCATGACCGTCCTGGTGATGCTGGCCCTGGCCGGGCTGGTCGTCATGATCCTCACCGCCGTGGTCATCGGCGTGACCGACTCCGCCCAGCGCGGGGCGTGGCGCCGGATCGCCGACGAGCGTCGACGGTCGTGGGAGCGCCGGCAGCGTCAGCTGCACGGGGACCGGTTCCACGTCGACGCCTGGGGCGACGAGGACACCGACTGAGGCTTGCCGAAGGAGACGGCAACTCCGACTGAGGCTTGCCGAAGGAGACGGCAACTCCGACTGAGGCTTGCCGAAGGAGACGGCAACTCCGACTGAGGCTTGCCGAAGGAGACGGCGACTCCGACTGAGGCTCGGTTCCGGTTCCGGAGTTCCGCGGTGCGCTACAGGGCGCGGCGCCCGGCGAGCGCCCGCCCGAGCGTCATCTCGTCGGCGAACTCCAGGTCGCCACCCATCGGCAGCCCGGAGGCCAGCCGCGTCACGGACAGCCCGGGGAAGTCACGCAGCAGCCGGACCAGATAGGTCGCGGTGGCCTCGCCCTCGGTGTTCGGGTCGGTGGCGATGATGACCTCGGAGATCGCCGTCTCGTCGGCGGCCGGGCCGGTCCCGCCGAGGCGGGCGAGCAGCTCCCGGATCCGCAGCGTGTCCGGGCCGACCCCGGCCAGCGGGTCCAGTGCCCCGCCGAGCACGTGGTAGCGCCCCTTGAACTCGCGGGTGCGCTCGACGGCCAGGACGTCCTTCGGCTCCTCGACCACGCACAGCAGGGTCGGGTCGCGGCGGGCGTCGGCGCAGTAGCGGCACCGGGTCTCCGCCGAGACGTTCCCGCACACCTCGCAGAACGCGACGCCCTGCTTGACCTTCTGCAGGACCTCCTGCAGCCGGGCGATGTCCGCGGGATCCGCGGCCAGCAGGTGGAACGCGATCCGCTGGGCGCTCTTCGGACCGACGCCGGGCAGCCGGCCCAGCTCGTCGATCAGGTCCTGAACCGGGCCCTCGAACACCTCAGGCGCCCGGAAGGCCCATGCCGCCCATGCCACCCATGTCGAGGCCGCCGGCCAGCGGACCCATCTTCTGCTGCTGCAGCTCCTGGGCCTTGCCGACCGCGTCGCCGAGGGCACCCGCGACCAGATCCTGCAGGGTCTCGACGTCCTCCGGGTCGACCACCTTCGGGTCGATCTTCACCGAGCGCGGCTCCAGGCCGGCGGTCACGGTGACCTCGACCAGACCGTTCCCGGCCTGCCCGGTGACCTCGGCGGTGGCCAGCTCGGCCTGGGCCTGCTGCAGCTGCTGCTGCATCTTCTGCGCCTGCTGGAGGATCATCTGCATGTCGGGCTGCTGACCGGGTTCCACCGCGTGTCCCTCGCTCTCGGTCGTGCTCGGCCGCGGTACCGCGTCCGGGGACGATCCCCGACACGGCCTGTGCGGTCGTCTCCCCCGCCAGGGTAGCCATGTCAGGCTCTCCGACCGTGTCCGCCCCGATCCGGCCCGTCGCCGCCGCGCTCGCCGCCGCCGCGCTCTGCACGGCCTGTGCCGGTGCCACCCCCGCCGCCCCATCGGCCAGGGACTCCACGACCGCCACCACGCCGGGGACCACCGCACCGGTGGCTTCCACGCAGGCCGCGCCGGAGCCGCCGGTGGTGCTGCTGGATCCCGGGCACAACGGCGGCAACGCGGACCATCCGCGGGAGATCAACCGTCCCGTTCCGGACGGGCGCGGGGGCACAAAACCGTGCAACACCACCGGCACCTCGACCGACGACGGTTACGCCGAGCACGCCTTCACCTGGGATCTCGCCCAGCGGGTGCGGGCCCGGCTGGAGGCGGCGGGGGTGCAGGTGGTCCTCACCCGGCCCGACGACGCCGGCGTCGGGCCCTGCGTGAATGCCCGCGGCGCCGCCGCAGCCCGGGCCGGTGCGGCGGTCGCGGTCTCCCTGCACGCCGACGGCACGGCCCCGTCCGCACGCGGGTTCCACGTCGCGTACGCCGATCCGGCGGTCCCCGGAGGGGAGGCGTCACCGGAACTCGCGACGGCCCTGCGGGACGCCCTGCGCGACGCCCGGTTCGCCCCGGCGGACTACATCGGCCGGGACGGCCTGGACGGGCGCGACGACCTCGCCGGGCTGAACCTGTCCCGGGTGCCGACTGCCCTGGTGGAGGCCGCGAACGTGCGCAACGCGGCGGAGGCGCGGCTGGTCTCGACGCCGGCGGGCCGGGACCGGTACGCGGACGCCGTCGCCGACGGGGTGCTCGGCTACCTCCGGCGCTGAACCGGGCGGACGCTACCGGTCCATCGCGCGGGCGCCGAGCTGCGAGCTCAGCAGGTCGATCGCGGCCGCTTCCGGGTCCCGCCGCTCGCCCGGGGCCGCCGACTCCGCGGCCGCCTCGGCGAGCATGGCCTCCTCGTCGTCGGCCTCGCTGCGCGCCTTCCCGCCACCGCTGCCCGCCGGACCGGGCCTGCCGGACCCGCGCCCGCCGGGGTCGCCCTCCGCCGGATCGGGTGGGGCGTCATCGGGTGGCGGCTCGGGCGGCAGCGGGACTCCGCTGTCGCCGCCGGACGACCCGCGGTCACGCCCCTCCGGCTGCGGCCGCGGCGCGGCGCGGCGCTCCGACGGCCGCTGCGGCGCCGGCTTCGGTGCACGCTCCGGCGCCGGTCGGGCGCGCGCCGCGCCGGCGTCGCCCTGGTCGCAGCGGACGTGCCATTGCACACCGAGCACGGCGTGCAACGCCTCGGCGATGACGTCGGTGTTGCGCTGCTCGGACAGCCGCCGGGCCAGCGGCGGTGCAGCGATCGTGAGGACCAGGGTGTCCCCGTCGACGGCCCGGACGGTGGCGTTGACCAGCAACGCCTCGGTGCTGCGGCTGCGCTGCCGGACCGCGGCGAGGATCTCGGGCCACACCCGGCGGACCGCGGTGGCGTCCAGCGAGGACGCTGCCGGTGCGGGCTGCGCGGACGCCGGCGGTGCCGCGTCCGCGGGCGCACCGTCCCGGGGCGGCGCCGGGGCCGCCCCGACCGGCTCGGCCTGCCCGACCGGCTCGGCCTGCCCGCCGTCGGTGGGGCGGGGTTCCGCCGGCGGGGCGCCCGCACCGGTGCTCGCGGTCGCCGGCGGCGCGTCGGTACCGGCCGGGCCGCCGGTGGCCGCCGGAGCAGGGGCGTCCGCGGCCGCGCCGCCGCCGGGGCCCGACGCAGGGGTATCCGTACCGGCCCGGGAGCCGTCGGGGCCTGCCGAGGAGACGTCCGCACCGGCCCCGGCGTCGGGCGTCACCGGGGACGCATCCGTGCCGACCGCACCGGGTGCCGGCCCGGCACCCGTCGGGGCGGCCGAATCGTCGGCCGCCGGTTCGGCAGCGGCTGGGGCACCGTCGGGTGCGTCGGTCCGGCCGTCCGCCGTCTCGCCGTCGGGGGCCGGGACGGGCTCAGCGGTTCCGGCCCCGCCCGAGCCGCGAGCGCGCTCCGCCGGGGCCGCCTCCGGCCCGGAGCCCGGCGTGCCGCCCTGACCTGGCTGGGCGGCGCCGCTCGGGGCGGCGTCCTGCGCCGCACCGGCCGACGAGCGGGGCGCCGCGCCCCCACCGGAACCGGGCGCCGGGCCGTCCGACCCGGCTCGCCCGCCGGACTCCTGCTGCGTGGCGGCACCGGTCGCCGGGGAACGCGGTCCCGCGCCGTCCGCCTCGCGGGCCCCGGCCTCGGGGCCCTGGTCGCGCTCGCTGGGTCGCACGAACCGGCGGCCCGCACCCTCGCCGGCGCCCCCCGTGGGCTCGGCGGCGATCGCGTTCCGCCGCTCGACCCGCTCGACCCGCTCGAGCAGCCCGCCGTCGGAGAGCGTCGCCGCCGGCAGCAGCATCCGCGCGCACAGCAGCTCCAGCACCAGCCGCGGCGCCGTCGCACCCCGCATGTCGATCAGGCCCTGGTGCAGGATCTCGCCGTAGCGGGTCAGCGTCGCGGGACCCAGCCGGGCGGCCTGGTCGGCCATCCGGGACAGCTCGTCGTCCGCGCCGTCGACCAGGCCCTGCTCGGCCGCGTCCGGGACCGCCTGGACCAGCACCAGGTCGCGGAAGCGTTGCAGCAGGTCGGAGGCGAACCGGCGCGGGTCGTGTCCGGCCTCGACGAGCCGGTCGACGGCGGCGTAGACGGCCGCGCCGTCGGCCGCGGCCAGCGCGTCCACCGCGTCGTCGATCAGGGCCGCGTCGGTGACGCCCAGCAGCGCGACCGACCGGTCGTAGGTGATGCCCTCCGGCCCCGCCCCGGCCAGCAGCTGGTCCAGCACCGAGAGGGTGTCCCGGGCGGAGCCGCCACCGGCCCGGATGACCAGCGGGAACACCGGCGGCGCGACGGTGACGCCCTCGTCGGCGCAGACCCGCTCCAGCAACGAGCGCATCGTCCCCGGTGGGATCAGCCGGAACGGGTAGTGGTGCGTGCGGGACCGGATGGTCGGCAGCACCTTGTCCGGCTCGGTCGTCGCGAACACGAAGACCAGGTGCTCCGGCGGCTCCTCGACGATCTTGAGCAGCGCGTTGAAGCCCTGGGTGGTCACCATGTGCGCCTCGTCGACGACGAAGACGCGGTAACGCGACTCCGCAGGCGCGTAGAAGGCGCGGTCGCGCAGCTCGCGGGCATCCTCGACGCCACCGTGCGACGCCGCGTCGAGCTCGATGACGTCGATGTTCCCCGGCCCCTCGGGGGCCAGAGCCACGCAGGAGCCGCACTCGCCGCACGGGTCCGGCGTCGGCCCCTGCACGCAGTTCAGCGAGCGGGCCAGGATCCGGGCCGAGGACGTCTTCCCGCAGCCCCGCGGCCCGGAGAACAGGTAGGCGTGGTTGATCCGGCCCGCGGTCAGCGCCGTCGCCAGGGGCTCGGTGACGTGCTCCTGCCCCACGACGTCGGTCAACTTGGCCGGGCGGTACTTGCGGTACAGAGCCAGAGCCACGGGGCGAGGCTACCGAGACACCCCGACAGCCACGGAAGGGTGGGCGGACGGGCCCGAAACGTAAAGGGGACCCCGCGCACCCGCCAGAGCCTGTTGACCCTTGCTGCCTTCCGGCCCTGGGGGAGTTCACAGGATGGACGCCGCACGGGGTCCACGGACAGTGTGCCACGTTCCGGGCCCCCGGACCGGACGGGGGCGGTGCCCGGCCATGCACACCGGCAGGTAGTCTTCTTCGCGGAGGATTCGCCTAGTGGCCTAGGGCGCACGCTTGGAAAGCGTGTTGGGTTCACGCCCTCGCGGGTTCGAATCCCGCATCCTCCGCCAGCCTGAACAGGCAGAACGTCGGGTGCATCCCATCGTGGGTGGCCCGGCGTTCGGCGTTCAGTCTCATTTCCAGTCTCACTTCTCGTCCTGCCGGCCCCAGATCAGGCCGCCCACGCGCTGGGCGACATCGCTGCGCATGACCCCGGTGATGTGCTGGTAGCGGGCGCCATCGCCGCGGTGGACGGCCCATCAGGTCCGTGATCGCGCGCGGGACGCCGAGGATTCACCCGCTGCCCCGTTGTTCGAAGTCGCTGAGCGTGTCGCCGTCGACCCGGGTCCTCAGCTGGCAACCACAACAGTGAGGCTGCACGCCGCCCCCTCTTTCACGACCTGATCGCTGACGGCATTCCTCCTCCCGGCTACGCCACCGACGACGGAGCCGGGCTCCACTACCGCGGAACCGATCTGCACGAGGCCCTCATCGAGTGTGCAGATGCAGGTGCCTACTGCGTCGAGCGAGAACCCGACGGCACCGCGAGGGAGACATCGCTACCGACACGACTGCTGACCTAACGGGACACTGTCGCGACGACGACGTCGTGGGTGGCCCCGTGCGACGACAACCGGGTACGTCTCGGCACCCTGACTCCAGAGGCGGATGAGGTTGGTCGGCGTTGCCGTTGGCTGCCTTCCGTTGCTCGGAGGAGGCTCCGGCGCAGCAATCGCCGGGCACACCCCGTCGCAGGTGGCCCGGCGGTCGTCTTCCCGGGTTCGCCTCGCCCGTCGCGGCGCCGCCGGGTCCGGCTACCCGGCCGTGCCCCGGGGCTGCGGCAGATTTTCGGATCCGGATGCGGCGCGCTCCAGCCGAAACGTCGAGTACGTGACGCTCACGCCGTCCTGCGTCAGGCCCCGCGAGGCAACGACCCGAGATCGTAGGCCGGACC
Organism: Pseudonocardia nantongensis; assembly: GCF_046546495.1. Taxonomy (NCBI): domain Bacteria; kingdom Bacillati; phylum Actinomycetota; class Actinomycetes; order Pseudonocardiales; family Pseudonocardiaceae; genus Pseudonocardia; species Pseudonocardia nantongensis. Next base: position 217,572 of record NZ_JBKGXT010000003.1, on the reverse strand, counting down.
GATCGGCCAGGCCCAGGACATGGTCCTGGTCACCCGAGGTCCCGAAGAACATCAGGATGCGCCCGCCCGGACGAAGCCGTCGATCCACACCGTCGAAGAACCGAGCGACGCCCCGGTATCCCTCGTCCGTCGCCGCCGCCTCGGTGATGTCGCGAGGCGCGAACCAGCGAAAGGGCGGATCAATGATCATGAGGTCGAACGTCCCGTCGACAGCGGAGTAGATGTCGCTGACCTCGAACCGGGCGTGCACGTCATTGCGGTCCGCGTTTTGCCGGGCCGCATCGACCGCGGCCGGATTGAGATCGACGCCGACGACCTCGGCGCCCTGGCGAGCGGCGAGGATCGCATTCACACCGGATCCCGTGCCCATGTCCAGGACGCGATCGCTCGGACCGGCCTCTGCCAGGACGGCCCGCCCGAGCAGATCCGAGGTCGGGGTCGGAGCGAACACCGTCGCAGGCACGAGGAGGTCCAGCCCGAGATAGGACACCCGGCGCTCGCCGGCCGCAGCCAGCTCCCCGTAGGCACGCTCGTGCCAGCGCTTCAGGTCCTGCACCCGGCGCTCGGACATCGTGGGGCGGTAGGCCACGCCCCGAGGCTAGGAACGACCGCAGGCCGAGGAACAGCAGGGCCGTCCGATCTCGGCCCAACAGGCCCCGGTGTCCGTTGACCATGACGACGGTTCCCGGCGTCCCGGCTCAGGACGAGCGCAGCGCGGTGTCCAGCGTCTTCATGAGCTGCCCGAGCTGCGGCATCGCCCGCGGCGTGTGCCGCGTCCGTCGCGGCCCCGGTGGACGCCCCCTTCGCGGCACGGTGCGCGTCCAGCACGGTGACGCGTTGCAGCCTCGATCGTTCGGTGCCGTCGACGAAGATCCACGCGGCGTCGATCGCGGCGCGTGGACGCCGGTCCTCCGGATGCCGTTCCTCGAAGAGCGGCAGGACCGCCTCGGCCCTCTGCACCGCGTAGCGGGCGACGACCCGCAGGTCGTCCATCGTCAACGCGACATGGCCCGATCCGCGCCACGTCCTCATCGTGGCAGCACGGCGCCGCCCCCACGACACTCCACCGGCGCCATCCGTGGTCAACCGCCGGGCCACGAAGCAGAATGCCGGAGTCGCCACGACGGCGGCCGGACCGGGGAGCGCCGTGCACACGAAGATCGACCTGAAGCGCGAGCTCGACTGTTACCGGGCCCGCCGGTACACGCCCCGGATCGTCGAGGTTCCGGACCTGCGGTACCTGATGATCGACGGTCACGGCGATCCCAACACCCGGGCGTTCGCCGACGCGGTGTCGACGCTCTTCCCGGTCGCCTACGCCGTGAAGTTCGCGAGTCGCCGCGAACTCGGCCGGGACTACGTCGTGATGCCGCTGGAGGGCCTGTGGTGGTCCGACGACATGGCGACCTTCACCGTCGACCGGGACAAGTCCCGGTGGGACTGGACGCTGATGACGATGCTCCCCGACTGGATCACCGACGGCATGGTCGCCGACGCCGTCGCGCGGGCCGGGGCGAAGCAGGGCCCGGCCCGGCTCGACGACCTGCGGCCCGGGACCCTCTCGGAGGGCTTGTGCGTGCAGGCACTGCACGTCGGACCCTTCGACGACGAGGGCCCGCTGCTGCGCCGGATGCACGAGGAGGTGGCCCCGGATCACGGCCTCGAGCTGACCGGCAAGCACCACGAGATCTATCTCAGCGACCTGCGCCGGGTCGAACCGGCGCGCCTGCGGACGATCCTGCGCCAACCGGTCCGGCCCCGCTGACGCCGGCGGTCAGGACTCGCGCGCGTAGTCCTGCAGCGCAGGCTCCCGAAGCACCCGCGGGCCCACGGTCAGCTGCTCCGCGGCCGTCGTCGCCAGCTGCGCGAAGTCGGTCGGGAACGTGACGGGGTCGACGCCCGGCTGGAACGGCTGCAGGCACACCGCACGGTCGACCCGCGCCGGGTCGGCCGGTCCCTCGTGGTCCAACGCGTCGATCACCAGGTCGTAGGCCACAGCGTCGCTGGTCCCGATCGTCAGGTGGTCGGCCGGACGGGCGGGGCAGACCGACTGCAGCGAGATGTTCGCGACGTTGTCCCCGCCGTCGCGCAGCGCCGAGCTCGCCGGCGGCGCGGCGTCCGGCAGCCCTTCCGGCGGTAGCCCGGGCGGGAGCGTCACGTTGGGCACGACGACCTCGTCGAAGTCGGTGCTCGCGACGGTGTAATCCACCTCGTCATAGGTCTCGCGGCCGGCGTTCAACGCGGCCAGGAACTCCGAGTCGATCTTCTGCTGCTGGATCGCCGGCGAGCAGCCACCGGCCGTGCACACCCCGTTCGCGACGACCGTGCCGTGGTTCGACGGCGCCAGCCCGATCACGTCGTCGACCCGGTCCCGCAGGTCGGGCCAGTACTTCAGGCCCCAGCGGGTGATCATGCCGCCCTGGCTGTGCCCGACGACGTCGATCGGCCGGTCGGCCTCGTCGGACATCGTGCGGACCGCGGAGACGACGTACTCGGCGGCGATCTGGATGTCGCCACCGGCGTTCTGCGGGAGCTCGACCGTGCAGAACGGCCGGTTCTCGGCGGTGAAGGCCGGGATGTAGTTCCAGGAGAACTCCTCCGGCGTCAGCGTGGTGCCCGGGATCAGCAGGACCGGGGACCTCTCCGCCCCGGCCAGATCTCCCCGGCAGCTCAGGCTCTGCGCCCGCTCCTGCTCGGCGACCTGTAGCTCCGGACCCGCCTCGGCGGCCGACGCCGTCGCCACCGGCAGTCCGATCCCGAGGGCCACCACCGCGGCCAGTGCCGCCGAACGCGCCACGTTGCGCATCGATCCTCCTCCGTCGATCGCAGTGATCAACGAGAGTCGCGGCGGGCGGGTACGCGGGGCCTCGTCCGGGGGACGATGGGCGGCATGACGGTGCTGCGCTCGATCGTGCTGTTCGTCGTGGCCGCGCTCTGCGAGATCGGCGGCGCGTGGCTGGTCTGGCAGGGAGTGCGCGAGCACCGCGGCTGGATCTGGATCGGGGCCGGCGTGCTCGCGCTCGGGCTCTACGGGTTCGTCGCGACGCTGCAGCCGGACGCGAACTTCGGCCGGATCCTGGCCGCCTACGGCGGCGTCTTCGTCGCCGGCTCGCTGGCCTGGGGCATGGTCCTCGACGGCTTCCGCCCGGACCGCTACGACGTCACGGGCGCGCTGCTCTGCCTCGCCGGGGTCGCCGTCATCATGTACGCACCGCGCACGGGCGCTACCTGAGACTCCCATTTCGATCACGCACCGTAACGGTTGGCCCGTTCCCGGATTTACTCTCGTCGTTCTTCGAACCGATTCCGCACGACCGCTCGAAGGAATGAGTGCACGGTCGCCGGGAATCGCCCGCCGGCCCGACGATCGAGGAGATCCCGATGTTGCGTTCCGTTCGACGGGTAGCCGCCATGACCACGATCGGCCTCGTCACCGTGGCCGCGGGCGCGCTGGGCGCCGGCGTCGCCGCCGCCCAGGAGACCCCGCCCCCGATCGCGATGATCTCGAACCTGACCGGCGAGTCCACCTCGGTGAAGCTCGACAGCGGGTTCACCGGCGCCCTGGAGTCCCTCGGCGTGACTCCGGCGCCGTTCGGTGACGCCTCGATCGCCGACGGGGCCGCCTCGTTCCCGATCACCGGCGGGAACGTCTCCGTCTACAAGCCCGAGGAGGTGCTCCCCTACGTCCAGGGCAGCATCGAGCACCAGGGCAGCGGCCTGACCCTGACCAAGGGCGACACCGAGGTCACGCTGGACAACTTCGTCATCGACCCGGGCGACCCCGCGGTCCTCACCGGCCGGGTCCGCGCGGGCGGCGAGACGGTCGCCGAGTCGACCACCCTGTTCGACCTGAACGGCTCGACCCTGAAGCCGATCACGATGGACGAAGCGGCCGGGACCGCGACGCTGACCGGCACCACCGTCACCCTGAACGCCGGCGCGGCCGAGGCACTGAACGGCGCGTTCAGCACCGACGCCCTGGCAGGCGGCACGGTCATCGGCGTCGCGACGATCGTCGTGAACACCACCAGCGGCGACATGCCGATGCCGCAGGGCGGCGTGGAGACCGGCGGTGGCGCCACCTCCGGCACCGACGCCGGCCTGCTCGTGGCCGGCGGAGTGCTCCTGATCGGCTCCGCGACGATCGCCGTCGCGGTCCGCCGCCGGTCCGGCTCGCAGGGCTGAGCCCTCCCCCGATGCCCCGGCCACCGCACGGTGGCCGGGGCACTCCCCTCCTCGGAACGGAGCCGGCCCGATGCCCGCACGGACCCCACGGCGCACGATCGCACTGCTGGTCGCGGCCGCGCTCGCGGTCGCGGGCGGCGCGCTGGTCGTGCTGGCCGGTCCCGGTTCCGGTACCGGTCCGCCGGCGCCGGTGGCCGCCGGCGCACCGGTCCCGGGCGTCGTCGGCACCGTCCGGGACGGCGCCCGGCCGGACGGTGCGGTCCTGCCGCCCTCGCCACCGGTGTCGATCTCGATCCCCTCCATCGGGGTGGAGTCCGTGGTCAACCAGGTCGGGCTCGCGCCGGACGGCACCCTCGAGGTCCCGGCACCGGGACCGCGCTACGACCAGGCCGCCTGGTACCGCGGCTCCGCCGCCCCCGGCTTCCGGGGCCCGTCGGTGATCCTCGGGCACGTCGACTCGGCCACCGACGGCCCGTCGGTCTTCTACGAACTGGGACGCATGCGGGCCGGCCAGGAAATCGTCGTGGAACGGGACGACGGAATCACCGCGACCTTTCTGGTGGACGCCGTCGAGTCCTTTTCCAAGGACGCGTTCCCGTCACGCACCGTGTACGGCGCTGCGAATCGGGCCGAGCTGCGCCTGATCACCTGCGGGGGTTCGTTCGACGCCGCGGCGGGTAGCTACCGGGACAACACGGTCGTCTTCGCCCACCTGGTGTCCGGGCGCCGCGGCTGAGCCCGGCGCCGGCGGTATCGGTCACCATCACGGGGCCCGGCGCCGCCGTCTGCGCCATACTGGCGGCGGACCGCCGAGAGCGGCGGCCCCCCGGACGAGACGCGCCGTACCCGGAACGCCAAGACGACGCCCCGCCTGCCGCAGGCGGGACCGGTGACCGCATCCGGAGGTGCGTCGTGGCGTGGATCTACCTGGTCGTCTCGGGTCTGTTGGAGTCGGTGTGGGCTGCGGCCCTGTCCCAGAGCCGCGGGTTCAGCCGGCTCGGCCCGTCCGCCCTCTTCCTGGTGGCCCTGGCACTGAGCATGGGCGGCCTCGGCCTGGCGCTGCGCGAGCTGCCCGTCGGGACGGCCTACGCGGTGTGGGTCGGTATCGGCGCGGTCGGCACCGCCGCCTACGGCATGGTCGCGCTGGGCGAGCCGGCCACCACGGCCCGGATGCTGTGCCTGCTCGCGATCGTCGCGGGTGTCGCCGGGCTGAAGCTCGTCAGCTGACGGCCCCGGGAAACAACCACGGGGCCGGGAACGACGACGGGGCCGGCCCCGGATCGTCCGGTGCCGGCCCCGTCGCCCGGGGAGCCCCTTACTCGAAGGGACCGTTGACCAGCAGCCCGCCGAGGGGGCCCTCGACGAAGCGCGGGTCGGCCTGCGGGAGCTCGCTGTCGGTTCCGTTGACCCCGTCCGGGCGGTTGCTCGGGGAGTAGCGGTCCGCCGCGTCGACGGCCCCGTACGCGGCGGTATCGCCCGTCGCGCCGACCGCGTCGACGGCCTGGGTCGGGCTCTGGGTACTGGGGTAGCCGTGCTCGCCGTCCTCGGCGGCGGCGGCCATGCCGGCCAGCGGGAACGCCACGGCGCCCATGGCGCCGAGGGCGATCAGCGACCGGCGCATCCGGTTCCTCATCGAATAGTCCTTCACATCGGGAGCGGTGTCCCGTGCGGCGTCCTGCCGCACGTCGGTGAGCCCATGGCCCCGTGAGTGGTTGTCGCGGTCGGGGCCGCGGACAACCACTCACGGGCGCGGAGCGCCTCACATGTTGTCGGCGCCGGCCTTGATCGCCTCGCGGATCCGGTTGTAGGTCCCGCACCGGCAGATGTTGCGGATCTCGTCCAGCGCCTCGTCGTCGATGTCGAAGCCCTCCTCCTGGGCCCGACGCACCAGTGCGACCGCGGCCATGATCTGACCCGGCTGGCAGTACCCGCACTGCGCGACGTCGTTGTCGATCCACGCCTCCTGCATCGGGTGCAGGGTGTCCCCGTCGGCCAGGCCCTCGATCGTCGTCACCTCGTCGGAGTCCTGGATCGCGCCGACCGGCACCGAACACGGGTTGAACGCCTTGCCGTTGATGTGGCTGGTGCACGCCTTGCACACGTTGATCCCGCAGCCGTACTTCGGGCCCGTGACCTTGAGCAGGTCCCGGATGACCCAGAGCAGGCGGACGTCGTCCTCGACGTCGACGGTGACGGTCTCGCCGTTGAGCGTGAAGGTCTGGGTAGGCATCAGTGATCTCCTCCTGATCAGCGCGCGAGCTCGAGGCCGTTGGTGGGCGACGGCGGGATCGGCGGGACGACCGGGTACGGCTCGAAGGGCAGCGGGTCCTTGTGCAGGATCGGGAAGTACTCCGGCACCTCACCGGTGGCCCGGGCGTACGCGCAGGCGATCGCGCCGCAGGTCGCCGCCACACCGAACTCGCCGGCACCGCCGGGCTCCGGGGCCTCCGAGTCCTCGATGAGGACGATGTTCATCTCGGGCGGGGTGTTCCACTGCCGGGTGTAGAAGTAGTTGTCCCAGCTGGCCTCGATGAAGTGCCCGTCGTCGAGGTGCAGGCTCGAGGTCAGCGTCATCGCGATGCCGTCGTTGATCCCGCCCATCATCTGCGCCTCGAGACCGCGCGGGTTGATGATGAGGCCGACGTCGACGACGTAGGTCACCTTGGTCACGCGCGGCCCGGTGCGGGCCGAGCGGATCTCCCGGTTCACCGTCTCCGGCCGGCAGTCCAGCTCGACGACGGCGCAGGCGATGCCCTTGTACTCCTGGTGGATCGCGATGCCCTGGGCCATGCCCTCGGGCATCGACTTGCCCCAGTCCGCCTCCTCGGCGGCCCGGTCGACCACCTTCTTGAAGCGGTCGAGCTTCACGAACTCCGAGCGGAACTCGTAGGGGTCCTTGCCCAGCTGCGCGGCGACCTTGTCGATCATCAGCTCGCGCGCGGTCGCCGTGTCCGGCGAGTAGATGTTGCGCATCGAGCAGGTGTTGAACCGCATGTCGACCTCGTTGAGCAGTGAGGTCGCCACGCCGACGTTGTACGGGTTCGTCTGGGTGGTGACGTAGATGCTCTGCGAGATCGTCAGGTTTCCCAGCGGGGCCTTGGTCGCCGCGGCGGTGATCGCCTCGCCGAGACCCGGGTTGAGCTCGGAGGCGACGCTGGTGTGCCGGATCTCGAAGCTCGACACCGTGTCGCCGGAGACCTGGGCGCGGACCCGGCAGGTGGCCATCGGGTGCACCCGGCCCTGGCGCGAGTCGTCCGAGCGGGTCCACATCAGCTTGACCGGCTTGCCCATCGCCTGCGAGACCTGGGCGGACTCCTCGGCGGCGTCGAAGAAGAGCTTGCGGCCGAACGAGCCACCGCCCTCGGTGACGTGGAAGGTGACCGCGTTCTGCGCGATGCCGAGCTTCTTCGCGATCTCGGCCTGCGCGGCGATCGGGTTCTTCGCCGGGCCCCAGATCTCCGCCTCACCGTCCCGGACGTCGGCGATCGCGCTGTTGGTCTCCAGCGCGGAGTTGCTGCGGAAGTAGAAGGTGAAGTCGCCCTCGACGGTCTCGCCGGTCACCTGCGGGACGGCCAGCGGCAGCTCACCCTCGCGCAGCTTCTCCAGCACCGACTCGTCGTTCTCGCCCTCGACCGTGCCGCCGTCCCAGTCGACGTCCAGCGCGTTGACGGCGTCGACGGCCTGGCCGTAGGTCTTCGCCCGGACGGCGACCCCGGTCGGGACCTGCTCGACGTCGGTGACGCCCGGCATGTTCCGGACCTCGTCGATGTTGTTGACGCCCTGCGGGGCGGAGTTGAGGTTCGGCCCGCGGCAGATCACGGTCGGCAGCGCGTCCGGGATGTCCAGGTCGGTGAGGAACTTCTTCTTGCCGGTGACCATCGCCCGCGCATCGGACTTGGTCCTCGACTTGCCGATGACGGTGAACTCCTCGCGCGGCTTGAGGACCACGTCGACGGCCTCGTCCACCGGGCTCGCGGCCGCCTCGGTGAGCTCGCCGAAGGGCAGCTCCTCGCCGTTCATGCCGGTGATCAGACCGGTCCGGCTGGTGAGCACGGCCTTGTCCTGGCCCAGCTCGGCCGCGGCTGCGTCGAGCAGCCGGCCCTGGGCCAGCGCGGCGGCGACCCGGATCGGGGTGTAGGTGGAGAACGTGGTGCTCGACCCGCCGGTGAGCTGGTTGAACACCAGCTCCGGCCGGGCGTCGGCCAGCGTGACGACGACCTGGTCCGGATCCAGGTTCATCTCCTCGGCGATGATCATCTGCGTCGAGGTGATGATCCCCTGGCCGTTCTCCGAGCGCGGCAGCGCGAACGAGACGGTGCCGTCCCGGTTGACCTCGATCCGGATCAGGTTCGCGGTCGGCCGGGCGGCGTCGCGGATGACGTCGAGCAGGTCGTAGACCTCGGCCGGAAGCGGCGGCGACGGCGTCGCCGCGGCGTTCGCGACCGGCGCACCGTCGAACAGGGCCTGGCGTCCGACCTCGGCCGCGACGACCAGAGTCGGGGCGGCGACCAGGTAGCCGAGGAAGCGGCGACGGCTGACGTTGCTGCGTCCGAAGCCGGGCTTGTCGCCGTCCGGGCGCTCGGGGGCGGGGGCGCGGTGAGCGGGCATCGTTGTCCAATCCGAGTGCTGCGCGATGCACGGCCGCCACCGGACCGCAAGGGGGAGCGGGTCCGGAGCACGGCGGCTGTCTGCGCGGGCAACGACGCGCCTGGTTCGACGGATACGCACCGGTAGCTTCGGAGGACGTCGACAGTTCTCCGCGGCACCCCCGCCGCGGATTACGATGATTTGCAGGTCAACAAGTTGCGACTGAGGCAGACCTCACCCGCAGATGCGGAAAACACGCCGGTCCTGCTTCCGCATGACCTGAGTTGCCTCGCTTTCGACGAGACCACCCGTTCGGGTCATTCAGGCAAGAAGGTCGAACCGGAAGTCCGCGTCGTCCGTAGTGCTCGGTCCCGAGCAGGCCCCGATCTCACCGGCGCCCGGCCCGCAGGAGCCGCACGAAGGTCCACGGCAGCACGACGAGCACCCCGATCACGCCGAGGACGACCGCCGCCACGCCGAGCGGGCCGATGCCACCACCCCCCGACATCAGGTAGCCGACGGTCAGCGGCACCATCGGCACGACGACGACGGCGGGCCACACCAGCGTGCCGAGCCACTTCTCGCCGGTCGTCCAGGCCCGGCCGGTCCACAGCATCACGACGCCGGCCAGCCAGCCGAGGACCGGCAGCACGAAGCCGCCGAGCATCAGCATCAGGACGGTCAGGACCGGGTAGGCGTCCGGGTCGGTGCCGGTGGACCGGGCCGCGGGCTGGTGGCCGGTGGTCATGGTGGTCATCTCCGAGCTCCTTCCGAGGTACTGGAGCCAGCCTGCTCGACGACGGCGCCCGGCACATCGGACCGCGGGTGGATCCGGCTCGCGTCGCGGGTCGCCCCCCGGTCGGACGGCGCCAGTCCGCGACGGTCGGCCTGCCCCGGAGATCGCACGGGTTTCCGTCGTGCACACGGGGCCCGATCCCGTGTGCACGACGGAAACCCGTGCCGATCGGGGCTGCGGCGGGGATCCACCCCGGAGACGACGGACGCCGGGCCCCTGTCGGGAGCCCGGCGTCCGGTGTGGCGGTAGCGGTGGGATTCGAACCCACGGAGGCGTGAACCTCACGCGCTTTCGAGGCGCGCTCCTTTGGCCGCTCGGACACGCTACCGCCGGGAAGGCTACTAGACGGCTTCCGCACTTCCGGGCGCCGGGGGTCCGGCCCGGTGCCCGGCGAAGAACCCCTGCAGGAGCCCGGCGGCCTCGCTCGCCCGGACTCCCCCGACGACCTCCGGGCGGTGCGCCAGGCGCCGATCCCGCAGCACGTCCCAGAGCGATCCGGCGGCGCCGGTCTTCGGCTCCCAGGCCCCGAACACCACCCGGGACACCCGGGCCAGGCCGATCGCACCGGCGCACATCGTGCACGGCTCGACGGTGACGGCCAGCGTGCTGCCGTCCAGCCGCCAGGACCCCACGACGGCCGCGGCCGCCCGCAGCGCCAGCACCTCGGCGTGCGCGGTGGGGTCGCCGAGCGCCTCGCGGGCGTTGCACGCGGCCGCCAGTTCGGTGCCGTCCGCGGCGAGCAGGACGGCGCCGATCGGGACGTCACCGGTGGCGGCCGCCTCGCGCGCGACGGTCAGCGCGCGGCCGAGTGCGGCCTCGTCGACGGCGGAGGGTCGGGTCACGCCGGGCTCAGGAGTTGACGACCTCGTCCAGCTGACCGGCGAAGCCGCAGCGGCCGGCGATCGTGTCGAGCTGCTCGTCCGGCCACAGCTCCAGGTCGCCGACCAGGACCTCCAGCTCGTCGGAGGGCAGCCCGAGGTCGGACAGGATGCCGAGGTCGCCCTCCGGCCACGGTTCGTCGAGCACGTCCTCGTCCGGCGGGAGCTCGACCCGCAGCAGGTCCAGCACGTCGGCGGCGACGTCGTAGTCCAGCGCCGCGCCGGCGTCGGAGATCATCAGCCGGACGCCGCCCGGGGACGGGCGGAGCAGGACGAAGAACTCGTCGTCGACGTCGAGCAGGCCCAGGATCGCCCCGGTGGAGCGTTGCGAGCGCAGCGCGGTGATCGCTGCGTCGAGGTCGACCAGGGTGACCGGGTCGAGCGCGACGCAGCGCCACTTGCCCTCCTCCCGGATCGCGGCGACCGCGAATCCGGGCAGGGCGGCCTCCCGGGTGTCCGGGGCGGCCTCGACGCTCTGGGTTGGCACGAGGACCACGGTACGTCCCCCAGCTGCTGTGGGCCACGCCACAACCAGGTATGCATGGTCACACGTCGGCGAGTGCAGCGTGCGGAGCGAGTATCGGCACCGAGCGCAGCGTGCGGAGCGAGTATCGGCACCGCTGGTCGCCCGGCGGGTGCCGGTGGGCGACGATCGGTCCATGCCGATCACTCCCGCGTCCGTCGCCGGGCTGCCCGGCGACCTGCTGGCGGCAGCCCGGACCCTGCAGCCCCGCACGGTCGCACTGCGTCGCGAGCTGCACCGGCATCCGGAACTCGGGCTGGAGCTGCCGCGCACCCGCGACGCGGTGCTGCGCGCGCTGGCGGACCTGCCGCTGACCGTGCACCGGGGCACGACCTGCAGCTCGGTGGTGGCCGTGCTCGAGGGTGCGCGTCCCGGCCCGACGGTACTGCTGCGCGGGGACATGGACGCGCTGCCGCTGCCCGAGGACACCGGGCTGGAGTTCGCCTCCGGCGTCGCGGGGGCGATGCACGCCTGCGGGCACGACGCGCACACGGCGATGCTCGCCTCGGCGGCCCGGCTGCTGGCCGGGTACCGGGAGCGGCTGGCCGGGCGGGTGCTGCTGATGTTCCAGCCGGGCGAGGAGGGCTTCCACGGCGCCCGGTACATGCTCGAGGAGGGGCTGCTCAGCGGGCCCGCGGGCGAGCCGGAGCTGGCCTACGCGCTGCACGTCTCGTCGACCGTGCCGAGCGGCGGGCTGCACCACCGGCCCGGCCCGATCATGGCCGCGGCCGACCTGCTGCGGGTGACGGTCACCGGTCGCGGCGGGCACGCCTCGGCGCCGCAGGACGCCTGCGACCCGGTCCCGGCCGCGGCGGCGATGGTGGGCGGGCTGCAGACGGTGCTCACCCGGCGCGTCGGGCCACACGACCCCGCGGTGCTGACGGTGGCCCGGATCGAGGCCGGCACCACCGACAACGTCATCCCGGAGACCGCCGAGCTGACCGGCACGCTACGGACGCTCTCCGAGCCGGTGCGGTCCCGGCTGCACGACGACATCACCCGGCTCTGCCGGCACGTCGCGCTGGCCCACGACTGCACCGCCGAGGTGACGATCGAGCCCGGCTACCCGGTCACGGTGAACGACGACGCCGCGTCCGACGCGCTGCGCCGGGTCGGGCAGCGGGTCCTCGGCGCCCGTGCCTGCGTCCCGATGCCGACGCCGCTGATGGGCTCCGAGGACTTCTCCTACGTGCTGCAGAACGTGCCGGGCGCGCTCGCGTTCCTGGGCGCCCGGCCGCCGTACGTGGATCCGGCGACCGCGCCGCCGAACCACTCGAACCGGGTGGTCTTCGACGAGGCCGCGTTCCCGGCCGGGGTCGCGACGTACGCCGGGCTGGCGCTGGCCGCGACCGGCTGACCCGGCCACACGACGACGGCGGGCCCGGCACGTGGCCGGGCCCGCCGTCCTCGGGCTCGATCGTGGGATCAGGCCGCGGAGCCCTCCGCGGGGGCCGTGCGGCCGTAGCCCTTCCAGTTTCGCTGTGCGTAGGCAGCCAGGGCGGTGGTCACCGCCAGGCCCACTCCCGTGCTCGCGATGATCGACATGAAAACGGTCGCCATGACGGCTTCCTCCTCACCAAGGGCACGCGCCGAACCGGTGACCGGGTCCGGATGACCCGGGCGGAGTGCGGCGCTTGCGGTCCTCGACGCTGTCTGCGCCCACCAGCGACGATCCCACTCGCGGCGGTGTTTGCCCTCCCCGCACGGAGACCTCCCGGAATGATTCGCATCACAGCCGCCGGCTCGCCCGAAGAGCGGTTCCGAGAACCGTTGACTAACGTTTCCCCGACACCATCGAAAGAAAACGGACACATCGTCACGGACCGGCAGTTTCGTCGCGAAAGGTTCGGTCGAGCGGTATCGGCAGGGGGTTCGACGTGGACGACGCAGCAGGTGGGCCGCCCGAGGGGGTGACCGTGACCGAGCCGGCCACCATGCGGCGGGCGGTCGCGGCGGCGGCGGTCGGCAACATCACCGAATGGTTCGACTTCGGTGTGTACGGCTATCTGGCCACGACCATCGAGGCGCAGTTCTTCCCACCCGGCCCTTTGGCGAAGGTCGCGGTGTTCGCGACGTTCGCGGTCGCCTTCTTCGTACGGCCGCTGGGCGGCCTGTTCTTCGGTCCGCTCGGTGACCGCATCGGCCGGACCAAGGTCCTGTCGCTGACGGTGATCATGATGGCGTTCGGGACGTTCCTGATGGGACTCATCCCGTCCTACGCCACGATCGGCATCGCGGCACCGATCCTGCTGGTCTGCGCCCGCGTGGTGCAGGGCTTCTCCACCGGTGGCGAGTACGCCGGCGCGATGACCTTCATCGCCGAGTACAGCCCGGACCGCCGGCGCGGCTACTTCGGCAGCTTCCTGGAGCTCGGGACGTTCGTCGGCTACGCGTTCGGCGCCACGGTCGCCTCGGTGCTGCCGCTGGTCTTCAGCGAGGACTTCATGTCGAGCTGGGGCTGGCGGATCCCGTTCTTCGTCGCGCTGCCGCTGGGCATCGTCGGGGTGTACCTGCGGGTGCGGCTGGAGGAGACCCCGGCATTCCAGACCCTGCTGTCGGAGTCGGAGGCCCGCGAGGGCACCGAGGTGAAGAACGGATTCCGGCTGATCTTCACCAAGTACCTGCCGACGTTCGTGATGGTCGGTGGCGTGGTCGTCGCCTGGAACGTCACGAACTACATGCTCACCAGCTACATGCCGACCTACCTGGAGGACGACGTCGCCGCCAACGGCGGGACGGCGATCGACTCCACCACCTCGGCCTGGTTGCAGATCGCCGTGCTGTGGGTGGCGGTGTTCGTCATCCCGCTGCTCGGGCGGCTGTCCGACCGGGTCGGCCGCAAGCCGATCATGTGGACCGGGGCGGGCGGCCTGATCGTCCTGGGGCTGCCGATGATCCTGCTGCTGCAGACCGGCTCGGTCCCGACGGTGCTGCTGGGCCTGGTGCTGATGGGCGGGCTGCTGATCTGCTTCTCCTCGACCAGCCCGTCGACGCTGCCGGCGGTGTTCCCGACCGAGATCCGCTACGGCGGCCTGTCGATCGCGTTCAACCTCTTCGTCTCGGCGTTCGCCGGGACGGTCTCGCTGGTCATGAGCGCCCTCGTGCTCGCCACCGGCGACCTGATGTGGCCGGGCTACTACATGATCGCGGCGGGCGTCGTCGGCGTCGTGACGCTCTGGTTCCTGCCGGAGACCAACGGCAAGCCGCTCCGCGGATCCCAGCCCTCGGCGTCCGACGTGGAGGAGGCGCGCGAGCTGGCCCGCGCCGGGCGGCACTGACGCGCTCTCCGCAGCACCGCCGCCCGGTTCTCGACGCGAGGACCGGGGCGGCGGCACGCTGGGCCCGTGATCACCCTCCCCGATCTGCTGCGCGCCCTGACCTCCGGGGAGCTCTCCCCCACCGAGCACGTCGACGACGTCCTGGATCGGCTGGCCGGCGATCGGACGAACTGCGTGGTCACCCTCGACGCGGACCGCGCCCGCGCCCGGGCCGCCGAGCTCACCGCGCTGTCGGCCCGCGGGGAGCGGGCCGGGCCGCTGCACGGCGTCGCCGTGGGGATCAAGGACCTGATCGACGTCGAGGGGCTCCCGACCCGCTGCGGGTCCCGGATCCTCGACGACGCCCCGCCGGTCGCCGCCGACGCCCCGGTGGTCGCGCTGCTGCGGGCGGCCGGCGCTGTGATCGTCGGGAAGCTGCACACGCACGAGTTCGCCTACGGCCCGGTCGGCGACACTGCCGCGACCGGGCCGGCCCGCAACCCGCACGACCTCACCCGGGTGACCGGCGGGTCGTCGTCCGGGTCGGCCGCGGCCGTCGCGGCGGGGCACCTGGCGCTGGCGGTGGGGACCGACACCGGGGCCAGCGTGCGCACCCCGGCCGCGCTCTGCGGCGTCGCCGGGCTCAAACCGCGCCGGGGCGCGCTGCCCGGGACCGGCGTGTTCCCGCTGGCCGAGTCGTTCGACACGGTCGGCCTGCTCGCCGCGGACGCCGCCTCGCTCGCGCTCGCCCGGGCCGCACTCGACGGGCCGGAGCCGGTCGCCGCCGCACCGCGGATCGGGCTGGCGACCGACGGCTGGTGGCGCCCGCACGACCCGGTACTCACCGGCGCCGTCCGGACCGCCGCCGACGCCCTGGCCGGACTCGGCCTGCCGGTGGACGAGGTGGACACGCCGGGGATCGCCGAGCTGGCCGCGACCTACCCCGTGATCACCGGCGCGGAGGCCTACGCGACCCACCGGGAGTGGTACGCGACCCGGCGCGAGGAGTACCAGCCGGCCACCCTCGACCGGCTCGCTCCGCATGCCGAGGCTCCGGCCCACCGCTACGTCGACGCCCGCCGCACCCGTGACCGGCTCGCCGCGTCGCTGCTGGACCACGTGGGCGCCCGTGCCGACGTGCTGCTGTGCGCCACCACACGGCTCCGCGCGACGCCGATCGGCACCGACGAGGTGGACGGCGTCGGGGTGCGGCCGTCGATGCTGGAGCTGACCTCGCCGTTCAACCTCACCGACCGGCCGGTGGTGGCGCTGCCGGTCCCGGTCCCGGGCCTGCCCGCGGGGATCCAGCTGGTGGGGGTCACCGTCGACGAGGACGTGCTGCTGGCTTTGGCCGGCGTCCTCGAAACAACCCTCGCCCCGAAGCCCGAGAGCCACGTCGTGGAGCCATAGCACGCTCTCGAGGCCCCCACCGGCGCGTCGTGGAGCCATAGCGCGCTCTCACAGGCCTCGCCCGGTCGGTGCTACGGCTACAAAACTGTTAACAATTTTGCTAACGTCCTGTCGCGATCCGACGCCCCGGTCGCTCGTCAACGGGAGGGCAAGTCTTGATCATCGACTGCCACGGGCACTACACCACCGCGCCGCAGGCGCACACCGCGTGGCGGACCGACCAGCTGCAGGCCTTCCTCGACGGGACACCGGCACCGGCCTACCCGGTGATCGGCGACGAGGAGATCCGGGAGAGCATCGAGACCAACCAGCTCCGGCTGCTCCGCGAGCGCGGCGCCGACCTGACGATCTTCTCCCCGCGCGCCTCGGCCATGGCCCACCACCAGGGCGACCTGCGGATGAGCACCGACTGGGCGCGGGCCTGCAACGACCTGATAGCCCGGGTGGTGGCGCTGTTCCCGGACTCGTTCGCGGGCGTCTGCCAGCTCCCGCAGGTCGACGGTGAGCCGCTGGACGCGGCGATCGCCGAGCTGCGCCGCACGGTGGACGCCGGGTTCGTCGGGCTCAACCTCAACCCCGACCCGAGCGGCGGGCGGTGGACGTCACCGCCGCTGACCGACCCGTACTGGTACCCGCTCTACGAGGCGATGTGCGAGCTGGACGTGCCCGCGATGGTGCACGTCTCGGCCAGCTGCACACCGGTCTTCCACGCCACCGGCGCGCACTACCTCAATGCCGACACCACCGCGTTCATGCAGCTGCTGCAGGGCGACCTGTTCGGCACCTTCCCGGAGCTGCGGCTGATCATCCCGCACGGCGGGGGCGCGGTCCCCTACCACTGGGGGCGCTACCGCGGGCTGGCCGACATGCTCGGCCGGCCACCGCTGTCCGAGCACCTGATGCGCAACGTCTTCTTCGACACCTGCGTCTACCACCAGCCCGGCATCGACCTGCTGCTGGATGTGATCGACGCCGGCAACGTGCTGTTCGGCTCCGAGATGGTCGGCGCGGTACGCGGGATCGACCCGACCACCGGGCACCACTTCGACGACACCAAGCGTTACGTCGACGCCGCCGACCTCACCGACGCCGAGCGCGCGCAGGTCTTCTCCGGCACCGCGCTGCGGGTCTATCCGCGGCTGCGGGAGCGGCTCGCGCGCTGACACGCCACCCCGCAGGATGGCACCACAACGCGTGTCAGAGACGCCACCACCAGCGTTGAGGCTCCACAACGCGCGCCGGGGACGCCGCTACCAGCGTTGAGGCTCCACAACGCGCGCCGGGGACGCCGCTACCAGCGTTGAGGCTCCACGACGCGGGTCGGCGCGGATCCGACCTCGGGCAGGGTCTCGACCACGCTGCGCAGGTGGGCGCGCATGGCCTCCTCCGCCCGGTCCGGGTCCCCCGCGCACAGCGCGTCGATGATGGCCAGGTGCTGGGGCAACGACACCGACGGCCGCCCCGGGTGCATCGCGAGCCGGAACTGGTGGCGCACGTTCTGCCCGCGCAGCCGCTCCAGGATCCGGCCCGCGGTGCGCTGCTCCCCTGCCTCCCGGACCAGGGCGTGCAGCTCACGATTGCGCTCGGAGTAGCCCAGCAGGTCCCCGGCCGACACCGCATGCTCCATCGCCGCGCCGATCCCGCGCAGCCGGGTGCGGTCGTCGTCGGAGAGCCGGGTGGCAGCCTTGGCGGCCAGTAGCCCCTCGAGGACCATCCGGACCTCGGTGATCTCGACGGCCTCGTCCAGCGAGATCGCCCGCACCCGGGCCCCGCGGTTCTGCATCCGCTCGACGAGGCCCTCGCTGGTCAGCTCCAGCAGGGCTGCCCGCACGGCGGCCCGGCTGGCCCCGAACTGCTCGGACAGGTCTGCCTCGACCAACCGCTGGTTGGGCGCGAACTCGCCCTCGGAGATCGCCGCACGCAGGGCGTCGACGACGGCGACCGGCCGCTCCGGTCCCCGCTCGGCAGCTGACGTCATTGTCGACAACCTCCGCGACAGGATCGGTGACAGTATCGATCCCACGATAGCCGCGGCCCGCCGGCGCCCGGCACGACGCGGGGTGCTCCGGCATGCACACCGGTGTCAGCGCGCACGGGGGTCAGTGCGCACGGGAGTCAGTGCGCACGGGGGAACGCCCGGCCGTCGAACAGCGGGCGCGCCGTGCGGATCACCGTCGAGCGGTCGACCTGCGGCCCCGCCGTCCCGCCGGAGAGCACGACGTCGACCTCCAGCGAACCGCTCGGGTGTTCCACCGCGAACGGGTGTCCCGCCGCCGGCGGTACGCACAGCTCGTGCCCGACGGCGCCGTCGAGCAGGGTCGCGGTCACCACGCCGACGGCGCCCAGGACACCGATCGACGGGTGCGGGCGGACCGGGATGAACGTGCGGGTCGCGATCGCCCCGCCGGCCCGGGGTGCGGACACCGGCGTGGTCTTCGGGACCGACGAGCCGCAGACGTCCCCCAGCCCCATCCGGGCACCGGCCTCGGTGCGCAGCGCGTCGATCCGTGCGGTCAGCGCGGTGTCCGCGGCGAGGTCGGCGACCGGCTCGGTCCCGGCCAGGCCGAGGTCGTCGGCCCGCACCACCACGACCGGCATGCCGTTGTCGATGCAGGTCACCCGCAGGCCCGCGATCTCGTCGACCACCCGGCCGGTGGGGAGCAGGGCGCCGCACACCGAGCCCTCGGTGCCGACGAAGTCCAGTGCCACCGGCGCCGCCGTCCCGGGAACGCCGGCGATCGCGGTGTCCCCGCCGTACTCGACCCGCCCACCGGGGGTGGCGAACCGGGAGACCGCGCCCGCCCCGGTGTTGAGCATCCGGACCCGCACCGCGGTCTCCTGCGGGCCGGGCTCGACCAGACCCCGCTGCACCGCGAACTGCCCGACGCCGGCGAGCAGGTTCCCGCAGGTCTGCCGGTCGGACACGGTCGCCTCCTCGATCCCGACCTGCAGGAACAGGTAGTCCACGTCGTAGCCGGGGTCGGTCGATCCGGACACCACGGCCACCTTGCTGGTGACCGGCACCGCGCCCCCGAGGCCGTCGATCTGACGCGGGTCGGGGCTGCCCATCAGCCGCAGCAGCAGGTCGTCGCGCTCGGCCGGGTCCGCGGGCAGGTCCTCGGCCAGGAAGAACGCCCCCTTCGACGTCCCCCCGCGCATCAGCAGGCACCGGACGCCGCCGGTCACGACGGGTCTCCCGACGCGGACACGTACCGCACCCCGAGGTCGTCGAGGACGGTGCGCAGCCCATAGCGGTCCAGTCCGAGCTCACCCGCCTGGAACGCCCGGCGGGTGGCCTCCTCCTTCGCCAGCCGGGCCTCCGACGCCTCCAGCGCCTCGGCAACCCGTCCGCGCGGGACGCAGACCACGCCGTCGTCGTCGGCGAGGATCGCGTCGCCCGGGTGCACGATCTGGCCGCCGAGGACGACCGGCACGTTCACCGCGCCGGCGGTGGCCTTCACGCTGCCCTGCGCGCTCACCGCCGCCGACCACACCCCGAAGCCCATCGCCCGCAGGTCCGCGACGTCGCGCACGCCGGTCGTGGTGACCAGCCCGCGGACACCCCGGTGGGCCAGCGCGGTCGCGAACAGCTCGCCGAACAGGCCGTCGCTGCACGGCGAGACGGTGGTGACGACCAGCAGGTCGCCGGGCCGGCACTGCTCGACCGCGGCGTGGATCATGAGGTTGTCCCCCGGCCAGCACTGCACGGTGACCGCGGTGCCGCCGGTTCGCACGCCGTCCTGGATCGGCCGCAACCCGGGCCCCAGGTAGCCGGTCCGGCCCAGCGCCTCGTGCACCGTGGCGACGCCGTACGCGGCGAGCGTCTCGACGTCGGCGGGCTCGGCGCGCGGCGGGTCGGTCACGACGACCTTCGTCGTGGGGGTCGGGGTCGGTCCTGTCATCGGGGCCTCTCTCCTCGGGTGGGCCGGCACGGGCCGGCCGGGTGGTCGCGTCCGGGTCGTCGTCGGGCGGGTCGGGCCTGCGGGTCAGGTTCCGGCCGACGCCGGGCTCGTGGCGGCCGACCGGCGCGGACGCGTCCGCGGGCCGAACAGGGCCAGCACCACGGCGCCGACGGCCCAGACGCCGGCGATGAACAGGAACACGCTCTGGTAGCCCGAGCCGTTGTAGAGCGCGGCGATCACCAGCGGGCCGGCCGCGTTGGACAGCCGGCCGATGCCGTAGGCGACCCCGGTGCCCAGCGAACGGCCCCGGATGTCGAACAGCTCCGGCGAGTAGGCGTAGGCCAGTGCGGTGTAGCCGCGCTCGACCAGGTTGACCAGGAAGCCGAACACCACGATCAGGATCGGGTTGAACGTCAGGCCGTACAGCAGGCCGCAGGCCGCGATCACCAACCCGAAGATCACCAGCAGCCACTTGCGCTCGAAGCGGTCGGTGACCACCGCCGCCAGTAGCGACCCGAGCGGGGCCCCGATCGTGGTCAGCGCGATGTAGAAGATCGAGTTCTCGACGCTGAAGCCCTCGTTCGCGAGCAGCGTCGGGGCCCAGCTCGAGTAGCCGAAGAACCCGATCGTCTGGGTCACCCAGAGCACCGTGAGCACCAGCGTCGGCATCAGGTAGCGACGCTGCAGCAGCGCACTCAGCGGCGCGCGGCTCACCGTCACACCGGTGCCCGGGGCCGGCGGGACGGGCTCGGGCAGCGAGCCGTGCTCGGCCTCGACCCGCTGCTCGATCGCGCGCAGCGCCGTCTCCGCCCGCTCGGGCTCGCCGCGGCCCTCGTACCAGCGCGGCGACTCCACGAGCCCGCGGGCGAAGAACAGGAACGCGATCCCGAGCGCGCCCCACACGAAGACCAGCCGCCAGGACCAGTCGGTGAGCGGGACGACCGCGCTGGCGATCAGGTTGGTCACCGGGGTGCCGCAGATGCCGATCACGATCGCGTAGGCCTGGTACCGGCCGCGCACGGCGGCCGGGAAGATCTCGCTGACGTAGATCACCGCGACGACCGTCATCGCCGAGAGCCCGGCCGAGGTGAGCACCCGGCAGACCCCGAGCGAGACGATGTCCCAGGTGAAGGCCGAGGCCATCGAGAAGATCGAGAAGTAGACCGTCGTCCCGATCAGGGCACGCCGACGCCCCACCCGGTCGGCCAGCCAGCCGGCGATGATCGAGCCGACGAACATGCCGAAGAACGACAGCGAGGTCACGTAGGCGACCTGGTCGATGGTCACGCCCCACAGCGAGACCAGCCGGGGCGCGGTCGTGGCGAAGCTGTTGATGTCGGCGAACTCGAAGAAGTACGCGAACGCCACGGCCACGAGCGTGACCTTGTGGAATCGGGAGATCGGGAGCCGGTCGAGCCGGTTCGCCGCGTTCGTCTGCATGACGGAACGCCCTTCGTCGTCGAAAGGAGTGAGTCGAACGGAGTGCGGTCGGAAGGGGCCCGGGGGTCAGCCGGTCTCGTCCGGCCAGTACAGGCGGGCCGGGTTGTCCACGAGCACCCGCCGGCGCTGCGCCTCGGTCGGTGCGACGTGCCCGAGGTGGTCGACCAGCAACCCGTCGTCGGGCATGTGGTCGGTCAGGTTCGGGTGCGGCCAGTCGGTCCCCCACAGCACGCGGTCGCCGAACTCGTCCACCACGCGGCGGGCGAACGGGACGACGTCGGTGTAGGCCGCTCGCTCGCCGTCGCGCGCCGCGGGGCCGGTGACGCTGAGCCGTTCCGGGCAGCTGATCTTGACCCAGGCCCGGTTGCGGTCGACGAACGAGAGGAACCGGGCGAAGTCCGGCCCGTCCACCGGGAGCCGGACGTCCGGGCGTCCCATGTGGTCGATCACCAGCGGGGCCGGCAGGCCGGCCAGGAAGTCCTCGAGATCGGGCAGGTCGGCGGCCTCGAAGTAGCCGACGACGTGCCAGCCCAGCGGCGCGATCCGGTGCGCGATCGCGGTCATCTCGTCCCGCGGTGCGCTGTCCACCAGCCGCTTCACGAAGTTGAACCGCACGCCGCGGACACCGGCCTCGTGCAGCCGGGTCAGCTCGGCGTCGGTGACGTCCGTGCGGACCGTCGCGATCCCGCGGGACCGGTTGCCGGAGGCGTGCAGGGCATCGACCAGCGCGCTGTTGTCGGCGCCGTGGCAGGTCGCCTGGACGATCACCGAGCGGTCGATCCCCAGCCGCCGGTGCAGCGCGGTGAGCTGCTCCCGGCCGGCGTCGCACGGGGTGTAGCGGCGCTCCGGGGCGAACGGGAACCGCTCGGCCGGCCCGAAGACGTGGCAGTGCGCGTCGACCGCGCCGGCCGGCAGGGCCAGGCGCGGGACCGACGGCTCGGGATGCGGCGCCAGCCATCCGGGCGTGACGGTGCTGGTCTCCGCGCTGCGAGCGGTCGCCGGTCGCATGGTCCTCCTCCTGGTCGGCCGCCGCCGATCCCTGATCCGCGGCGCTGCGGCGCGGACGCTACGACCGCGGACAGCAACCACACAAGATATACGCCGAAATTGTTAACAATTATGGCTCGCAGCTGCCGGCGCTCACCGGAGGTGCGCCGAGCACGGGCACGCGCGGGCTCTACCCTTCGGCCCATGCGAGCGGTGTGCGTGCTGGGGACCGGACTGATCGGCGGATCGCTCCTGCGGGCCGCGGCCCGTGCCGGGCGGGAGGTCTGGGGCACGGCGGCCTCGGACGCGACCGCGGCGGCCGCCGTCGCCGACGGGTTCGACGTCACCACCGACACCGACGCCGCGCTGACCCGGGCCGCCGAGGCGGACGCGCTGGTCGTCGTCGCCGTCCCGTTGACGGCGCTGGAGCCGGTGCTGCGCCGGATCGACGCCGTCGCCCCCACCTGCCGGCTCACCGACGCGGTCAGCGTGAAGGGGGCGGTCGCCGACGCGGTCGCCGAGCACGCCCCGCGGACCCGCTACGTCGGCGGGCACCCGATGGCCGGGACCGCGGAGTCCGGCTGGGCGGCGGGGACGCCGGACCTGTTCGACGGTGCGGCCTGGGTGGTCGCCGCCGACGACGGCCTGGACCTCGACGTGTGGCGCGACGTCGCCGGGCTCGCCTGGGGCTGCGGCTCCCGGGTGGTGCCGGCGGCGGCCGACGAGCACGACATCGCGGTCGCCCGGATCTCGCACCTGCCGCACCTGTTCGCTGCGGTGCTCGCCGCCGTCGGCGCCGGTGAGCAGGGCGACGACCTGGCGCTGGCGCTCTCGGCCGGGTCTTTCGCCGACGGCACCCGCGTCGCCGGCACCCGCCCCGAGCTGACCCTGGCGATGTGCGAGGGCAACCGGTCCGCGCTGCTGGCCGCCGTCGACGACGCGCTGGGCCGGCTCGGCGCGATGCGCGGCGCGCTGGCCTCGACCGGCGGGCTGGCCGCCACCGTCCGGAGCGGGCACGAGGCCCGGATGCGCTGGGCCTCGACCCGGGAGCCGCTGGAGCTGCCGGTCACCCTGGACGGCGATCCGGACACGGTGCTCGCCGAGCTGCGCGAGCTCGGGCGGCGCGGCGACGTCGTCGAGCCCCCGAAGGACTGACCGGCGCTCAGCCCGTCGCCAGGTCGACCCGGGTGGCGACGCCCGGCTGGTCGACCGGGAAGCCGTCGGCGTCGGCGGTGAACTCGGCCGTCGACGCACCGGCCGCGACGCCGATCACGGCGGGCTCCGCGCCGGCGCCCGGCCGCACCGTGCGGTAGGTCCGCTCGGTGGCGGCCACCCGCAGCGTCGGCAGGTCCACCGTCACCATCGGGAGCACGTGCTCGGCCGGCTCGCGGTGCAGCCCGAGCCGGCGCACCGGCAGCGCGGTGAACAGCGGGCTGTAGGCCAGGTCGAGGTCGCGGGCGCCGGCGAACCCGCCGCGGGTGCCGCCGGAACCGTCGTCGAGCAGCCAGCCGCCGCCGGCATCGCGGCTGATCGTGAGCTGCTGCTCGCCGTCGGCCGTCGCCACGTCGACCGCCAGCCGGGACAGTGCCCCGTCACCGGCCACGACGACCCGGTAGGACGCGGTCAGCACGCCAGCCGGGGTGCTGCGGATCATCCGGCCGACCGCGCGGAAGCCGCCGCCGGACCAGGTGATCCGGGCGGACTCCAGCCCGTCACCACCGGCGGGATCGCCGGACCGCCAGCTGAGCATCACGGCCATGCGCACACCGTCCCCAGGTCGAGGCCGCACGACCCGGCCGGCCGCGGGCCGTGTCGTCCCACTCACCGCGACGCCGTCGGCGCAGCCGGGAACCGATCGTGTCATCAGCCGGGTTCGCGCTGCACCTCGGCCGGATCGACGTCGTCGCGGACCCCGCGGAAGACCGGCTGGCGAAGCCGCCCGGCGGCGGTCCGGCCCAGGTGCGCGACCTCCACGACGACGGTCGGCTCGCACCAGCGAGCCCCGCTCGCGTCCACCCGGGGCAGCGGCTCCGCGAACGGTGACGCCGGGGCCTCCAGCGGCCCGAGCCGTCCGGTGAGGACCTGCTGGACCGCCGACCCGGCCAGCCCGGACCCGACCCGCCCGGCGAACTCCAGGCCGTCCGTGCCGGGGATGCCGAGCAGCAGTGCGCCGATCCGGCCGCCGGCTCCCTTCTCCGGCCGCCACCCGCCGACCAGGCAGCTCTGCGAGTGCCGGTGGGCGACCTTGACCCAGTCCGGGCTGCGCCGGCCCGGCCGGTACGGCGAGGCCCCCCGCTTCGCGACGACACCCTCCAGCCCGCGCTGCGCGGTCACCTCGAGCAGCGCGGCGCCGTCCGGGTAGAGCGGGGACGGCTCGACGTGCGCGACGCCGGCGAGGTCCAGCCGTTCCAGGGTGGCCCGGCGCTCGGTCAGCGGCCGGTCCAGCAGCTCCACGCCGTAGAGCCGGAGCACGTCGAACACCATGAAGGTGACCGGGCGGCGCTCGGCCACCGCGGAGCCGACCACCCCCTGCATGCGGTGTGCCAGCGCCGCGAAGCTGGGGACGCCGCCGTCGAGCAGCACCACCTCGCCGTCCAGGACGACGTCCGGGGCCAGCTCGGTCAGCCCGGCCAGTTCCGGGAAGTTGGCCGTGACGTCGCGGCCGGAACGGGTACGCAACCGGAGTGCCGGCTCGGCGCCCTCGGTGACCGACGCCAGCACGCGCATGCCGTCCCACTTGACCTCGAACGACCAGCCGTCGCCGGTCGGCAGCGGTCCGGGGGTGGCGAGCATGGGCAACACACCGTCATGCTGTCACCGAACGGTCGGCGCGCCAGGCGAGAGCGCGGTCGGGCCGCGACGAGGGGGACGTCTCATGCGGGCCATCTGGAGCGGGGCCGTGTCGTTCGGCCTGGTCAGTGTGCCGATCAAGGTCTACTCCGCGACGTCCAACCACGACGTGCGGTTCCACCAGGTGCACGGCGCCGACGGCGGCCGGATCCGCTACAAGCGGACCTGCGAGGTGTGCGGCGAGGAGGTCCAGTACGCCGACATCGTCAAGGGCTACGACACCCCGGACGGCGAGCTGATCACGCTGGACGAGAACGACCTGGCCTCGCTGCCGGTCTCCACCAGCCACGAGATCGACGTCGTCGAGTTCGTGCCGGCCGACCAGATCGACCCGCTGCTGTTCGACAAGAGCTACTACCTGGAACCGGAGACCAAGGCCGCCAAGCCCTACGCGCTGCTGCGCGAGGCGCTGGCCGAGACCGACCGGATGGCCGTGGTCAAGGTGGCGCTGCGCCAGCGGGAGACCCTGGCGCTGCTGCGGGTACGCGGCAGGGCGATCGTCCTGCAGACGATGATCTGGCCGGACGAGGTCCGCGAGCCGGAGTTCGACGTGCTCGACAACGACGTCGACCTCAAGCCGCAGGAGCTGAAGATGGCGTCCTCGCTGGTGGAGAGCATGGGCGCGGACTTCGACCCGGCCGAGTTCACCGACGACTACCGCGAGGCCATGGTCGAGCTGATCGAGACCAAGCAGACCGACGGCGGTGCCCGCCCGGCTCCCGCGGCCCAGAAGGACGAGGGCACCGACTCGATGGGTGACCTGCTCTCCGCGCTGCAGGCCAGCGTGGACGCGGCGCGCGGGTCCGGACAGGAGTCCGGCGGGTCCTCCGGGTCCGCGCGGTCGAAGTCCTCGGGTACGGGTTCGCCCGGTGCAGGGTCGTCCGGTGCGAAGTCCCGGAAGTCGTCGGCGTCGTCGAAGTCCGCCCGGTCCTCCACGTCCGCCGAGTCCTCCAAGTCCGCCGAGTCCTCCGAGTCTGCCGAGTCCTCCAAGTCCGCCGAGTCCTCGGAGTCGTCGGGATCGGGGTCGGGTTCGCGCTCGTCGCGAAAGCCGGCGTCCTCGTCCGGCGGGGCGACCCGGTCCCGTTCCCGGAAGGGCACCGAGGGGAAGGAGACCGCGGCGGCCGGCACCGAGGGCGGCGACACCAAGTCCGGCACCCGGCGGCGCTCGACGAGGAAGACGGCCTGATCGCCCCGGCGGTGGTCAGCTCGCGCGGCCCGGCGCCGGCCACCAGTCCGCCTCCACCACCCGAGCCGCGGGCGCGCCGGTCAACCGCGGCACGACGTCGGTGACCGCGGACAGCCCGCCGCCGGCGATGGCCAGGTACCAGGAGATCCAAGCCTCGATCTGCTCCCCGGGAAGCCCCATCCGCCACCGCCGGACGAATGCCTCCTCGAGGGTCTCGGGCACGTAGCGGTACGGCCGGCCGGTCGACTCCGCGATCTGCGCGACCGCCTCTTCCAGGGTCAGCGCCTCGGGCCCGGTGACCTCGAGGACCGCCCCGTCGTGCTCGGAGGCCGGTCCCTCGTCGAGCAGGACCGCCGTCAGCACCGCCGCGATGTCCTCGTGGGTGACGAACGCGGCCCGTCCGGTCCCGCCGGGACCGCGCACCGTCAGCGCGTCGTCGGCCAGGGCGGCCGGCGTGGACGCGTAGATGCCCGCCCGCACCACGGTGTGCCGCACCCCCGCTCCGGCGAGGAACTGCTCGGTCAGCCAGTGGTCGCGAGCATTGCGGTAGGTGGCGTCGGGGGCCGCGCCGAGCAGGGACACGTACACGACCCGGTCCACGCCCACCGCCGTCGCCGCCTCGACCGCGGTGGCGTGTTCCTCGAGTCGCCGCCCCGTGGGCCGGCCCGACACCAGGACGAGGGTCGAGGCGCCCTCCACCGCGGCGCGCATCGCCTGCGCGTCGTCGTAGGCGGCGGGCCCGCGCCGCTGGGCGGCGGGCAGCTCGGGCAGGCGATCGGGGTCGCGCGCGACGAGGAGCTGGGGCACGCCCTGCTCGGCGAGCCGGCGCGCGACCCGGCTGCCCAGGGCCCCGGTGGCGCCGGTGACCGCCACCGTGGCGTACGCCTGCTCGGCCATCAGATCCTCCGCCGTCGGGGGGTGCCCGTCATCGAGCAAGATCGTAATGCGTTCGCCGGTTCAGGGCCCGAAGCTCGACTCCGGTGGCGCCTCGTCCTCCTTCAGCGCACCGAACAGCGCCTGCGAGCGGGTCTTGTCCCAGCGCAGCGTCGACCCGCTGCCACCGCCACCGACCGGCACCGTGGTCGTGACCCCGTCGCCGCTCGAGACGCCCTTCATCCCCCAGGCCAGGAACGCCAGGTTCCAGATGTGGTCGGAGTCGTCGACGGTGATCGTGTCGGTGACCGCGGAGGCCAGCGGGACCATCCGGAACGGGTTGATCAGCGTCAGCGGGCTGGTGGCCTTGCCCAGCAGCGCGGACAGGAACTCGCGCTGGCGCTGCACCCGGTCGAAGTCCGACCCGGCGGTGGCGCGGGTGCGGACGTAGCCGAGTGCGGTGCCGCCGTCGAGCTCCTGGCAGCCCTCCTGGATGTTCAGGCCCGCCTTCGGGTCCTCGATCGCCTGCGGCACGCACATGTCCACCCCGCCGACCGCGTCCACGGCGCCGACGAACCCGCCGAAGCCGACCTCGACGTAGTGGTCGATCTTCAGGTCGGTGGCGCTCTCGACGGTCTCGGTGAGCAGCTGCGGCCCGCCCAGCGAGAACGCGGCATTGATCTTGTTGGTGCCGTTGCCCGGGATCGGGACGGTGGAGTCGCGCGGGATCGAGATCAGCACGCTGCCGGAGCTGCCGGTGTGCAGCAGCATGATCGTGTCGGTGCGCCCGCCGGCGGCGTCCCCGGTGGCCAGGCGATCCTCGTCCTCGGCGGACATGCCCTCCCGGCTGTCGGAGCCGACGATCAGGTAGTTCGTGCCGTCCGAGGTGACCTCGCTGTCGGCCGGCAGCGCCTCCACCCGGGTCATGTTCTGGTCCAGGTAGACACCGAACCCGACGATCGCGACCAGCAGCACCACCAGCACGGCCTTCCAGCGGCCGCGCATCGAGCCGCGCACCCGGCTCCAGTCCGGCAGCGTCGGGCCCTTGGTGACCCGGCCGTCCCGCGGGGCCTGCGACGCCGGGTGCGCCGGTCCGCCGGGTGCACCGCCCCCTCCCCCGCGGCCGGACGACGCCGGCCGCGGCATCACCGAGCCGCCCGGTGGGACCGCGTTGCGCGGCGGCGGGTTGCCGCCCGCGCGACCGGGCGGGGGCCTGCGCAGCGGGCCACCACGGCCCGGCGGCGGGGACGCCGGGCGCTGCTGCGGCGGGGACGGTGGGGGCTGCTGCGGCGGGGGCGGCGGTGGCATCGGGCGCCCGCCCTGCCCGGGCGGTGGCCCCGGGCGCCCGGGGGGCTGGTTGCCCCAGCCAGGGCTGCCGCGGCCCGGGCCGCGGCGCTGCGGTGGCCCGCCACGCGGCGGCGGGCCACGGAAGTCTCCGGCCATGCTGGTCCACCGTCCCGGTCGGCCCCTCCGGCAGGGGGCGCTCGCCGGTCCAGGGTACTGCCGCCGGTCCCGGCCCCGGCGCCTCCCGGGTGATCATCGATCGGGGGGCGCACCGTTCGCCACGCGGTCGATGCGCTCCACGGCCGGCGACCACTCGGGTGTGCGGCAGGATCGGCGCCGATGGACACCGCCGATCCCCCCGCCGTGCCGCTGCTCGAGGACGACCTCGCCGGCGACGGCGTCATCCGGGCCGGGGCCGTCGTGCGGCGGCCGGCGGACATGCCCGACGCCGCGGTGCTCTGCTGGTTCCCGGAGGTCGTCGACGCCCTCGGTGCCGGGGACGCGCGGGCGGTCGCGGTGCTGCGGACCGAGCTCGGCCGGACCCCGATCTGGCGGACCCACGGGCCGGACGGGCACCCGGTCGCGGTCCTGCACCCCGGCGTCGGGGCGCCGCTCGCGGCGATGTTCCTGGAGAACCTGGCCGCGATGGGCGTGCGGACGGTCGTCGGGGTCGGCGGGGCCGGCGCGCTGATCCACGAGCTGACCCTCGGGCACGCGGTCGTGCTCGGCGACGCGCTGCGCGACGAGGGCACCTCGCTGCACTACCTGCCGCCCACCCGGACCGTGGACGCCGACCCGGACGGCGTCGCGGTGCTCACGGGTGTCCTGGACCGGGCCGGGCTCCCGAACGTCGTGGCGCGCAGCTGGACCACCGACGCGATCTACCGGGAGACGCCGGACCGGGTGGCGCGGCGGCGCGCCGAGGGGTGCGCGGTCGTCGACATGGAGGCGGCGGCACTGCTCGCGGTCGGCCGGCGGATCGGCGTCCGCTACGCCCAGCTGTTCCTGGCCGCGGACTCGCTCGCCGCGCCGGAGTGGGACCACCGCGGCTGGACGACGGCGCGCGAGGCCCGGGCCGGCCTGTTCGGGCTGGCGCTGGCCGCCGCCGAGCGGTGGGCCACCGACGCCCGGAGCGCGCCGGAGCCCGGTCACCCATAGCCTGCGGGTCATGCGCGTTCTCGTCACCGGCGGCGCCGGCTTCATCGGGTCCCACGTGGCCGACCGGTTCGCCGCCGACGGTCACGACGTCCTGCTGCTCGACGCCCTGCTCCCGCAGGCGCACGGCCCGGACGCCACGCCCGACAGCCTGCCCGACCCAGGACACGAGCTGGTGCACGGCGACGTCCGGGACGCCGGCCTGCTCCGGACGCTGCTGTCCGGGGTGGACGCCGTCTGTCACCAGGCGGCGATGGTCGGGCACGGCGTCGATCCCTCCGACGCCCCGGAGTTCGCCGCGCACAACGACCTCGGCACCGCGGTGCTGCTGTCCGAGATGCACGCCGCGAAGGTGCACCGGCTGGTGCTGGCCGGCTCGATGGTCGTCTACGGCGAGGGCAGATACGACTGCCCGGACCACGGCGTCGTCCGGCCCGGGCCGCGGGCGTTCGTCGACGTCGACGCCGGCCGCTACGAGCCGCGCTGCCCGGACTGCGGCAAGGATCTGGTGTCCGGGCTGGTGCCGGAGTCCGCCCCGGTGGACCCGCGCAGCACCTACGCCGCGACCAAGCTGGCCCAGG
Organism: Pseudonocardia nantongensis; assembly: GCF_046546495.1. Taxonomy (NCBI): domain Bacteria; kingdom Bacillati; phylum Actinomycetota; class Actinomycetes; order Pseudonocardiales; family Pseudonocardiaceae; genus Pseudonocardia; species Pseudonocardia nantongensis. The sequence continues at coordinate 187,678 of NZ_JBKGXT010000003.1, read as the reverse complement.
AGCACCTGGCGAGCGCCTGGGCCCGGCAGACCGGCGGCACCGTCTGGTCGCTGCGCTACCACAACGTCTACGGCCCGCGGATGCCGCGCGACACCCCGTACGCCGGGGTCGCGTCGATCTTCCGATCGGCGCTGGAAGGCGGCACGGCGCCACGGGTGATGGAGGACGGGCAGCAGCGCCGGGACTTCGTGCACGTCAGCGACGTGGCCGCGGCGAACGCGGCCGCGCTCGTCGCGGAGCCGGAGCCGACCGGGTTCGGTGCCGCGAACGTCTGCTCCGGGGAGCCGCACACGATCTGGGACCTGGCCGCGGAGCTCGCCAGGGCGATGGACGGTCCGGCCCCGCAGGTGGTCGGCGGGGCGCGCCCCGGCGACGTCCGGCACGTCGTCGCGGACCCGGCGTACGCGGCCTCCCGCCTCGGGTTCCGGGCCGCGACCCGGTTCGCCGACGGCGTCACCGCGTTCGCCACGGACCCGCTGCGGTCACCCGCCGGGGTGAATCCCTAGGCCCGGCCCGAACCGATCGGGCCGGTGGGGCGAACATCCTTCCGACCAGTGGTGGAAGCCGAGCGGAAGGATCGAGAGCGCGACGTGCATCCGGAGATCGTGTTGCCCTGCCTCGATGAGGCGGAGGCGCTCCCCCTGGTCCTGAAACGGATGCCGGAGGGCTGGCCGGTGATCGTCGTCGACAACGGGTCGACGGACGACACCGCCGACGTCGCGCGCATCCACGGCGCCCGGGTGGTGTCCGAGCCCCGGCGCGGGTACGGCGCCGCCGTACACGCCGGGCTGGTGGCAGCGACCGGTGAGCTCGTCGCCTTCCTCGACGGCGACGGGTCGCTGGACCCGGACGTGCTGCCCGGGATGGCCGAGGTCGTGGCGTCCGGCCGGGCGGACATCGCGGTCGGCCGGCGGGTGCCGGAGACCGCGGGCGTCTGGCCCTGGCACGCCCGCGCGGCGAACGCGGTGGTCTCCGGGATGCTGCGCGGCCGCGGCGTCGGGGTGCACGACATCGCCCCGATCCGGGTCGCCCGCCGGCAGGCGCTGCTCGACCTGGAGATCGCCGACCGGGCGTTCGGCTACCCGCTGGAGCTCCTGCTGCGGGCCGGGCGGGCCGGGTGGCGGATCCACGAGATCCCGGTCATCTACTCCCGCCGGGCCGGTGGCCGGAGCAAGGTCTCCGGGTCGGTGAAGGGCACCGTCCGGGCCGCCCGCGACATGATCCGGCTGCTGCGATGACGGCCCCGGTGACCACGGTCGTGCTGGCCAAGGCCCCGGTACCGGGCCGGGTCAAGACCCGGCTCTGCCCGCCCGCGACCGCCGAGCAGGCCGCGACGCTGGCCGCGGCGGCGCTGCTGGACACCCTGGACGCCGCGGCCGGGGTGCCGGGCGACACGGTCGTCGCGATCACCGGGTCGCGTGTGGACGCCGTCGGCGCGGACGAGCTGACCGACCGGTTGGACCGGGTCGGCGTCGTCGAGCAGCGCGGGGACGGGCTGGCCGAGCGGATCGGCGCGGCGCACGCGGATGCCGCCGCGCTGCACCCGGGCCGCCCGACCCTGCAGGTCGGCATGGACACCCCGCAGGTCTCCGCCGGGCTGCTCGCCCGCTGCGCCGCCCGGCTGGCCGCCCCCGGGGTGGACGCCGTGCTCGGCCCCGCCACCGACGGCGGCTGGTGGGTGCTCGGACTGAACGACCCGGCGGCCGCGACCCTCCTCACCGGAGTCCGGATGTCCGCCGACGACACCGGCGAGCGGACCGTGGCCGCGTTGCGCGACGCCGGGCTGACCGTCGCACTGGTCGAGACCCTGACCGATGTGGACACCGCGGAGGACGCCGTCGAGGTGGCCGTACGGATGGACGGCGGGCGTTTCCCCGCCGTCGTCGCCGGGATGCCGGACGTGCTCGGGATCCGCTGTCCGGTGGTGGGCCCGTGACCGCCCTGCTCGGCTTCGACCGCCCGCTGGCCGGGATACCGTCCCGGCTGCGGTGCAGCGACGGCACCGAGGTCCCGCTCGACGTCGGGCGCTGGACCGAGCCCGCCGCCGGCTGCGACGACTGGCTGCTGCGGCACTGCACCGGCCCGACCCTGGACCTGGGCTGCGGCCCCGGCCGGCTGCTCGTCGCGCTGGCCGAGCGCGGTGTGCCGGCGCTGGGCGTCGACGGGTCGGCCGTCTCCGCCCGGCACTGCCGGCGCCGCGGGGTGTCGATGGTGCGCGCCGACCTGTTCGGCCCGCTGCCCGGCGAGTCCGGCTGGACGCACGTGCTGCTCGCGGACGGCAACCTCGGCATCGGCGGCGACCCCGCCGCGCTGCTCAACCGTGCCGCCCGGCTGCTCGTCCCGGGCGGGACGGTGCTGGTGGAGGTGGACCCGCGGCCACGCTACGACTGGCGCGGCACGGCCGTCGTGTGCACCGGTGACGGGATCGACGAGCACGGCGAGCCGCTGCCGTGGGCGGTGTCCGGGTCCCGGGCCGCCATCCGGGCGGCGGCCCGGGCCGGGCTGCGCGTCACCGACGTGCACCCCGGCAGCCGGGTGTTCCTGGAGCTGACCGGGCCATGAGCCGGCGGGTCGTGCCGCGCAGGAACCCGGTGCACACGACGGCCCTGCGCTGGCGAAGCCCCATCCGGGGGCCGTGGCTGACCTCGATGTTCGCGCTCCCGCTGCTGGTCGGGATGCCGATCGTGATCGTCACCGGGTTACTGGACTGGGTGGCCTACGGCGAGGGGCAGTCGATCCCGGCCCGCGAGGACGTCGGCGGGCTGCACCTGCCGCTGTTCCCGTGGCCGACCGACCCGGCCTGGCTGTTCCGGCTGACCGAGGGTCTGCACGTCGGCCTCGGGATGGTGCTGGTGCCGCTGGTGCTGGCCAAGCTGTGGTCGGTGATCCCGAAGCTCTTCACCGGCCCCTCCCCGGACCCGGTACGGCTGCTGGAGCGGCTCTCGCTGGTCCTGCTGGTCGGATCGGTGCTGTTCGAGATCGTCACCGGGCTGCTGAACATCCAGTACGACTACGTCTTCGGCTTCTCCTTCTACACCGCCCACTACACCGGTGCGTGGGTGTTCATCGCCGCGTTCGTGCTGCACGTGCTGCTCAAGCTGCCGACGATGGTCCGCTCGCTGCGATCCCGGTCGTTGCGCGCCGAGCTGCGGACCCCGCTCGCGGACACCCGGTCCGAGCCGCCCGACGACGGCGGCCTGGTCGCGCCAGACCCGGACCCGCCGACGATGTCGCGGCGCGGCGCGCTCGCGCTGGCCGGCGGCGGGATGCTGTTCGTCGGTGCGCTCGTCGTCGGGCAGTTCTCGGACCGGCTGCGGCCGACCGCGCTGCTGCTGCCGCGCGGCCGCACCACCGACCCGGCCCCGGCGGAGCGGGGCGGGCCGAACGACTTTCCGGTCAACCGGACGTTCGCGGCGTCCGGGATCGCGCCGGACGTCGTCGGGGACGGCTGGTCGCTGGAGCTGACCGGCGGCGGCACACCCGTCCGGCTGGAGCGAGCCGCGCTGGCCGCGCTGCCGCAACACACCGCGACGCTGCCGATCGCCTGCGTGGAGGGCTGGTCGACGTCCCAGACCTGGACCGGGGTGCGGCTGCGCGACCTCGCGCGGGCCGCGGGGCTGGACCCCGCCGCCGTCGGGTCCGCCACCGTGCGGTCGTTCGAGGTGGGTCCGTTCGCACAGGCCACGCTGCACGCCGGGCAGGTACTGGCGGACGACGCGCTGCTCGCGCTGCGGGTGAACGGCGCCGAGCTGTCCCGCGACCACGGGTTCCCGGCCCGTGTGATCGTCCCGGCGCTGCCCGGGGTGCACAACACCAAGTGGGTGGCGACGATCGGGTTCTCCCGTGGTTAGCGGGACCCAGGTCGCCGGGTGGCTGGTGCGGCTGGCCCTGGTCGCCGGCTGCTTCGCCCTGGCCTGGTACGCGGTGACCACGATCGTCGGCACCGACCCGTCGCTGCCCTGGATGGCGGTGTGGTTCCTCGGCGCGTTGCTGCTGCACGACCTGGTGCTCTTCCCGCTCTACGCCGGTGGCGACCGGCTGCTCACGCTGGCGCTGCGGGCGCTGCCCACGACCCGGGTGCCGCTGGTGAACCACCTGCGCATCCCGGTGCTCGGCTCCGGGCTCGCGCTGCTGATGTTCCTGCCCGGGATCATCCGGCAGGGCGGGGCGACGACGCTGGCCGCGTCCGGACTCGACCAGGAGCCCTACCGGGAGCGCTGGGTGTGGCTGACCGTCGCCCTGTTCGGGGTGTCCGCACTGGTGTGGCTGGTCCGGACGATCGCCGCGCGGCGCTCCCGCCCGCGGGACCCCGCGGGCCGGCACCGGCGGGGCCCGGACCGGGTCACCAGGGCATCGAGAGGAGATGGTTGACGCCCAGCGCCAGCACCGCCTGCGCCGCCAGCCAGACCCGCACCTGTGACCGGGGCAGCAGCGCCGTCGCCTGCACCACCCAGATCGCGAACGGCAGCCAGATCCGCTCGACCTCGCCCTTGCTCATCCCGGACAGGTTCGCCACCAGCATCGCCGCGACCCCGGCGGCGACCAGCAACGCCAGTGGTGCGGCCGCCGACCGTGGCCGGGTCCCGAGCCGCCGCAGGCCGGCCAGCACCGCCGGGCCGAGGACGTAGCCCACGGCGGCGAGGTTGGCGAACACGAAGTACCAGTACGGCCGCTCCGAGGCGATGGAGGCCGCGTAGATCAGGCGGAGCTTCTCGTAGCCCTCGTACCACCAGAACCCGGCCAGGGTGAACGCCGCGACGACGCCGCCGCCGCCGCCGAGCAGCGCGGGTACGACGACCGCGGTTCGGCGGGTCAGCACGAGCACCACCAGCGGCAGCAGCCCGGCCAGCACCAGGCCGTAGTTCAGGTACAGCGAGAGCACCAGCACCAGCCCGGCCGCGACGCCGAGCAGCCAGGCACGCGCGCTCGTCGTCGCGGTAGCGGCGAGCGCGAGCAGCGCGACACCCCAGGCCAGGACGGCCGCGAACAGCCCGTCCGCGGCGACGCCCATCCAGACCGCGCCGGGGAACAGCACCGCGAACGGGAGCGCCGCCCGCGCCCAGCGCTCGGCGCCGAGCGCCCACAGCGTGACCGCGGTGGCGACCGCCGCCGAGGCACCGACGGCGATCACCACCATCCCGGCCCAGCCGCCCCCGGACAGCCCGATCCGGTCCAGCCCGATGAAGACCGCGAACGCGCCGGGCGGGTGCGCGGCCACGTGGGTCGCCCACCACCACTGCTGTCCGGGTTGCTGGCCGGCGGTCAGGATGTGCTCGGAGAAGATCGACAGCATCTGCCCGATGCCGTCCACCCTGCCGACGTCGTGGAGGTACTCCTGGTCGGTGGCCAGCCGGTCCGCGATGCCGCGCTGCCAGCCGTCGACCAGGGCCAGCGAGGTGATCCACGCGAAGGACGCCGCCCAGGTCAGCGGGAACAGCACCCGGCGGCGCAACCGGGTCGCCAGCGGCGGGCCGAATACCACGACCAGCGCCGCGACCACGATCGCCGGGACGGTGCCCGGACCGGTGTGCGGCTCGAAGCCGGCCAGCAGCGGGGGGAAGAAGACGAACAGGTCGTAGCCCCGCTCGTCGATCAGCCAGCGGCCCCAGCGCCACATCGCGACCGCGAACACCACCGCCGCCGCGACGACGAGCACGTCCGGCACCGCGGGCCGCCACCGGTCGCGGGGTGCCGACCGGGGCGCGGTCTCGACGGCGGTGCGCACCCGGTCACGCTATCGATCGCCGACCGTTGCACCGTGCCCGGTACTCGGTGCTCGGATCCCGGCGGGCGCGAGCCGGGCCGTCCTCGTAGAGGATGTTCGTCATGAGCGAACCGGTCTTCGACAAGCGCGACCAGCTGGACAAGATCGCGTCCGGGCTGCTGCAGGGCGAGCAGATCATCGCCGTCTACGACGCCATCGGCGCCGGCACCGGGTTCCTCGGCCTGACGAACCTGCGGGTGGTGCTGCAGGACAACTCGTTCGTCGGGAAGAGGACGGCGCTCACGTCGATCCCGTACTCCCGCGTCGGCGCGGTCTCGTTCGTCTCGGACCGCAACATGCTGGGACGGTTCGCGAGCTCCAGCCAGATCGCCGTCACCGTCGGGACGCAGACCTACGAGGTGAGCTTCCGCGGCGACGACAAGGCGAAGCACGCGCACGACGTGATCCTCTGGCACCTCGTGCGCTGAGCAGGCGCGGACGGGTTCAGGCGTCCCGCAGCGCGGCGAGGAACGCGCGCAGGTCGGCCGGCCCCTCGGACGCGATCGCGTGCACCCGACGCAGGTCGAGGTCGCCGTAGGCGTGCACGAGCAGGTTGCGGAAGGCCGCCGCGCGGGCGAGCCGCTCGGCCAGGTCCGGATCGACGACACCGTGCGGGATCGTCCGGCAGCCGGCGACCGACCCGGGCGAGGTGCCGCTGCACCGTCGCGGCACGTTCGGCCGGCAGCTCGGGGCGGACCGGGTTCATCGGTCGAGCCCCGCGAGCACGTCGTCCTGCGCACGGCGGATCACGGGGCCTGCGTCGCACCAGAACCGGACGGCGTCGACCCGCGCGACGTCATCCCGGTGCGGTGCGGCCATGGCGACACCGTAACGACCGGGACGCCCCGGCGCGGCGGACGTGCCCGCCGGCACCGGCCGTGACCGGTGGCACGCGGGGCGGCGGGGTACGGCACCCGGTTGCGACACTGGCGGCATGACCACCTCCGCCTCATCGCCGGCCACCCCTGACGCGGACGCCGCCGGTTCCGCGCCGGAGCGCACCGACGTGCTGGTCGTCGGCGCGGGACCGGCCGGGGCGGCAGCCGCGGCGTGGGCGGCCCGGCACGGCCTGGACGTGGTGCTGGCCGACTCCGCCGAGTTCCCCCGGGACAAGGCGTGCGGGGACGGGCTGACTCCGCGGGCGATCGCCGAGCTGAACCGGCTCGGGCTCGGCGAGTGGGTGGACGGGCACGGGACCAACCGTGGCCTGCGCGCGCACGGATTCGGGCAGGTGCTGGAGCTGCCGTGGCCGGGCGGGTCACTGCCCGCGCACGGCTCGGCGATCCCGCGGACCGAGCTGGACGCCCGGATCCGCGAGGTCGCGCTGGACTCCGGTGCGGTCGGGCTGGTCGGGGCCAAGGCCGTCGACGTGACGTGGTCCGGCGGCCGGGTCGACGCGGTGACCTTCGCCGACGGACGGTCCGTGCGGTGCCGGCGACTCGTCGTCGCCGACGGGGCGCGCTCCACGCTCGGCCGGGTGCTGGGCCGGGAGTGGCACCAGGAGACCGCCTACGGCGTCGCGGCCCGCGGTTACATCACCTCCGGGCGCAGCGCCGACCCGTGGATCAGCTCGCACCTGGAGCTGCGCGGCGAGTCCGACGAGGTGCTGGCCGGGTACGGCTGGCTGTTCCCGCTCAACGACGGGCGGGTCAACATCGGCGTCGGGACGCTGGCCACCGACAAGCGGCCGGCGAACCTCAAGCTGCGCGGGCTGATCGAGCACTACGCGAACGCCCGCCGGCGGGACTGGGCCCTCGACGGGAAGGTCGAGCTGGTCCGCTCGGCGCTGCTGCCGATGGGCGGGGCGGTGTCCGGCGTCGCCGGCCCGAACTGGGCGCTGATCGGCGACGCCGCGGGCTGCGTGAACCCGCTCAACGGCGAGGGCATCGACTACGGCCTGGAGACCGGACGGTTGGTCGCCGAGCTGCTGTCGTCCGAGTCCGACCTGGCGACGGCGTGGCCGGCCACCCTGCGCGGGCACTACGGCCTGGCGTTCTCGATCGCCCGCCGGCTGGCCGGGCTGATCACGGTCCCGCGGCTGCTGCCACTGGCCGGGCCGGTCGGCATGCGGTCCCGGGCACTGATGACGGTCGCGCTGCGGGTGATGGGCAACCTGGTCACCGACGCCGACCGGGACCTGACCGCGCGCGCCTGGCGGGCCGCCGGCAGGCTCTCGGTGCGGCTCGACGACCGGCCGCCGTTCCCGGCCGCCGACCTGCGCACACCCGCCCTGCGCTGATCACCGGAAGCCGGTGCGGGTCCACCTCCGGAGCCGATCGCCACCGCCTGATCACCGGTGGTGGAGCGCAGCGTCCGTCTCGCGAACGTCGCACTCCATGACCGGTGATCACCCGGATCGGGGTGCCGGGTCCGCGCGCCGACCGGTTCCCCGCCGGGTGCGGGCCGGTACCGTCACGTCGATTCCGGGCCGCCGGCCGGGCGGCCCGGCCTGCGACGCCGGACACCGGGAGGGCCAGTGCAGCGCGGTGACGATCCGGACCGCACCCGCCGGGGGACGCCTGGCGGGTGGCAGACCGGCAACCACCGGCGCGGTGGCGGACCGCCGGACGGCACCCGCCGGATGCCGCCACCGCAACAGCCCGGTCCGCAACCGCCCGGCCCGCCGCCGCAGAACCCGGACGCCACCCGGCGCGTCGGGCCCCCGCCGCCGGACGGGACCCGGCGGATGGGCCCCGGGAACGGCCCGACCCGGCGGGTCGGACCTCCGCCGCCCGCCGCGTACGGCGCCCGCGCGCCGCGCCCGGACGCGACCCGGATGATGCCGGCACCGGTCACCGAGCCCGAGCTGCTCGGCGGCCGGTACCGGCTCGAGGGCCTCCTCGGCCAGGGCGGGATGGCGGACGTGCACCGCGCCACCGACACCCGGCTGAACCGCCCGGTCGCGGTGAAGATCTTCGGCCCGGGCAACGACCCGACCGCCGACCAGCGCTTCGAGCAGGAGGCGCAGGTCATGGCGAACCTGCGCCACCCCGGGCTGGTGGCGGTGCACGACTTCGCCGTCGAGCCGGACCGCGCGTACCTGGTGATGGAGCTGGTCGACGGCCCGTCCCTGAAGGACGTCATCGCGGTCGAGGACCTGCCGCCCGACGACATCCGGCGGATCGGGAACGAGATCGCCCAGACCCTGTCCTACGTGCACGGCCAGGGCGTCACGCACCGGGACGTGAAGCCGTCGAACATCCTGATCGACGCCGAGGGCCGTGCCCGGCTCGCCGACTTCGGCATCGCCTCGCTGCTCGGGGCGGACGGGCACACCGCCGCCGGCGAGATCATCGGCACCCCCGCCTACCTGTCTCCCGAGCAGGTCCGCGGGACCGGATCGGGCCCGCCCACCGACGTCTACGCGCTGGGCCTGGTGCTGCTGGAGGCCTGGACCGGGCGTCAGGAGTACCAGGGCGAGGGACTGCAGGGCGCCGCGGAGCGGGTGCACCGCGCGCCGGTGGTCCCGGCCGACGTCCCCGAACCGCTGCGCTCGACGATCTCCGAGGCGACGGCGACCGACCCCTCCCGCCGGCCGGACGCCCGCCGGGTCGCCGAGATGCTGGGCCGACAGGCGCCCGCACCGGCCCCGGTCGCCGCGGAACCGGAACCGGAGCCCGAGCGCGGCGGCCAGGGCTCGTCGGGCACCGGCAAGTGGATCGCGGTCGGGGCGTTCGTCGTCGCGCTGCTGGTACTGCTGATCGGTTACCTGCTGCTCGGCAACGACGACTCGTCGACCCAGGCGCCGCCGGGCACCGAGTCCTCGTCGTCGGCCCCGGCGACGTCGGAGTCGTCCGAGTCGCCGACGTCGGAGCAGACGACCAGCTCCGAGGCCCCGACCAGCGAGAGCGGCGGCTTCCAGATCCCGACCGGGATCCCCGGGCTGCCCTCGGACATCCCGACCGAGCTCCCGTCGAACCTGCCGACCGAGCTGCCCTCGCTGCCGTCCAACCTGCCCGACCCGGGCCAGATCGGGCAGGACGCGCAGGGCTTCTGGAACACGGTCAGCCGCTGGTGGGAGAACCTCACCGGCAGCTGACCGGCCGTCCCGGACGTGGCGCCCGCTACCCGGGGCGGCGCGCACCGGCCCGGATCGGGGACCATCGTGGGGAGAGCACGGGACCGCCGTCCACCGGCGGCCCGCCCGGCACTACCTGCGGAGGAACCTCGGTGAGCGCGAGCACGGAGCCGGCCGTACCGGCTGCCGCGGCCGGTAGGTCCCCGGCCGGTCCGGACGGCGGCGCGCCGGCCGGAGGGCGGGGCCGCGACCGGCGCCCGCTGACGACCGCGCTGACCCTGCTCGCGGTGCTCGCCTGGGCCGGCGTCGCGGTCGCGGCGACGGCGGGCGACACCGGGTTCTGGCAGCAGAGCGGGCTGCCGGCGCCGTCCGCCGGCCTGATCGCGACGGCGGTCGCGGTGAAGACGGTCGCGGTGGCCGGCACCGCGCTGGCCGCGGGGTCGCTGCTGTTCGCCGGGTTCGTGGCCGCGCCCCAGACCTCCGGCACCGTCGGGGTGCACGGTTACCGGGCGTTGCGTCGCGGGACGCTCGCCGCGACCGTCGCCGGTGTGGCCGGGATCCTCGCCGGCTGGTTGTCGGTCGCGGACATGACCGGTACCGATCCCGGTGACCTGGTCTCGGCCGGACCGTTCGGCTGGCTGGGCGCCGCCGCGACGCTGGAGGAGCCGCTCGGCTGGGTGCTGGCCGGGGTGCTGCTCCTGCTGGTCGCGGCCGGTGCGGCGTTCTTCCTCAGCTGGCGGGCCGCGGCCGCGCTGGGCCTGCTCGCGGCGGCCGCCGCGGCGCTCCCGGCCGCGGTGCATCCGGCCGCGACCGGCGCCGGGCACGACTGGGGCGGTGATGCGAACGCGCTCCGCGCCGTCGCCGGGGTGGTGTGGCTCGGGACCGCGGCCGCGCTCGCCGCCCACCGGGCGCACGGCGGGCCGGTGGCCGGGACGGTCGGGCGGCGCGGGCTGCGGCTGCTGCTCGGCGCCGGGGCGCTGTACCTGTTCGGGGACCTGCTGTTCCAGCTGGTGGTGACGGCCGGGCCGGCCGCCGGATCGCCCTACGTGCGCACGGCGACGACCGCGGCCGTGCTGCTGGCCGTGCTCACCGCGGGGACCGCCCTGCTCGCGCGGACCCTGCGCGACGACCCCGACGGCGCCCGCGGCGGGTGGCTCGCCGCCGTCCTGACGCTGATCGGCGGCGTGGTCGGGGCGCTCGGCGTCGCGTCGTTCCGGCTGGTCCCGCCACGGTTCCTGGCCGCCGACGACTCCGCGCAGGAGACCCTGATCGGCTGGGACGTGGAACGCCCGTTCTCCGCCATCACGATGCTCACCGAGTGGCGATGGAACCTGCTGTTCGGCACCGGCGCGCTGGTGCTCGCCGGGCTGTACCTGCTCGGCGTGCGGCGGCTCGCCGCCCGCGGCGTGTCCTGGCCGGTCGGGCGGACGATCGCCTGGCTCCTGGCCTGCGCGGCGCTGCTGCTGGCGACGTCGTCCGGCCTGGGCTTCTACTCCCCCTCGATGTTCAGCGTTCACATGATCAGTCACATGACACTGAACATGCTCACGCCGATCCTGTTCGCGCTGGGCGGCGTCGTGACGCTGGCGCTGCGGGTGCTGCGCCCCGCCGGTCGCGGCAACCCGCCCGGCCCGCGGGAGTGGCTGCTGGCCGCGGTGCACTCGCCGGTGGCGAAGGCGCTGACCCACCCCGCCGTGGCCGCGGTGCTGTTCGTCGGCTCGTTCTACGTCCTGTACTTCACCCCGCTGTTCGACGGTGCCCTGCGGTTCCACTGGTCGCACCAGCTGATGAACCTGCACTTCGTGCTGGTCGGGTACCTGTTCTTCTGGCCGCTGATCGGGGTGGACACGGCCCCGCACAAGCTGCCGCACCTGGGCCGGCTCGCGGTGCTGATGGCGACGATGCCGTTCCACGCGTTCTTCGGGATCGCGGTGATGAGCTCGTCGACCGTGCTCGGGGAGAACTTCTACCGCCAGGTCGGCCTGCCCTGGGTGGACCTGCTCGACGACCAGAAGGTCGGTGGCGGGATCGCCTGGGCCACCGGTGAGCTGCCGATGCTGCTGGTGGTGATCGTGCTGGTCGTGCAGTGGTCCCGGGACGACTCCCGGGAGGCCGCCCGCACGGACCGGAAGGCCGAGCGGGACGACGACGCCGACCTGCGCGCCTACAACGAGATGCTGGCCAAGCTCCGCCAGGGCGGCTGAGCACGGACACGGTCCGCGGCTCCGTCAGGCGGCCGCGTGCTCGTCCTCGGACGGGGTCGCGCGGACCGGGCCGAGGGTCGCGTCGGCCCAGCTCGCGGCCTTGCGCAGGCGCAGGCTGTTGGTCACCACCAGGAACGACGAGAGCGCCATCGCGGCGCCGGCCAGCAGCGGGTTGAGCAGCCCGGCCATCGCGACCGGGATCGCCGCGACGTTGTAACCGAACGCCCACCACAGGTTGCCGCGGATGGTGCTCATCGTCGCCCGGGCCAGCTCGACGGTCGCCGGGAGCACCCGCAGGTCGTCCCGGACCAGGACGACGTCGGCGGCCTCCAGCGCGACATCGGTCCCCGACCCGACCGCGACGCCGAGGTCCGCGGTGGCGAGCGCGGCGGCGTCGTTCACGCCGTCCCCGACCATCGCCACCGTGCGCCCCTGCTCCTGCAGCGCCCGGACGTGGTCGACCTTGCCGTCCGGCAGCGTCCCGGCGACGACCTCGGTGATCCCGCAGGTCGCGGCGACGGCGTGCGCGGCCGCCGGGCGGTCGCCGGTCAGCAGCACCGGTCGCAGGCCCGCGGCGACCAGCTCGGCGACCGCGACCGGCGCGGACTCCTTCACCGGGTCGGTCAGCGCGATCGCGGCGGCGAGATCGTCACCGGTGTGCACCACGACGACCGTGTGCCCGCCGGCCTCCCACGCCGCGATCCGCTCGCCCAGCTCCCCCGGGTCGTCCGGCGGCCGGCCGACGGTGACGGTCGTCCCGCCCACCACCCCGCGGGCGCCCAGCCCGGGCAGCGCGACGAAGTCGTCCACCTCCGGCACCGCGAGCCCGGCGGCGGAGGCGTGCGCGCGGACCGCGGCGGCGATCGCGTGCTCGGACCCGGCCTCGACGGCGGCCGCACGGGCCAGCAGCAGGTCCCGGTCGGTCCCGGCGGTGACCGCGACGTCGGCGACGGTCATCGTCCCGGTCGTCAGCGTCCCGGTCTTGTCCAGCACCACGGTGTCCACGGCGCGGGTGGTCTCCAGCGCCCGGTAGCCCTTCACGAAGATGCCCAGCTCGGCGCCGCGACCGGTGGCCACCATCAGCGCGGTCGGCGTCGCCAGGCCCAGCGCGCACGGGCAGGCGATGATCACGACGGCGATCGCGGGCGCGATCGCCCCTGTCCAGCCGGCGCCGGCGAGCAGCCAGCCGAGCAGGGTCAGCAGCGCGCAGCCCAGCACGATCGGCACGAACACCGCCGACACCCGGTCCGCCAAACGCTGGGTCGCGGACTTGCCGGTCTGCGCCCGCTCGACGGCGGCGATCATCCGGGCCAGCCGGGTGTCCGCGCCGACCTGCTCCGCGACCACCACCAGGCGTCCGCCGGAGGCGATCGTGCCGCCGGTGACCCGGTCGTCCGGGCCGACCTCGACCGGCACCGGCTCGCCGGTCATCGCGCTGGTGTCCACTGCCGCGCGCCCGGTCTCGACGACGCCGTCGGCCGCGATCCGCTCGCCCGGCCGGACCAGGAACCGGTCACCGACCCGCAGGCGTCCGACCGGGACGGTCCTCTCCGTGTCCCTTCCCGTGTCACTTCCCGTGTCGCTTCCCGTGTCGCCGACGAGAACGGTGACCTCGTCGGTCTCCAGCGCCGCCAGCGAGCGCATCACCCGACCCGCGGTGCGCCGGGCGCGGGCCTCGAAGTACCGCCCGGCCAGCACGAACGTCGTCACACCGGCCGCGACCTCCAGGTACAGCGGGCCGGTCGGGTGCAGCACCGCGTCCCACCCGGTCAGCGCACGGGCGTCGTCGACGAATGCCAGCCCGCCCAACGACCACGCGGACGCCGCGATCACCCCGAGCGAGACCAGCGTGTCCATCGAGGTGGTGCCGTGCCGCAGGTTCACGAACGCCGTGCGGTGGAACGGCCAGGCCGCCCACACCACCACCGGCAGGGCCAGCGCGACGACCACCCACTGCCAGAACGGGAAGCGCAGCGAGGGCACCAGCGACATCGCCAGCGACAGGTCGGCGAGCGGGATGAACAGGATCAGCGCGACCGCCATCCGCGTCCGCAGCCGGCGCAGCGCGGTGTCGTCCTCGGTCGCCCGGTCGCCGGTGTCGGCGGCGTCGGGCCGGACTTCCCCGGCGTCGTAGCCGGCCTTCTGCACCGTCTCGACCAGCGTGGACACCTCGGTGCCCGCCGGGTACTCGACGAGTGCCCGCTCGGTAGCCAGGTTGACCGCGGCCCGGACCCCGTCCAGCTTGCCGAGCTTGCGCTCCACCCGGCCGACGCAGGCGGCGCAGGTCATGCCCTCGACCCGCAGTTCGACGGTGCGGACGTCCGCATCCGCTGCGGCGGCCCGCTCGGTACCGGTACTCACACCGACAATGGTTCTACACGTCGTCGGAGATTTCGAACCCGGTCTCCGTGACTTGCGGAACCGGCCGGCGGCGGGCCGCTCGCGGAGCCACCTTCGTTGCGGCGTACAACAGGGATGGAAGGATCGACAGGAAGGACGGCCGATGGGCACCGGCAGGAAGAACCCGCTCACCGCCCGGCAGGGCCCGTCCCAGGCGACGGTGATCGGCGTCGTCGTCGTGGCGGTGTTCGCGGTACTGGTCGGCGCCGGCGTGTACGCGAAGACCCGGCCCGCCGACGTCGTCATTCCGCCGAACGCCTCGGCCGAGGGCGTAGCGGTGGGATCCGCGGACGCCGAGGCCACCATCGACGTCTACCTGGACTTCCAGTGCCCGGCCTGCCGCCAGTTCGAGCAGCTCTCCGGGCAGACCGTCGACCAGCTGCGCGACTCCGGGCAGGCGCGGGTGGTCTACCACCCGGTCGCGATCCTGGACCGGACCTCGCCGGACCGGTACTCGACCCGGGCCTCGGCCGCCTCCGGCTGTGCCGCCGCCGACGGGATGTTCCCGCAGTTCGCGAAGCTGCTCTACGACAACCAGCCGGCCGAGGGGTCGCCCGGGCTGACGAACGACCGGCTGGCCGAGCTCGGTCAGCAGGCAGGGGGCGGGCCGGACTTCGCGTCGTGCGTCGCCGACCAGCGCTACGCCGGCTGGGCCGGGGAGCTGACCAGCCAGGCGTCGAAGGACGGGCTGTCCGGGACGCCGACGGTGAAGGTGAACGGGCAGCAGATCGACCAGCCCACCCCGGACGCCCTCACCGGCGCCGTCCGCGCCGCCGGCTGACGCCCGGCCGGCCGCTACTCGGCCGATTCGAGCAACGACGCCAGCCGGTCCAGGGCGGCCTCGGCGCCGTCGCCCTCGGCGCGCAGCACGACCCGCTGCCCCGATTCGACGCCGAGGGTCAGCACGGACAGCACGCTGGCCGCGTCGACCGGGTCGCCACCGTCGAGGGCGATGGTCACCGGCATCCCGGTCGCCTTGGCCGCGCGGGCGAAGACGGCGGCCGGGCGGGCGTGCAGCCCCACCTCGGACGCGACGACCGCGGTGCGCTCCGCGGCGCTCACGACCGGTCCTCCCGCCCCGCCGAGCCCGACCCGGGTCCCGGTCCACCCCCGGGCTCCGGGCCGCCGGTACCGGCCCCACCGGCGTCGGTGGCGCCCGGGTCGACCGCCGTCCCCCCGGCCGGCACGGCGTCGCCGGCCTCCGGTTCCTCCCGGCCCGGCGTGCGCAGGTTCCAGCGCCGGATCACGAACCGGAACAGCAGGTAGTAGACGACGGCGTAGCCCAGCCCGATCGGGATCAACCACAGCGGCCGCGTCGCCTGGCCGAAGTTGATCAAGTAGTCGATGGCACCCGCGCTGAAGCTGAAGCCGTCCCGGATCCCCAGAGCGTTGACCAGCATGTGCGAGGTCCCGGTGAGGACCGCGTGGATCACGTACAGCGGCCACGCGACGAACAGGAACGCGAACTCCAGCGGCTCGGTGATCCCGGTGACGAACGCGGTCAGCGCCACCGACAGCATGATCCCGCCGGTGACCTTGCGCTGCGTCGGGTGCGCCTCGTGCCAGATCGCCAGCGCCGCGGCGGGCAGCGCGAACATCATGATCGGGAAGAACCCGGTCATGAAGATCCCGGCCTCCGGGTCGCCGGCGAAGAACCGGTCGAGGTCGCCGCGGGCGCCGTCGAAGTCGCCGATCACGAACCAGACGACCGAGTTCAGGATGTGGTGCAGGCCGAGCGGGATCAGCATCCGGTTGGCGAAGCCGTAGATCCCGCCGCCGATCACGGCGTTCGCGGTGATCGCCTGGCCGAGACCGGTGAGCCCGGCGTCGAACAGCGGGTAGATGACGCCGAGCACCGCGGCGAGCACCATCACGACGACCGCGGTGAGGATCGGCACGAACCGCCGTCCACCGAAGAACGCCAGGTAGGTCGGGAGCTTGATCCGGTGGTAACGCTGCCACAGCACGGCGGCGATCAGGCCGACCAGGATTCCGCCGAGCACCCCGTAGTCGATCAGTTCCTGGGCGCCGTCGGAGTCGACCCGCCCGGGCAGCACCAGTGGGCTCATCGCCTCGAACACGCCCTGCAGCACCAGGTACCCGACGACCGCGGCCAGCGCGGTCGAGCCGTCCGCCCGCTTCGCCCAGCCGATCGCGATGCCGACCGCGAAGATCAGCCCGAGGTTGTCGAACAGGGCTCCCCCGGCCGCGCCGATCACCGTCGCGACCCCGGAGAGCGCCTCGAACCGGCCCAGCAGGTCGTCCTGTCCGAGACGGTTGAGCAGACCCGCCGCCGGTAGCGCAGCGATGGGGAGCATCAGGCTGCGGCCGAGGCGTTGCAGCCCGGCGAGTCCTCGCCGGGGCTCGGCGGTCGAGGCGGTCATGGCTAACCTCACGTTCGGTGCGGCGCTGGGGCATTGAAACCTTTCGCAGTGCACCGAACGGTGTCAACGAATCAGCCGTACGGAGGAGTAACGATGGCGGACGACAAGGCCGCGGCGATCCTCGCCGGGCTCGGCGGGGCGGCGAACGTCGCCGACATCGAGGGCTGCATCACCCGGTTGCGGACCGAGGTCCGCGATCCGGCGCGGGTCGACGAGGCCGCACTGAAGAAGCTGGCGCACGGCGTGGTGCTGTCCGGGACGGTGGTGCAGGTCGTCGTCGGTCCGGAGGCGGACATGCTCGCCGACGACATCGGGGACCTGCTGTGACCGTGCGCGTCACCGCCCCGCTGGCCGGGCGGGTGCTGCCGCTGACCGAGGTGCCGGACGCGGTGTTCGCCGAGCAGATGCTCGGCGCCGGGCTCGCGATCGAGCCGGGCGCGGGCGTCGTCGACGTCGTTGCGCCGGTCGCGGGGAGGCTGGCGAAACTGCACCCGCACGCGTTCGTGGTGGTCACGGCCGACGGCGCGGGGGTGCTCGTGCACCTGGGCATCGACACCGTCGGGCTCGACGACGTGTTCACCGTGCGGGTGTCCGAGGGCGACGAGGTCGCCGCCGGTGACCCGGTCGCCGCGATGGACTCCGACCGGGTCCGCTCCCGCGGGCTGTCGCCGATCACGCCGGTCGTGCTGATGGAGGCCGAACCGGGCAGCACGGTGCGGGGGGCGGACGGCGCCGTCGCGCCGGGCGACCCGCTGTTCTCCTGGACCGGCTGACCGCTCGCGCGGCGGCCAGTCGGCCCTGCTCACTCGGCGAGCAGCCGGCCTGCTCGCGCAGCGGGCAGTCGGCACGGAGTCGGCCGGCCCGCCGCGGGCGTCGCGGAGGAATGCGATGTCGTTGTGCAATTGCACGGGGACCGGCGTGAGTAGGCTCGCCACGGGACGGCACGCGAGGAGGTCGGTGGCATGACCGTGGCGCACGGCCCCGTCGTCATCCGCAGGCGGCTCGGCCACGTGCTCAAGCAGCTCCGCGTCGGCCGCGATCTCCAGCTGTCGCAGGTGGCGAGGCAGCTGGAGGTGTCGCCGTCCAAGCTGTCCCGGATCGAGACCGGACAGGTCGAGCCGAAGCTGCGCGACGTCCGCGACCTGCTCGAGACCTACCGCGCCACCGACGACGTCCGCCGGCAGGTCATGGACTGGGCCGGCGAGGCGAAGTCGCCGGGCTGGTGGCAGCCCTTCACCTCCGCCATCACCGTGTCCGACCTGGACATGCTGATCTCGCTGGAGACCGAGGCCAGGGCCAAGTACGGGTTCAGCCTGCCGGTACCCGGGCTGCTGCAGACCGAGGCCTACGCCCTGACCACGCTGGCCGGCGCACTCCCGGACCAGCCGGCGCCGGAGCGGCGTCGTTTCGTCGACATCCGGCTCGGACGGCAGGAGGTCATCGCCGTCGACCGGGAGGACGTGCCGCCGCTCGAGCTGCACGCGGTGCTCGACGAGGTGGCGCTGCACCGCTGCGAGGACCGGGACGTCCTCGACGAGCAGCTGCACGAGCTCGTGCGCCGCTCGGAGCAGCCGAACATCACGCTCCAGGTGCTGCCCCTGGCCCGGGGGTGGACGCCGGCGAGCAGCACGTTCTCGATCTTCGAGCCACGCGACCCGGTGACCGACTGGCCGGTGGTCAACGTCGAGAGCACGGGGGACGACACCTACGTCGACGCCACCGACGACGTGGCCCTCTACCAGGCGATCTGGCGCGCGGTGACCGACCGCGCCCTGGACCCGGAGCGCTCGCGCGAGCTCATCTCCTCGCTCGCGCGGCGGTGACCCTCAGCCGCGCAGCCGGGCGTCGTCGAACTCCCCGGCGCGCACACCGGCGAGGAACGCCGACCACTCGTCGGCGGTGAACGACAGCGTCCCCGAGCCCTTGGTGTCCTTCAGGACCACGCCGCCACCGGCGTCGGCCGCGACGGCGACACAGTCCCCGTCCAGGCAGTAGGAGCTGGTGACGTACCGGGCCTCGGACACGTGTGCCTCTTTCGTCCCGGTCGGGGCCGGGTGCGCGGGGAGCGGCGGCGCCGGGGAGCGCCGATGCCCGTGCAACGAACACCGAGCCCGGCAGCAACGCCCGGCCACATCCACCGACGGGTGATCCCAGAGTCGCCGATCACGATCGCCGCGCTACTCGCCGGTTCACACGGGTTCTCGTCGTTCGCACGGGATCCGATCCCGTGTGAACGCGGCGAACCCGTGCGAACGCGGTCGGCCTCAGGCTCCGGCGGCGAGCTCGGCGGGGACGACGGGGGCCCGGGTCTCGGCGCGGCGGATCAGCACGATGCCGGCCAGGATCAGCAGGCCACCGAAGAGCTGGGTCGGGCTCGGTGTCTGGGCGACCAGCAGCCAGGCCCCGATCACCCCGAACATGACCTCGGACAACCCCACGAACGACGCCACCCGGGTGTCCAGCAGCCGGATGCCGATGATCCCGGTCACGTAGGGCAGCGCCGTCGCGAGCACGACCATCATCGCCAGCAGGACCGGCCAGCCCACCTCGACGCCGGCCAGCGTCCCGGTCGGTGCACCCACCTCCCACGGGGTGATCCCGGTCAGGCCGGTCACGGTCAGCGCCACCGCCCCGACCATCATCGCGCCGGAGATCATCAGCATCGGTGGGACACCACCCTCGTCGTCACCGCCGCCGGGGAGCAGGAAGTACACGCAGACGCACACCGCCGAGGCCACACCCCACAGGATCCCGACGACGTCCACCCGCTGCGGGCCGAACGGGTCGACGACGAACACCAGCCCGGCCAGCGACACCAGGCAGCCGACGAGGGTGATCGCGGCCGGGGTGCGGCGGGTGCGCAACCAGGTCCAGCCGACCAGCAGGACCGGGGCCAGGAACTCGAGCAGCAGCGCCACCCCGACCGAGAGGTGCTGCAGGGCCTGGAAGAAGCACAGCTGGACGCCCGCGACCGCGGCCAGGCCGTAGAGCAGGACCTTGCGCGCGCCCCCGCCGCTCAGCGGATGCCGGCGCAGCAGCACCAGCGTGACCGGGAGCAGCAGGATCGCGGTGCCCGCGATGCGCAGCAGCGTCGTCAGTCCCGGGGACCAGCCCGCCTCCAGGAACGCCGAACCCAGTGGACCGGAGAATCCGTACGCGGCGGCCGAGACGAGCGCCCATACGAGCCCGCGAGCCATGGGCCTCCGAGTCACGACCGAAGTAGTCATAGACTCCTGACACTAGGAACAGACGATGTCAGGGGTCAACATGGAATTCGCCCATGACACACAGATCGTGCTCGCCGCGGCCGCGTCCCTGGTGAACACCGCGTCGACCGAGACCGACGTCCTGGACGGCCAGGAGGCGTTCGATGCCTGGCTGGACGGGCAGCCCTACACCGGCGACCGCGCGCACACCGAGGCCGAGCGGCGGTCGGTGCGGGACCTGCGGGAGCGACTGGCCGCGCTCTGGCCCGCGCCGGACCGGGACGGCGAGCCGGACCGGGATCGGACCGTCGAGCTGGTGAACGACCTGCTCGACGAGACCGACGCGCGTCCGCACCTGGCCCGGCACGACGGCTGGGACTGGCACCTGCACGTGACGCCGCGGCGCGCGCCGCTGGCGCACCGGATCGGCGCCGAGGTGGCGATGGCGGTCGCCGACCTGGTCCGCGGCGACGACCTGTCCCGGCTCCGGCGCTGCGCGGGCGACGACTGCGACGCCGTGCTGGTCGACCTGTCCCGCAACCGTTCCAAGCGGTTCTGCGACACCGGCAACTGCGCGAACCGCGCGCACGTCGCCGCCTACCGGGCCCGCCGCGCCCGCGCCACCGGCTGACGCCCCAGCCGGCACGCCCTCCACCCTCACGCACCGTGGCTGCACAACGCGGTTTCCGGTGGACGTCTTGCGCGTCAGGGCCCCATGACCCGGGGTCGGGGCTGGGCGTGCAGGTGGTCGGCGAGGAGGGTGTTGACCTCGTCGGGGCGCTCGACGTTGAGCAGGTGCGCGGCGTCGGCGACCTCGGCGTAGCGGGCGCCGGGGATGCCCTCGGCGATCTCGCGCAGGCTCGACGGCGGCGTGGCCGGGTCGTCGGCGCCGGCCACCGCCAGCGTGGGCACCGACACCGAGCCCAGGTCGGCGCGGACGTCGAAGGCGCCGATCGCGGCGCAGCAGGCGGCGTAGCTCTCCGGCCGCGTGGCGCGCAGCATGTCCAGCAGCCGCTTCTCCCCCGCCGGGTCGCGCCGCGCCCAGTCCTCGACGTACCAGGTGCCCGGGCGGCTGGCGACCATCGTCCCGGTCCCCTCGGCGCGCACGGTGGCGGCGCGCTGCGGCCAGGCGTCCGGGTTGGGGAACCGGGCCGCCGTCGCGAGCACCGCGATGCTGCGCACCCGGTCGCCGGCGTGCACGGCGAGCCACTGCCCGATGGCGCCGCCGATCGAGACGCCGACGTAGTGGAACCGCTCGACGCCCTCGGCAGCCGCGGCCGCCAGCGCGCCCTCGGCCAGGTCGGCGATCGCCAGGTCGCCGTCCACGTCCGGCGACGACCCGTGCCCGGGCAGGTCGAACCGGACGCAGCGGTACCGGTCGGACAGGGCGGCGACCTGGGCGTCGAACAGGTGCAGGTCGGTGCCCAGCGACGGGCCGAACAGGACGACCGGGGCATCCGCCGGGCCGTCGGAGGTGTGGTGCAGCTGTAGCGGTGCCATGCCCGCCATCCTGCCCGCTCGCCCGGTGCGCGGCGGAACCCGAGTTCGTAGGGTCACTCCTGGAGGCAGCGCAGCACCGAGGAGGACCGTGATGGCCGAGCTCGAGATGTTCCGGATGACGATCGGCGGGAAGCCCGCCGACGCGGCGTCCGGCGCGACGTTCGAGACCCAGAACCCCTACACCGGACGGGCCTGGGCGTCGGTTCCGGACTCCCGCCCGGCCGATGTGGACACCGCCGTCGCTGCTGCTCGGTCCGCTCTGGATGGTGAGTGGGGCTCGACGACGGCGTTCGCCAGGGCCGGCTGCCTGCGCCGGCTCGGTGACCTGGTCACCGAGAACGCCGAGGCGCTGGCCCGGACCGAGGTCAACGACTCCGGCAAGCTCTACCGGGAGATGATCGGCCAGCTGAACGGCCTGGGCGGCTGGTACCACTACTTCGCCGGCGTCGCGACGACCGTCGAGGGCCGCCAGATCCCCTCGCCGAACCCGGACTACCTGGTCTACACCCGCAAGGAGCCGGTCGGGGTGGTCGCGGCGATCACCCCGTGGAACTCGCCGCTGCTGCTGATGACCTGGAAGCTCGCACCGGCGCTGGCCGCCGGCTGCACCATCGTGGTCAAGCCGTCCGAGCACTCGCCCGCCTCCACGCTGCGGTTCGCCGAGCTGATCGAGCAGGCCGGCATCCCGGCGGGCGTGGTGAACGTGGTGTCCACGAACGACCGGGACACCGCGGCGCACCTGGCCGCGCACCCGGGTGTCGACAAGGTGGCCTTCACCGGGTCCACCGCGACCGGGCGGGCGATCGCGAAGGCCGCCGCGGAGAACATCAACAAGGTCACCCTGGAACTGGGCGGCAAGTCCCCGCAGGTGGTGTTCCCGGACGCCGATCTGGAGGCCGCCGCGAACGGCGTCATCGCGGGGGTGTTCGCCGCGACCGGGCAGACCTGCATGGCCGGTTCCCGGCTGATCGTGCACGCCGACGTGCACGACGAGCTGGTCCGGCTGATCGGTGAGCGCGCCCGGCGGATCAAGCTGGGCGACCCGAACGCCGAGGACACCGAGATGGGGCCGGTCGCGAACGGCCCGCAGTACGAGAAGGTGCTCGGCTACCTCGACGCCGCCATGGCGGACGGCAACACCCTGGCCTACGGCGGCGCGGCCGAGGACTCGCTCGGCGGCTACTTCGTGCAACCGACGGTGATCACCGGCGTCACACCCGAGTCCACCGTGTACCGGGAGGAGGTTTTCGGCCCGGTGCTGGCCGCGCTCACCTTCACCGACGAGGACGAGGCGGTGAAGCTGGCCAACGACACCCCGTACGGCCTGGCCGGTGCGGTGTGGACGAAGGACGTGCACCGTGCGCACCGGGTCGCCGGGCGGATCCGGGCCGGCTCGGTGTGGATCAACGCGTACCGGGTGGTGGCACCGAACGTGCCGTTCGGCGGGTTCGGGCACTCCGGGCTCGGCCGGGAGAACGGGCTGCACGCCGTCGACGAGTACCTGGAGGAGAAGGCCGTCTGGGTGGAACTCTCCGGCGGCACCCGCGACCCGTTCACCCTCGGCTGACCGGGCGGTCGCCGATCCGGCAGCCACGGAGCCGATCTTCCGTGCCGGACCCCCCGGGACGTCGCTCAGGCCGGGACGACCCGGTCCCCGGCCACGCTGACCTGCCGGGGTTCCAGGCCGGAAGTGGCCGGCCCCTCCAGCGGGGCGCCGTCGGCGAGCGCGAACACGCTGCCGTGGCACGGGCAGGTGATCCCGGCGTCGGTGACCTGGTCGACCAGGCAGCCCTGGTGCGGGCAGACGGCGCCGAACGCGGCGAACGTCCCGGCTTCCGGCTGGGTGACGACGACGCCCTGCTCGGCGAGCACCCGGCCGCCGCCGACCGGGACGTCGGACGCGGCAACGCCCTGCGTGGCGGGCGGGCCGGGCCCGTTACCCCCGGGAGCGGGCGCCGGGGCGGCGTCGCGGGGCGTGCCGTAGGTGGCGCAGCCGGTGCAGCCGGCCACGCAGAGCGCGCCGGTCGCGGTGAGCAGCCCGCGGCGGGTGATCGGGGACATCGTTCCTCCGGGTCGCAGGAGTGGTCGGGCTCGGTCAGAAGGACAGGCCGTGGCCGGTGAAGAACCACAGCGCCGAGGTCAGCCAGACGCCGGCGAGCACCGCCAGCAGCAGCCCGCCACAGGTGGCGAGCATCCAGCCGGGCACGCCGGGCCGGCGCAGCAGCAGCATCTTGGTCACGAACGCGCCGTAGAACACGCAGCCGAGCAACGAGTGCAGCAGCGCCGACGTCGTCGCGCCGGACCAGCCGAACGCGTACAGGCATTGGACGGCCACGGGCACTGTGACCAGCACCGCGGCCCGGCCGGTCCAGCGGTGCACGGTGCCGAGCAGCGGGTCGCCGCGGTGCAGCATCCGCCCGGTGACGCCCTGCACGACGGCCAGCAGCAGGGCGAGCGAGCCGAGCCACGCCTTCGCCGCGCCACCGCTGGAGAACCCGGCCAGGTTCACCGCGACGCCAGTGCCCTCGTGCTGGCGGGCCCACACGCCGAGCGCCACCGCGACCAGCGCGCCGACCGCGGCCGGGACCGCGATCAGCCGGATCGGCGGTCCGGTCGCGGTGGCCCCGTCGCCGGGGCCGGGTTCCGGCGGTGCGGACCGGTGCCCGGGCCGGGAGACGGCGGCACGGCCGCCGTACGGACGCCGGACCCGGTGCGCGGACGGGGCAGCCGGTGCCGGGTCGTCGTCCGGAGCACCGGGGGTCTCGGCCCACCCGGCGCGCTCCCCGGGTACGCCGGCGATCGAGCCGCCGGATCCGGGCCCGTCGTCGGGCGGGTCGTCGTACCGCGGGTCGTCGTACCGCGGATCCTCCAACCGGGGGTCGTGCCGCGGCTCGTGGTGACGGGTGCCGCTCGGCCCGGTGCCGTCGACGGGGTTCGGCACGGGGCCGCGGTAGCCGTAGAGCTGCTCACCGTAGGGGTCGTCGGGCGGGCCGGACGGGGCCGGCTCCTCCCACGGCCTGCGGGCCGATGGGATCGCGGGGCCGTCGTCCCCACGTCGGGGCTGCGGGTTCCGGGGCAGGGGGTTCCGGGGCAGCGGGTTCCGGGGCAGCGGGTTCCGGGGCGGACCATCGCGCGGCGGACGCTCCGGGCGCGGACGCTCGGGTGGGCCGGTGGCCCGGCCCGGTCCGGCCCACCGCCGGGCCGCCTGCGTGCCGCCCGGCCCGGACCCGCCCGGATCGTCGCCGTCCGGGTCGGACGTGTGGCCCGGGAGGCCGGCCGCCGCCGGGACCGGTCCGGGTGCCCACCGGTCGTCGCGGCCCGGGTCGTGCTCCCATCCGGGCGACCGCGACCCGGGAATCCCGTCCGCCGGACGGGGGCCGGGGATCCCGTCGGCCGGGCCCCCGGGACCGGCCGCGGGCGGGAACCCGGCACCG
The DNA here is from genome assembly GCF_046546495.1 of Pseudonocardia nantongensis. Classification (NCBI taxonomy): domain Bacteria; kingdom Bacillati; phylum Actinomycetota; class Actinomycetes; order Pseudonocardiales; family Pseudonocardiaceae; genus Pseudonocardia; species Pseudonocardia nantongensis. Next base: position 162,768 of record NZ_JBKGXT010000003.1, on the reverse strand, counting down.
GCCTCGGTCGGGACCGGTCCGAGGCCGACGTCGGGCGGGATCCGCGGGATGCCGTGCGGATCGGTGCCGTCTCGATCGACGTGCCGACCGGTCGAGTGGCGGGCGTGCGGGGTGCGGCGGCGCATCAGTAACCGCCCCCGGCGCCGGAAGCACCGGACCCGCCGGAGCCACCGGAGCCGCGGGAGCCGCCGGAGCCGTTGTCCGAATCGCGGTCCGGTGCGCCGTTGTCCGGGGAGGTCCCTGCGGCGGCGAACGGCCAGCTCTTCCCGTCGGCGGTGGCGGTGCCGAACCAGGCGGCCCCGTCGGTGCTGCCCTCGAGCGCGGCACCGTCCCGTCCGGCGAGCGAGAACCGGCCGTCCTGCACCGGCCCCTCCGACCAGGCCTCGATGCCCTTGTCCGGATTGCACACGTAGGCCCTGGCCTGCCCGTTCTCGACCGTCACCTGCACGGTGACCTCGTCGCCCGCGGTCCGGCCGGCGAAAGCCTTCGTGCCCTGCGCGGCAGCCGGTGCCGCGGGGGCGGGCTGGGCAGCCGGGGCCGCGGGAGCGGCCGGGGCCTCGCCGTAGCCGGTTCCCAGTGACCTTTCGCCGGTGCCCTGGTCGACGACCGGCGGTTCCGGTGCCGCGGTGAGGACGACGTTCATCCCGGCCACGCCCGCGCCGACGGCCGCGACCGCCGCCAGGGTGACCACGGGTCCGCTGATCCGCATGCTGGCTCCTCTCCTCTCCCCTCGACCGACCCGGAGGTCAGCCGACCTCGATCCGGACGGAGTCGAACGCGGGCGTCTGGCAGCCTCCGCCGTCCTCCGTGGCCTCGGAGAACGCCGGTTCGGGCACCGCGTCCGAGGCCTCCTGCGGGGTCGGCAGGATTAGGCAGGCGGTGCGGGAGTCGGGGGTCATCGGTGTCGGCTCCTCGGGGAGGTCCGCATGCGGTGCCGGGGAGCGGCCGCGGCAGGCGGGTCGGGGTGTCGGCCGGCCGGCTGTTCCGGCTCGGCGAGCGTGGTGGCGGGGACCGGATCGTCGGCGGGGACACCGACGGACGGGACGCGGGCGAGCTCGTCCCACGGGTCCGGTGGGCCGACCGGCTGCCCGGGCGGGGCGGGTGCGGCGCCGTCGCGGGAGCGCCGGGGCGCGGGGATCAGGCCGCGGACCGGACCGAGCGGGTCCGACCGACCGGGCGCGGCCGGGCGGCCACGCCGGTGCAGCGTGGTGACCAGCCCACCTGCGGCGAGCAACGCGAGCGCGACCACCACGGCCGGGACCACGATGTCGCCGGCGCTGCGGCCGTCGGCCGCGACCGGGTCGGGCGGCGCGGGCAGGCTCGAGTAGTCGACCAGTCCGGTGGACTCCAGGTAGCCGATGTGCCGGGTGACGTAGGCGTCGGCCTGGGTCGCGAACCGGCGCATCAGCTCGTTGCGGGTACCGACCCGCACCTCGGTGATCAGCGGCAGCACGCTGCCGTGCGCGCCGCGCAGGATCTGCACGAACTGCCGGTCGTAGTCGGTGCCGGTGCGCGCGGTCAGGTCGTTCATCCAGCCGATCTGCTGGTCGCTCGGCCTGCTCGGCAGCAGCACGCCGAGCTGTTCGGCGGTCGCGCGGACCTGGGTGTCCAGCTCGTGGTGCTCGACGCCGACTTTGCGGGCGACGTCGCGGACGGCGGGCGCACTGGCCTGCTGCTCACCCTGCTGGCCGGTCGGGCCCTCCCAGAGTCCGGCGAGGCGGACCTTCTCGAGCAGGTCGCGGTCGGCGGGGCCGAGCGGGCCCCACTGGGTCTGGGTCCAGCCCTGGCCGGACGCCGACGGCGTGCCGACCCAGGATTGGGCCAGCGCGACCGCGGCGACGGCGGCCAGCGCGATCAGGATCGACCAGCGCAGCGGGCCGGGGATCCGGCGGGACATGAGCGTCTCTCCTCGGGAAGCGGGGTGGTTCAGACCTGGGCGAACTGCTCGGTGTGCACCCGGTCGTCCGGGACGCCGAGCGAGCCGAGGGTGTCCAGCACGTCGGCGACCAGCTGCGGGCGGCCGCAGATGAAGTAGTCGAGTCGCGGGGCCGGGCGCCCGGGTGTGCTGCCGAGATCGGTGAGGACGGCGGCGAGCAACCCGGTGTCGATCGGACCGGTGGCACCGCCCCAGTCCCGCGACGGGCGTCGCAGGACCTCGGTGACCTGCAAATCCAGACACATCCGCAGGTGTGCGAGCTCGCCCCGGAACAGCAGGTCGGCGCGGTCACGGGCGTGCACGACGAGGCGGTACGGCCGCCGGTCGCCGCGGTCGGCGGCGGTGCGCAGCATGCTCATCATCGGCGTGATGCCGACCCCGCCGGCGATCAGCACCAGCCCGCTCGAGGGCACGGCGTCCGGAGTGAAGGAGCCGTACGGCCCGTCCACCCAGACCGCCCAGCCGCGGCGCAGCGTGCGCAGCCGGGACGCGAAGTCACCGGTGTGCCGCACGGTGAACTCGACGCGGCCGGAGTCGGCGGCGCTGGAGGCGATGGTGAACGGGTGTTCCTCCACCGCCGAGCGCTCCAGCCGCAGCCAGGCGAACTGGCCGGGAGCGAACCACGGGCCGGTGTGGCGGCCGCGGCGCTCCAGCACCAGGGTCGAGACCGTGGCACTCTCCGGCCGCACCACGACCACCCGGAACTCGCCGTCGTCGTTGACCAGCCCGCGCATGCCCCAGCGCAGCACCAGGACGACGAGCACCAGCAGGCCGAGCATCCCCAGCACCGGGCCGAGGACGGCGTCGTTGACCAGGTTGTTCAGCCACAGCACGTGCAGCGCCGCCCCGCCGACGACGAGCGCGGCCAGCGACAGGTGCACCCAGCGCCACACCTCGTGCGTGCCGCCCGGGCGGATCCCGCGCAACGCCAGCACGAGCAGCGTGCCGAGCGCGATCGTGGCCAGCGTCGCGGCCTGGCCGCGGCCGGGGGCGAGCATCGGCACCAGCAGCCCGACCCGGGACGGGTCGTCGGCGACCGCGCACGCCACGTGCAGCGCGACGAACACACCGGCCATCACGCCGAGCCGCCGGTGCAGCCCGAGCAGCGTCTCCAGTCCGAGCGCCCGGGACAGCGCCCGCACCCGGGACGGGAGCACCGCGACGACGACCATCCCGGACAGCGCGAGCAGGCCGGTGAGGACCGAGAGGTGGTGCAGCGGCGGCTGCGGACCGGCACGCAGCATCCAGATCAACGACGGCCCGACCAGCACCGCGACCAGCACGGAACCCCAGAACACCCGGGCACGGCGATGCGCCAGCCAGGTCTCGGATTCCGCCGGGTCGACGGCGTCGGTGCGTATCGGTGCGGTGACCGGATGCGAGCCGGAGCGGCTCACCGGGTGCCGGGCCGCGGCCCGGCGAGGTCGGTAACGTGGCGGGACGCCGCACCGGCGGACGGCGCCGCCGGGCGCGCTGCCCGGACGCCGGGGGCGCGTCCGGGCAGCGCGGGTCGGACGTGGGTCATCGGGTCACTTCCGGTGTTCGGGGAGCGGGCCGGGTGGGTGGCCCGGCCGCCGGATGCGACCTCGAACGGGGGAGCGGGTCGCGATCCGACGCCGACGACGATAGGAACCGGCCCGGACTCCGGTTGTGTTCCTGAGAGCCCCTGCCGCCGTCCGGGGCCGGCATCGAGATGAGCGGGACGCGATACCGCCGCCTGGAGTATCGGCTGCCCTCCGGACGCCGTCGGTGACTCTCAGGCGCCGACCGTTCACCGGCCGCCGCGTCGCTCACCGTCCGGGCGTGGCCCTCCGGCTACCGGTGCGGCCGGTGTCCGGAGCGACCCGGACCCGTGCGGGACCGCGAGCGGTCGCGCGGGCCCGCTCGGCCGGCGACAGCAGCACATGATCGGAGGGCTGGCCGGCCTGGAACGGCTCAGGCGGGAGCCGGTGTCCCCGCGCGGACGCCCTCGGCGAGCTCCCCGGCCAGAGCATGCACCGCGTCCGGCCCACCGGACTCCAGCGCCTGCACGAACGCCGTCCCGACGATGACGCCGTCGGCGTAGGAGGCGACGTCCGCGGCCTGCTCGGCGGTCCGCACGCCCAGCCCGACGCACACCGGCAGGTCCCCGGAGACCTCACGGCACCGGCCGACCAGCTCGCGGGCCTCGGCGCCGACCGAACGGACCCCGGTCACGCCCATCAACGAGGCGGCGTAGAGGAACCCCCGACCGGCCTCGACGGTCATCCGCAGCCGCTTCGGCGTGCTGGTCTGGGCGACCAGGAAGATCCGGTCCAGGTCGTGCTTCGCGGACGCGGCCAGCCAGTCCTCGGCGTCGTCAGGGAGGAGGTCCGGGGTGATCAGACCGGAACCACCGGCCGCGGCGAGGTCGGCGGCGAACCGCTCGACGCCGTAGCGGTCGATCAGGTTCCAGTAGGTCATCACGACGGCCGGCGCCCCGGCCTCGACCACGCCGCGGACCGCGGTGAACGCGTCCCGGGAGCGGGCGCCCCCGTCCAGCGCCTGCTGGGTGGCCCGCTGGATGACCGGGCCGTCCATCAGCGGGTCCGAGTACGGCAGGCCGACCTCGACGACGTCCACGCCGCCGGCGACCATCGCCCGCATCGCCTCGACCGATCCCTCGACGCTCGGGAAGCCGACCGGCAGGTAGCCGATCAGGGCCGCGCGGCCCTCCCGGCGGACCGCAGCGATCCGCTCGGCGACACTGGTACCCGTACTCACCGGACCTCCCCGTCGGTGTGGGCCTGACCCTGCTCGTCGAGCAGGTCGAAGTGGCGGGCGGCGGTGTCCACGTCCTTGTCGCCGCGCCCGGACAGGTTGACCAGCAGCAGCCTGTCGGGGCCGAGCCGCCGGCCCTCGCGCAGCGCGCCGGCCAGCGCGTGCGCGCTCTCGATGGCCGGGATGATGCCCTCGGCCCGGCAGAGCAACCGGAAGGCCTGCATCGCCTCGTCGTCGGTCACCGACTCGTAGCGGGCGCGGTGGATCTCGTGCAGCCAGGAGTGCTCCGGCCCGACGCCCGGGTAGTCCAGCCCGGCCGAGATGGAGTGGCTCTCCCGGGTCTGGCCGTCCTCGTCCTGCAGGATGAAGCTGCGCGAGCCATGCAGCACACCGACCTCACCGCCACCGATCGACGACGCGTGCCGCGGCGTGGTCACCCCCTCGCCGCCGGCCTCGAAGCCGACCAGCTCGACGCCGGTGTCGTCGAGGAAGGCGTGGAAGATGCCCATCGCGTTCGAGCCGCCGCCGACGCAGGCGCCGACCAGGTCGGGCAGCCGCCCGGCGAGGTCGAGCACCTGCTGCCGCGCCTCGACGCCGATGATCCGCTGGAAGTCGCGGACCATGGCCGGGAACGGGTGCGGCCCGGCGACCGAGCCGATCAGGTAGTGCGTGTCGGCCACGTTGGTGACCCAGTCGCGCATGGCCTCGTTCATCGCGTCCTTGAGGGTCCGCGAGCCGGAGGCGACCGGGCGGACCTCGGCGCCGAGCAGCCGCATCCGAGCGACGTTCAGCGCCTGCCGCTCGGTGTCGACCTGACCCATGTAGACGACGCACTCGAGGCCCATCAGTGCGGCCGCGGTGGCCGAGGCGACGCCGTGCTGGCCGGCCCCGGTCTCGGCGATGACCCGGGTCTTGCCCATCCGCCTGGTGAGCAGGGCCTGACCCAGCACATTGTTGATCTTGTGCGAGCCGGTGTGGTTGAGGTCCTCGCGCTTGAGCAGGATCCGCGCGCCACCGGCCTGCTCGGCGAACCGGGGGGCCTCGGTGAGCAGGCTCGGGCGCCCGGAGTAGGTGCGGTGCAGCTCGGCGAGCTCGGCCTGGAACGCCTCGTCGGTCAGCGCCGCGTGGTAGGCCTGCTCCAGCTCGTCGAGCGCCGCGACCAGCGCCTCGGGGACGTAGCGGCCGCCGAAGCGGCCGAAGTACGGGCCGGTCTGGTCGACCAGCCGCGCCGTGTCCCCGACCGGGGGGCGGGCGGTGTCGGTCACGAGAACTCCCTGACGGATGGGGTGGAAACCCCTGGTCGCGGGCCGGGCGGTGCGGTCGCCGCCCACCGGCGCGGGGCGCCGCCGACGGTACACCGCACCCCACGACTCCCCGCCCAGGCCACACCACCGGTCGGCGCCGCCGGCGGCCGCTCGGAGCGCTCCCGGGGGCACCCTCGGGCCCGGCAGAGACCAGGGTGCCCCTCGGGGCATCCGGGGGTGGTGGCGTCCCGGGGCGTGGCTCAGATGAAGCGCGGGCGCCCGGCGACCCAGCCCAGCAGCATCTCGGCGACGATCACGGCACCGAGCAGCGTCAGCGACGCCGTCCACGTCCCGGTGGCGGCGTGCAGCATCCCGAACAGGAACGGCCCGCCCGCGCCGACCAGGTACCCGATGCCCTGCGCCATCGCCGACAGGTCGGTCGTCTCGGCGACCTCCCGGGTACGCAGCGCGATCACGCCCAGCCCCAGCGGGAACACCGCCATGCCGACCCCGAGCAGCACCGTCCACAGCCACGGCGCGGCGGCGGGCGCGACCGCGAGGCCGATCACGGCGGCCAGCGAGCAGCAGGCCAGCCCGGCGATCCAGCCGGACTGCGACGTCCGGTTCAGCGCGATCGGCGGGATCAGGAAGCTCAGCGGGATCCCGATCAGGTTGACCGCGGCGAGCATCAGGCCGGCGTCGGTACGGGCGATGCCCTCGGAGACGAACAGCTCGGACAGCCAGCCCATCGCGACGTAGGCGACGCAGGCCTGCAGGCCGAAGAACGCGGTGACCACCCAGGCCAGCGGGCTGCGCAGCACCGAGCGGCGACGCTCGGTGGTGGCCGGGCGGACCTGGTCGACGGAGCCGTGCCGCGCGCCGAACGACCAGATCACCAGGGCGGCAAGCGACAGCGCGGCCCAGGCGCCGACGGCGCCGCGCCAGCCGCCGAGCAACGACTCCAGCGGCGGGGTCAGGGCGGCACCGATGCCGCCGCCTGCGGCCAGCGCGGCGGTGTAGATGCCGGTCACCCGGCCGACGGCGTGCGGGAAGGACTCCTTGACCACGGCCGGGATGAGCACGTTGCCGATCGCGATGCCGGCGGCGGCGACGAAGGTCCCGCCCAGCACGACCCACGGGCCGTCCACGATCCGCAGGATCAGCCCGGCGGTGAGCACCGTCAGGGCGAGCCCGATCGCACGGGCCGTGCCGAGGCGTCGGCCGAGCCAGGGCGCCGCGACCGCGGCCAGGCCGAAGCAGATCGTGGGGACGGCGGTGAGGATGCTGGCCCATGCCGGCGAGGCGCCGAGGTCGTCGCGGACCTCGCCGAGCACCGAGGCCATGCTGGTGACGGCCGGGCGCAGGTTGGACGCGGCCAGCGCCACCCCGACGACCAGCAGCGGGGTGCCGAGCAGGGCGGCATGGCGGGAACGGTCGACGCGCTCGGTGGTTCCGGTGGCGATGGTCCCCTCCGTGTGGGCCTCCTGCTCAGCAATACTCACGAAACGATATTGTTACAGACGTAGGATGTTTGAATGGGAGGATGACCCGGTGCCTCTGGTCACAACACGTCGCGGCAGCCTGGTCGACCAGGTGATCGCGCAGCTGCGAGACGCCATCTCGTCCGGCGAGTGGCCGGTCGGCCACCGCATCCCGCCGGAGGCCGAGCTCACCGCGCGGCTCGACGTCGGGCGCAACACCGTGCGCGAGGCCGTCCGGGCGCTCGCACACGGTGGGCTGCTGGAGGTCCGCCAGGGCGACGGCACCTACGTCCGCGCCACCAGCGAGCTGTCCGGGGCGCTGCGCACGCTGTGCGGGCCGGAGCTGCGCGAGGTCCTGGAGGTGCGCCGGACGCTGGAGGTCGAGGCCGCCCGGCTGGCCGCCGTCCGCCGGTCCGACGACGACGTCGCCCTGCTGCGCGCGGCACTGGCCGAACGGGACCGAGCGGTCGACGCCGTCGGACGGGCCGCACGCGTCGGGGAGCGGCCCGGCCCCGAGGCCGTCGCCCGCGCAGCCCGCGCCGACACCGACCTCCACACCACCGTCGTGCGGTGCGCGGGCAACGGCCTGCTCGCCGAGCTGTACCGGGGCGTGGTCGAGGCGGTCGCCGGGAGCGTCGCGACCACCATGCCGGACACCGTGGGCACCGACGAGGACGTCTCGCACGGCGGGCTCGTCGACGCGATCGCCGACCGCGACGTCGACCGGGCCGCCCGCGAGGCCGGCGACTTCCTGGACCGGCTGATCGACGGGACGAACTGACCGACCGCACCGGCTGAGCGATCGCACCGGCTGACCGACGGGAACGGCTTGGCCGACGGAACCGGCTGACCGCCCGCGGCGGGGTTCCGCTTGCCGAACGGCGCATCCCGCCTGCCGAGGACGGGCGCCCACGACGCGGTCACGGGCCGCGAGAGGATCACGAGCGGGTTACGGTACCCCGCCCGAACACCCTGCCCGAACGATCTTCTCGAGGAGCGCCCGGCGTGCTGAAGGGCTTCAAGGAATTCCTGCTGCGCGGGAACGTCATCGACCTGGCGGTCGCCGTCGTGATCGGTGCGGCGTTCACCGCCGTCGTCACGTCGTTCACCAAGTCGTTCCTCGAGCCGCTGCTGCGCCTGTTCTCCGGCGGCGGCGAGAACGCGATCCCGCCCGGCACCATCCCGCTGACCGACGAGGTCCAGCTCGACTACGCGAGCTTCCTCAATGCGATCCTCACCTTCCTCATCACCGCCGCGGTCATCTACTTCCTCGTCGTCTTCCCGATGAAGTGGCTGCAGGAGCGCCGCAAGAAGGGGCAGGAGGAGGACGCCGACCCGACCGACACCGAACTGCTCACCGAGATCCGCGATCTGCTGCGGGCACAGGCCGAGCGGGAGGCGGTGCGCGACGACGTGCCGACGACGGTGAACGGACACCGGGTGCCCGACCCGGCGTCGGTCCCGTCCGCCCCCGGCACGCGGCGGCCTGCCCCGCAGGGGACCGATCGGGGTTCCGGCGACGGCCACCCGGCCCGGGACACACCGGCCGGGTACACGCCCTACCCGGGCACCCCGCAGGAGACGGTCCGCCGCCGGCACGCCCGGTAGCGCGGGCCTACTCCGGGTCGTTGGCGGCCGCACCACCGACCCGGAACGGCGTGTGCACACCGTCGTACATCAGGTGCGCAACCAGGCCCTCCGACGGATGGGTCAGGTTGTGGCAGTGGTCCATCCAGATCCCCGGGTTGTCGGCCAGGAACGCGATCTCGTAGCTCTCACCGTCCGCGACGTCCAGCGAATCCGTCCACCACGGGCTGCCGGTCGCCGGGACACCGTTGCGGGACAGCACGACGGCGTGGTGACCGTGCAGGTGCATCGGGTGCACCTCGCCGCTGGAGTTGGTGATCCGCATCCGGACGACGTCGCCCTCGGAGACCACGTACATCGGGACGTCCGGCCACATCCGGCCGTTCACCGTCCACCACAGACCGGGCACCCCGTCGACGAACCCGGGCCGGCGTCCGACGTCGTAGGCGAACGTCCGGTCCGCGGCCGCCGGGTCGAAGCCGAGCGGTGCCGGGGTGCCGTAGCCCAGCGGGTCGAGAGTCCCGGGCGGCCGTGGCGACGGCGGCGCGACCGATCCACCGAGCACGACCGCCGAGCTGCCGCCGATCTCCACCCGGGCGCCGGACCCGTCCGCGGGCAGCGCGACCTCCAGGTCGGCCCGCCCGCCCGCGGTGACCAGCACCGACTCCCCCGTCACCAGGCCGGCGCCGAGGGTGTCCGTACCGTCGATCGCGACCAGCCGGTACGCCGCTCCGGTCACCCACGCCGCCGTCGGGGCGTTGTCGGTGTTGATCACCCGGACGCGGGCCCGGGACCCCGGCGGAGCGGGCACCACCACCGTCGGCCCCACCCCGTTGACCAGGCGGCGGCCGTCGTAGAGGTGGGTCGCGGCGACGACGTCGGCGGCCACCGCCGATGGGGCGGGCGGCAGCACCACCAGCGCGCCGTACAGGCCGCGCTGCATCTGCTCGTCGGCGACCTGGTGCGAGTGGTACCAGTACGTCCCGGCGTCGCGGGCGACGAACCGGTAGCGGAAATCCCCGCCGGGGGGCACGGCGTCCTGGGTCACACCGGCCGTGCCGTCGTCGCCGTTCGGGACGTCGACGCCGTGCCAGTGCAGGGTGACCCCGTCCGGGACGTTCTCGTTGACCAGCCGGACCGTCAGCATCTCGCCCTGGCGGACCCGGATCTCCGGTCCGGGCGTGGTCCCGTTGAGCGTGTACCCGTCGACCCGCTGCCCGGACGGCAGCACCACGGCCTCGCGGCGGGCGGTGAACGTGAGCGCGACGGCGGTCGGCGCGGTGGAGGTCTCGCGCAGCGTGTCCACCCCGCGGCTGTCCGGCACGTCGGGGACGCCCGCGTGGTCGGCGTGCCCGACGGCCGGTCCCCCACCGCCGTCGGCGACGCCCATGTCGGCGACCGAGTACGTCGCGGGCATCAGGCTGCCCCACCACAGCCACGCCACCGGCGCCAGCACCGCCACGGTCGCGAGCAGGGCCAGCGCGGTCCGCCGCCGACGTCGTCCGGGCCACGAGGCCGGGACGACCGGCGAGACCGGACCGCCCGGGACGACCGCCGTCACCGGGCCGACGCTCGGCACGGTCACGCCGATCCGGTCGACGGGATCGGCCGGCCCACGCGACGACGGCACGGAGGCACCGGTGCGGGGCGGCGACGGCTCGGTGCTGATGACGGCCCCCGGGTCGCGGTCGGAGGGGTTGCGGGTGCCGGGTCAGGCGGCGGGTTCGGCCAGCCGGGACGGCCGGCCGGAGCCGGGACGCTCCACACCGGGGACCCGGGCCGCGACGACGGCCACGACGAACAGCGCGAGCGCGTTCAGCCCGTGCAGCGCGCCGAGCCCGACCAGGCTGCGCCCGAGCATGCCCAGCAACACCTGCAGGACGACCAGCCCGACGATGATCCCGGCCCACTTCAGCCCGCCGCGGACCTGCGCGAAGAACGCGACGACCAGCAACACCAGCACGAACAGCGGGATCACGAGCTGGCCGTTGATCCCGTGCAGGGGGAAGCCGCCGACTCCGCTGAAGTCGGTCGTCTCGCTCTCCATGGCGGCCTTGTCGAGCACCCCACCGGTCTCGACCCAGGCGCTGAGCCCGAACAGCGCGTAGGCGATCGATGCGGCCTGGACCAGGACCCCGAGGGCGATCAGGTATGCGATCACGCGATAGGCGGTACGCATGAGCGCCTCCTCCGTCGTTGTGGTGGGCGGCCAGTGAACGGCCGGTGACCTCGGTGACGCATCGTCGAACGGGATGAAATCGTCCCGACTCGACAGTGCGATCCGGGCCCACCAGGCTGTCCGGACGCGGCGGGTACCCGAGCCGTCACGGAGGGGGGAGTACGGATGGCCGAGGCCACCGGCACGAACGAGGACCGGCCCGCGCTGAAGCGGGTTCTCGGGCCGAAGCTGCTGCTGCTGTTCATCATCGGCGACATCCTGGGAACCGGGATCTACGCCCTGGTCGGCCAGGTCGCCGAGGAGGTCGGTGGCGCCGCGTGGCTGCCGTTCCTGATCGCGTTCGCGGTCGCGATGGTCACCGCGTTCTCCTACCTGGAGCTGGTGACCAAGTACCCGGCCGCGGCCGGGGCGGCGCTCTACACGCACAAGGCGTTCGGGATCCACTTCCTCACGTTCATGGTCACGTTCGTGGTGATGTGCTCCGGGATCACCTCGGCCTCGACGGCGTCCCAGGCGTTCGCGTCGAACCTGGACGAGGGCTTCGGCCTCCAGCTGGGCGACGGCGGCATCCTGCTGATCGCGCTGGGCTTCATGGCGCTGGTCGCGCTGGTGAACTTCCGCGGCGTCGGGGATAGCCTGAAGGTCAACGTGGTGCTCACGCTGGTCGAGCTCTCCGGGCTGCTGCTGGTGATCCTGGTCGGGGTGTACGCGATCGCCGGTGGTGACGCCGACTGGTCCCGGGTGGTCGCCTTCGACACCCCCGAGGACAAGGGGGTGTTCCTGGCCGTCACCTCGGCGACCTCGCTGGCGTTCTTCGCGATGGTCGGCTTCGAGGACTCGGTGAACATGGCCGAGGAGACGCACGACCCGCGGCGGACCTTCCCGAAGATCATGCTCACCGGGTTGACGATCACCGGGATCGTCTACGTGCTGGTGGCGATCGTGTCCGTCGCGCTGGTACCGGTCGGGCCGCTGGCGGCCAGCGACACCCCGCTGGTCGAGGTGGTCCGGGCCGGCGCGCCGGGCGCCCCGGCGGACACGGTGCTGCCCTTCATCTCGATGTTCGCGGTCGCGAACACGGCACTGATCAACATGCTGATGGCGTCCCGGCTGCTCTACGGGATGGCCAGGCAGGCGGTGCTACCCAAGCCGCTGGGCCGGGTGCACCCGGGCCGTCGCACGCCCTGGGTGTCGATCGTCTTCACCACCCTGGTCTCGTTCGCGCTGATCAGCTACGTGTCGCTGGACTCGGAGTCCGACGTCGTCTCCGCACTCGGCGGCACCACCTCGTTGCTGCTGCTGGCGGTGTTCACCGTCGTCAACGTCGCGGTGCTGGTACTGCGCCGCGACCGGGTGGCAGCCGACCACTTCCGCGCCCCGCCCGGGCTGCCGGTCGTGGGCGCGGTCACCAGCCTCTACCTGGTGTTGCCGTTCTCCGGCCGGGACACGATCCAGTACGAGCTGGCCGGGCTGCTGATCGTCCTCGGGCTGGTGCTCTACGGGATCACGGTCCTGCTGAACCGCCGGCTCGGCGTGCAGCAGAAGACGATCGACCCCGCCACCCTCGAGGACTGACGCCGCCGTTCCCCGCCGAGACGCGGGCCAGGGCGAGATGTCGATCTCCGGACGGCCCCGGGCTGCATCTCGGCGGGGATCACCCCGCCGGACGGAGCGCGCGGACGCGGTCGGCGAGCTCGGTCTCGTAGAAGCGGAAGAAGCCCTCGACGTCCGGACCGGCGTTGATCAGCGCCAACCGGTCGTACCCGGCGTCGACGAACCGCTGCGCCACTTCCAGGTGCCGTGCGACGTCCGGGCCGGCACCGAAGGCGTCGCGGATGTCCTCGGGGCGGACGAACGCCGTCGCGGCCTCGAAGTTCCGCACGTCCGGCAGCTCGGACTGGACCTTCCAGCCGGTCGGGCCGAAGCGGAAGCGCTCGTACGCCGAGGCCACGGCCTCGTCCTCGGTCGGCGCCCAGGCCAGCGGGACCTCGGCCCAGCGGGCGCCGATGCCCCCGGCGCCGGCGTAGGCCTCCACCAGGTCGGTGCGCGGCTCGGTGACGAACAGGGCGTCGCCCAGCTCGGCCGCGATCCGCGCGGCCCGCGGCCCGCCCGCGGCCACGGCGATCCCCGGCAGCGTGTCCGGCAGGTCGAACACCTGCGCGTCGTCGATCGAGAGGTGCCGGCCGCGGTAACTGCGGTAGCCGCCGGACCAGAGCAGCCGGATGATCTCCAGTGCCTCCCGGAGCATCTCGTGCCGCACCCCGACGACCGGCCACCCGGCGCCCGTGACGTGCTCGGACAGCCGCTCCCCGGAGCCGACACCGAGGGTGAACCGGCCGCCCGAGAGCAGCGCGGTCGTCGCCGCCGCCTGGGCGATGATCGCCGGGTGGTACCGGATCGTCGGGCAGGTGACGCCGGTGGCGAGCTCGATCCGCTCGGTGCGGGTCGCGATCGCGCCCAGGATCGACCAGGCGAACCCGGAGTGACCGTGACTCTCGAGCCACGGGTGGAAGTGGTCGGAGATCTCGACGAAGTCGAAGCCCGCCCGCTCCGCACGCACGGCCTGGGCGACCATGTCCTGCGGGGAGAATCCCTCGGCGAAGAGCTTGTACCCGATCCGCACGCGGTGTCCCCTCACTCCTGCGGCAGCAGGACGATCTTGCCGGTGGTGTGCCGGCGTTCCAGCTCGGTGAAGGCCTCGCGCACCGCGTCCAGCGGGTACGCGCCGGCGATCGGGACCTCCAACGCCCCGTCGCCGACCAGGGCGGCCAGCGCCGCCATGTCCTCGCGGCCCGCGGCGGCGGTCGTGCCCGCACCCTGCACCCCGAACTCCTCGACCGCGTCGAAGTCGGCGATCGTGTTGATCCGGTCGGCGGGGACGCCCAGCTCACGGGCCATCGCGACATAGCCGCCGCCGTACAGGTCGATCCAGGCGTGCACCTTGTCCGGGGCCGCGGCGCGCACGTTCGCCAGGGTCTGCGCGGTGTCATCGCCGTAGGCCACCGGCGTCACGGCCATCGAGCGCAGCCGGGCGTGGTTGGCCGCCGAGGCGATCCCCACCACCTCGACGTCACGCATGAGCAACAGCTGCACCGCGATCAGGCCGACACCGCCGGCGGCACCGGACACCACGACCGTCTCCCCCGGACGCGGGTCGACCGCCTGCACCGACGCGACCGCGGCCATCCCGCTGACGTACAGCGCCCCCGCCGCACGGGGGTCGGCACCTGCCGGTCGCGGCAGCACCTGCTCGGCGGGCACGTCGACGTGCGTCGCGTGCGAGGCGCGCTCGCCGGTCCAGCCGAAGACGTCGTCGCCGGGGTCGAGTCCCTCGACGCCGGCGCCGGCCGCGACGACCACCCCGGCCCAGTCGCTGCCCTGCCCGGACGGGAACGTCACGGGCGCGGTGTCGGCGAACGCGCCCTGGCGGATCGCGCTCTCCGCCGGGTTGATCCCGGCGGAGAGCACCTCGACGAGCACCCGGCCCGGCCCCGGGTCGGGCACCTCGACGTCGGCCACGTACAGCTCGTCCACCGCGCCGTAGCGGTCGAAGCGCACCGCGCGGCCGGTCCTGGTGCTCGCAGACGTGCTCATGCACCCGGCGTTCCCGTTTCACGCCGCCGGACACGCCCCGATGCACCGGGTCACATCGGCCGCTGCGACGACGCGCCCTGGCCCGGATCGGTACGGTCGGCCCGATGAGCACTCCGGTGGCCGTGGTGTTCGCCGACGCCTGGACCCGGCCGTCGGCCGAGGACACCACCGACGACACCGAGTCGGTCGTCGCGCTGCTGCGCGGCAGCCGGCACGGGTTCGAGGTCCGTACGGCCGGCCCGGCCGGCGAGCGCCCGTTGCGCGACGCGCTGGCCGACCCCGACGTCGTCCTGTTCGCCTACCCCGGCGCCTCCGGCGACGACGAGACGGCGTTCCGTCGGCTGCGCCGGGACAAGGGCCCGATCCGGCGGTTCGTCCGGGGCGGCGGTCGCTACCTCGGCGTCTGCATGGGGGCCTTCCTGGCCGAGCGCGGATTCCTCAACCTGCTCGACGGCCGGGTGGACGAGTACTGGTCGCAGCCGGGCGCCACGATCACCAGCCCCGATCCCGGCCTGGTGACGGTGCACTGGCGCGGAACGGAACGGACGCTCTACTACCAGGACGGCGGCGTCATCGTGCTGCCGCGCCGGACCCGGCGGAACGCGGAGGTTCTCGCCACCTACCCCGACGGAATGATCGCCGCGGCGGTCACCCCATTCGGGTCCGGGGCGATCGGAATCGTCGGCCCGCATCCCGACGCCCCTTCTGCCTGGTTCGACGAGAACGATCTCCCGTTTCCCGGGGACGCCTCCGACCTGGGACGAGACCTGATCGACACGCTGATGGTGCACGGCTGAACCGTTCCCCGCTACGCAGCGCGGCGCCATTCGGTTCACCAGAATCACGGTGAGAGACCCCACCGGATTCCACACTTTCATCCGCGGCCATCACGGGTAATCACATGCCATGTCGGACGTGTCCAACCCGTCGACCCTGCCCGGCGGGCTCGGCGGCGATGACGGCCAGCCGGAGCCACCCACGCAGGTGATCCGCCGGGACCTCCCCTACCGGCCCTCGCCGGTGCCGCGGCCCAAGCCCTCGCCGGCCCCGCGCCGCCCGCTCGACGAGCGGGTGCTGGTGCCCGGCACGGAGATCGAGCGGCCGCGCACCCGGCCCGGCGAGCAGCTGGCGGAGGTCTTCGAGGAGGCCGTGGACCGGCACCCGGGCGCCGTCGCGGTGGACACCGGTGAAACGACGCTGACCTACCGTGAGCTGGACGGTCGCGCGGACCGGCTGGCCCGGCACCTGCTCGGCCGCGGGACCGGCCCCGGCGCCGTCGTCGGGCTGCTGCTGGACGACCCGGTCGAGGCCTACACCGCCATGCTCGGCGTGCTGAAGGCCGGCGCCACGTTCGTCCCGCTCGACGTCGCCTTCCCGGCCGACCGGATCGGCTACATCCTCGACGACTCCTCGGCCGCCCTGCTGCTGACCACCACGTCCGCACTGGAGCAGGTGGACGGCCTTGCGGAGCGGTGCGCCGAGCGCGGACCGGACGTGCTGCGCACGGCGGGCGCGGGGTCCGACGCCGAGCAGATCGCGAACCGGCCGGCCGCCCGGCTGGACACCGACGACCGCCGTGACGGCGGGCATCCGGCGTATCTGATCTACACCTCGGGCTCCACCGGCAGGCCCAAGGGCGTGGTGATCGGGCACCCGGCGATCTGCAACTTCGTCCGGGTCGCCGCCGAGGAGTACGGCGTCCGGCCCGACGACCGGATGTACCAGGGACTGACCCTGGCCTTCGACTTCTCGGTCGAGGAGATCTGGACGTCGTTCCTGGTCGGGGCCACGCTCGTGCCCAAGCCCGCCGGCGTCTCGCTGGTCGGTGACGACCTGCACGAGTTCCTGACCCGGCACCGGGTCACCGCGATGTGCTGCGTGCCGACCCTGCTCGCGACGCTCGACGACGACCTCGACGACCTGCGCTTCCTGCTGGTCTCCGGCGAGGCCTGCCCGCAGGACCTGGTCCGCCGCTGGTACCGGGACGACCGGCGGTTCCTCAACGTCTACGGCCCGACCGAGGCCACGGTCACCGCGACCTGGACCGCACTGCACCCGGACCGCGCGGTCACCATCGGCGAACCGCTGCCCACCTACGCGGTCGTCGTGCTGGACACCGACGACCCGCGCCGGGCGCTGCCGTTCGGCGAGACCGGGGAGATCGCGATCGCCGGGGTCGGCCTGGCCGAGGGGTACCTGAACCGGGACGAGAAGACCGCCGAGGCCTTCGTCGACGACGTCCTGGACCTGCCGGGCAACCCGCCGGGGCGGCTCTACCGCACCGGCGACCTGGGCCGGGTGAACGCCGACGGCGAGATCGAGTACCGGGGGCGGATCGACCTGCAGGTCAAGATCCGCGGGTACCGGATCGAGCTGAGCGAGATCGAGGCCGTGCTGCAGGGTCATCCGGCGGTCGCGATGGCGGTCGTCGACACCCACGAGGCGACGCCCGGCACCCCCGAACCGGTCGGCTACTACAGCGTCGCCAGGGGCGCGCAGGCACCGGACCAGGCTGATCTCCGCGCCCGGCTGCGGGACCGGTTGCCGTCCTACATGGTCCCCGCCTACCTCGAGCGGCTCGACCGCATCCCGATGACGACCAGCGACAAGGCGGACCGGAAGAGCCTGCCCGCCCCCAGCGGGAGCCGGATCACGACCGCGGGCCCGGTCGTCGCACCGGCGACCGACGTCGAACGCGGGCTGGCCGAGGAGCTCGCCGCCGCGCTCGGCGCGGACGTCGCGGAGATCTCGGTGACCGCGCACGTCTTCGACGACCTGGGCGCGACCTCGCTGCTGATGGCCGGGTTCGCCGCGGCCGTGCGACGCCGCGACGACCTGCCGCAGGTCTCGGCGAGCGAGGTGTACCGGCACCCGACCGTGCGCGACCTCGCCGCCGTGCTCGGCGACGCCGCCCCCGCCGCGACGGCCGAGGCCGAGCCGGTGCGCCCGCGCCCGGTGGCGCACGCGCTCACCGGCGCCGCGCACGTGCTGTTCCTGATCGGCGGCGGGTTCCTGGCCGCCGCCCTGCTGGTGCTCGGCTACCGGTCGATCTCGGCCGCGCCGGACACCGGCGCCCTGGTCGGGCGCTCGGCCGCCTGGTCGGCCGGGCTGCTGGCGGCCGTGGTGCTGGTCCCGGCCCTGGCCAAGTGGACGCTGATCGGGCGGTTCACCGAGCGCACGATCCCGCTGTGGGGGCTCGCCCACCTCCGGTTCTGGATCGTCGCCACGCTGATCCGGACGAGCCCGATGGTGCTGTTCGCCGGCACCCCGCCGTACGTGTGGTGGCTGCGCCTGCTCGGCGCCCGGATCGGCCGGGACACCGCCGTGTTCACCGGGTCGGTGCCGGTCGCCACCGACCTCGTCCGGATCGGGGCCCGCTCCCTGGTCCATCCGGAGGCCTCGGTGCAGGGCTACCGGGCGGTCCCGGGGGCGCTGGAGCTCGGCCCCGTCGAGATCGGCGACGACTGCGTGGTCGGCGAGGCGGGCGTGCTCGACATCGGCTCCGGGCTGGCGGACGGCGCCCAGCTCGGCCACGTCTCGGCCGTGCGGTCCGGGCGCACCGTCCCGGCCGGCGAGGTCTGGCACGGGTCGCCGGCCGGCCCGGCGGACTCCGACTTCCGCACCGTGGCCCCCGCGGGCACCGGCCGGGTCCGGCGACTGGTCTACAGCGGCGTCGTCGTCGGCGCGGGCTGGGTGCTCGGCACCGCGGTGCTGGCCCTGGCGACCTGGGCGTTCGCCCGGTTCGCGCCGCAGGTGGCGGGCTGGATCGGCCTGACCACCGCGCAGCTGGGCGCGCACTGGTGGTTCTTCGCGGTCGGCGTGGCCGCCGTGGTCGCGCTCTACCTGGTGGCCGTGCTGGTCGGGGTGCTCGCCGTGCTGCTGCTGCCCCGGCTGGCCGGGCTGCTGGTGCGGCCGGACGTGAGCTACCCGCTCTACGGCATCCGGCACGTCGCGCAGCAGATCGTGACCGGGGTGTCGAACGCCCGGATGCTGGTGCTGCTGCTCGGGGACAGCTCGTTCGTGACCGGCTACCTGCGGGCGCTGGGCTACGACCTGGGCGCACTGCGCCAGACCGGGTCGAACTTCGGCACCCAGCTGCGCCAGGAGTCGCCCCGCCAGTCCGCGGTCGGCGCCGGCACGATGGTGTCCGACGGGTTGCGGATGATGAACACCGACCTGTCGCACGACTCGTTCCGGGTCCGTCCGGTGGCCCTCGGCGAGCGGAACTTCGTCGGCAACGACGTGCACTTCCCGCCGGACGCGCGCACCGGGGACAACGTGCTGCTGGCGACCAAGGTGCTGGTCCCGACCGACGGCCCGGTGCGGGAGGACGTGGGCCTGCTCGGCTCGCCGCCGATGGAGATCCCGCGCACCGGCGCCGGGCCGCACCCGAACCACCCGCGGACCGGCGAGGAGCTGGCCCGCCGGCTGCGGGCGAAGAACCGCTACAACGCGGTGACGCTGGCGGTGGTCATGCTGCTGCAGGCGCTCGGCGCCGCGCTGGCGCTGGTCCCGGTCGGGTTCTCGGTCGCGCTGTGGCCCACCTGGGGCCTCTGGGCGCTCGGGCCCGCCCTGTTCCTCGGGCCGGTCCTGCTGATGGTCTGGTCGGCGCTGCTGGAGCGGGCCACCCTGGGGTTCCGGCCGCTGCGGCCGCGCACCGCGTCGATCTACGACCGCTACTTCTGGTTCCACGAGCGGCTGTGGAAGCTCTTCGTCCGTCCCGCGCTGGCCGGCAGCCCGCTGCTGGTCTGGCGGAACCGGCTGGCCGGGTTGGGGGTCGGGCGCCGGGTGTTCGACGACGGCGCGTCGCTGCCGGAGAAGAGCCTGGTCACGGTCGGCGACGACGCGGTGCTCAACGCCGGCTCGGTGATCCAGTGCCACTCGCTGGAGGACGGCCGCTTCGAGTCCGGCACGGCCGAGGTCGGGGCCGGCGCGGGCATCGGCGTCCGGGCGTTCGTGCACCACAGCACCGAGCTGGACGACGGTGCGACGCTCGCGGCCGACTCGTTCCTGATGAAGGGCGAGCAGGTCGGGCCGGGCGAGCGCTGGGGCGGCAACCCGGCCGAGCCGGAGGCGGCGGACGTGGCGGTCCCCGACCACCGTGCCGCTACCGGGCAATTCGGTCCGGCGGCCGAGCCGGTCGACGGGCCGGGTGCCGGGCTCGGGCCGGGCCGGATCGACCCCCGCCCCTTCACCGACGAGGTGTTCCTGGCCCGGGTCCAGCAGCAGCTGGAGGTGCACGACCTGGAACAGGCCGGTGCGGCCTCGGTCGCGGTGCTGGAGACCCTCGCAGCCGGCATGGAGCCGGGCGAGCGGGCGGAGTTCGCCGCGCGGGTGCCGGGCGGGCTGCGGGCCCGGGTGCCTGCGCTGGCCGGGACCGGGCAGGACCGATCCGGGCAACACGCGGTCGCCGACGGCTGATCCCCGCCCGGCCCGACCGGCGCCCACCCCTGTCCGGCCGGCACCCGCCCTGTCCGACCGGACGGGATTCCGCCGTATTCGGTTGTGCACTATTGACTGACACCCGGCCGCGGGCCACCGTGGCGGTGACCGCCATCACGCGATCACCTGTCCCGAACCGCAGGACCACAACGGAGTGGAGGCCGGAAATGGCCGAGCAGACCCTCTTCGAGCGCCTGGGCGGCGTCTACGGCATCGCCGGCGCGGTCGACGTCCTCGTCGACCGCCTGTTCGCGAACGCCTCGGTCAACGCCAACGAGGCGGTGCACGCCCACCACGGCGACCCGGCCAACGCGGCCGGCTACAAGTTCCTGGTCACGGCCTGGTCGATCCAGGCCGCCGGCGGCCCGCAGTGCTACCCCGGCCAGGACATGGTGCAGGCGCACGACACCCTGCACATCGACGACGCGCAGTTCGACGCCGTCGCCATGGAGATCGCCGCCACGCTGAACTTCCTGGGCGTGCCCGCCGCCGAGCACACCGAGTTCATGACGGTCATCGAGAGCTACCGGCCGCAGGTGGTCCAGGCGGCGGCCGCCTGAGGGGTCAGCGCCGGGGGTCCCGGCCGTCCGGCGCGGCGAGCAGCTCGAGCTGGTAGCCGTCCTTGCGGTCGAAGTCGGCGCGCAGCACGAAGCGGTCGCCGCGGACCAGCGTGTGCCGCCACTCGACGGCCCGGCCCTTGCCCGTGCCGAGCCGGCGGACCGAGAACGCCGCGGTGGACGGGCTGCCGCCGAGCAGCCGGTGCTCGGCCCGGGTCGGCAGGACCGGCTGGACGGTCTCCCCGCCCCCGGTCAGCACGACGCCGCACAGCTCGGCGTAGCGCTCGTAGAGGGCACCGGTCCGGAAGTCGGCGTCGAGCAGCGGCGCGGCCAGGTCGTACGGCAGCCACACCCGGTCCAGCGCCAGCGGGGCACCGCCGGCGAACCGGAGCCGTTCCAGGTGCACCAGCGGGGTGGACTCCTCCAGCCCGAGCCGGGCCGCGACGACGCCGTCGGCCCGGACCCCGAGCGCCCGCACCACGCTGCGCTGCTCCAGCCCCATCGCCCGCACCGACTCGTTGAGGCTGTAGAGCGCGCCGAGCCGCTGCACCGTCTCCTCCGGCTCGGCCTGGCGGGACGGCCGTCCACGGGTCCCGACGACGCGGCCCTCGTCGCGCAGCACCTTCACCGCCTGGCGGACGGTGTGCCGGCTGACCCGGTACTCCTCGGTCAGCGCGACCTCGCCGGGGAAGCCTGCGGTGAACTCGTCGGCGTCGAGCCGGCGGCGGAGGTCGCCGAGCAGCTGCTCCCAGAGCAGCCGGCCGGGTCGGCGGCGCAGCGCCGCGGGCCCCGGCGGTCCGGTCCCGTCCACGGTCCCGAATGTAGGCGACGGCGTCGGTGTCGTATCGGTTACCCGGGAGTAGGTAGTGTGCCGCCGCATGGAGACCCTGACCGACCGCACCGCTGCCGTCACCGGGGCCGGGTCCGGCATCGGGAGGGCCCTCGCCCTCCGGCTCGCCGCCGACGGCTGCCACCTCGCGCTCGCCGACCGGGACGCGGTGGGCCTCGCCGAGACCGCCGCGCTGGCCGGCTCCCGGGTCCGGGTGACCACCACCGAGCTGGACGTCGCCGACGAGAAGGCGGTGTACGGCTGGGCCGACGCGACGGTCGCCGAGCACGGCGGGGTGCACCTGGTCGTCAACAACGCCGGCGTCGCGCTGTCCGGGACGGTCGAGGCGCTCTCGCTCGACGACTACCGCTGGATCATGGACATCAACTTCTGGGGCGTGGTGCACGGGACCAAGGCGTTCCTGCCGCACCTGACCGCGGCCGGCGAAGGGCACGTGGTCAACCTGTCCAGCATCTTCGGCATCGCCGCCCAGCCGCTGATGAGCGGTTACAACGCCAGCAAGTACGCGGTGCGCGGGTTCACCGAGTCGCTGCGCCAGGACCTGGAGCTGACCGGGTCACCGGTGTCGGCGACCTGCGTGCACCCGGGCGGGATCAAGACCAACATCGCGAAGGCGGCCCGGGTGCACGCGAGCGTGACCGAGGCGACCGGGCAGGACGCCGCGGCCGCCACCGCCGAGTTCGAGAAGCTGTTCATGACGACCCCGGACCGGGCCGCCCGGACCATCCTGGACGGGGTGCGGCGCGACCGGCGGCGGGTCCTGATCGGCCCGGACGCCTGGGCGATCGACGGGATGGCCCGGGTGCTGCCGACCGCCTACCAGCGGATCGTGACCGGGCTGGTGCGCTCGCGCCGGGGCTGATCCGGACACCGCCGGATCGGTACGGTTCCCGGCCCGACCCCCGAGGAGCCACGCCATGAGTCCCGACCGCCCGGTGACCGCCTTCGGCCCGGACTTCCCGTTCCCGTTCGACGACTGGATCTCGCACCCGGCCGGGCTCGGCCGGGTGCCACCGGACCGGCTCGGGACCGAGGTCGCGATCGTGGGCGCCGGGATCGCCGGGCTCGTCGCGGCCTACGAGCTGATGCGGCTGGGCCTGCGACCGGTGGTGTACGAGCCGTCGCACCTGGGCGGGCGGCTGCGGTCGCAGCCGTTCGAGGGGACCGACGGCGTCGTGGCCGAGCTCGGCGGGATGCGGTTCCCGCGCTCGTCCACCGCGTTCCACCACTACGTGGACCTGCTCGGGCTGCGCACCGAGCCGTTCCCGAACCCGCTCACGCCGGCCTCCGGCAGCACGGTGATCGACCTGCACGGCGAGACGTACTACGGCCGCACCCTGGCGGACCTGCCGCCGTTCTTCACCGAGGTCGCCGACGCGTGGGCGTCGGCACTGGAGGAGGGCGCCGGGTTCGAGGGGCTGCAGCAGGCGATCCGGAACCGGGACACGGCCGCGCTCAAGCGGCGGTGGAACGAGCTGGTCCCGCAGTGGGACGACCGGACCTTCTACGACTTCGTGTCCACCTCGAAGGCGTTCTCCGAGCTGAGCTTCCGGCACCGGGAGGCGTTCGGGCAGGTCGGCTTCGGCACCGGCGGGTGGGACTCCGACTTCCCGAACTCGATGCTGGAGATCCTGCGCGTGGTGACGACGGCGTGCGACGAGGACCAGCTGCTCGTCGCCGGCGGGGTGGAGCAGGTCCCGCAGGGACTGTGGCGGCGGGCCCCGGACGACTCCGCGCACTGGCCTGCGGGAACCAGCCTGTCGTCGTTGCACGGGGGTGGGACCCGCCCCGGTGTCGCACGGATCCACCGGGTGGACGCCGACACGATCCGGGTCACCGATGTCTACGGCGGCACCCGGGACTTCCCGGCCGTGCTCACCACCTGCCAGAGCTGGCTGCTGTCCACCCAGATCGAGACCGACGAGTCGCTGTTCAGCCAGGAACTCTGGATGGCGCTCGACCGGACCCGCTACATGCAGTCGACGAAGACGTTCGTGATGGTCGACCGGCCCTTCTGGCGCGACGCCGACCCGGTCACCGGGCGCGACGTCATGAGCATGACCCTCACCGACCGGCTCACCCGCAGCACCTACCTGTTCGACAACGGGGACGACCGGCCCGGCGTCATCTGCCTGTCGTACTCGTGGATGAGTGACTCGCTGAAGATGCTGCCCTACCCGGTCGATAAGCGGGTCGACCTCGCGCTGGGGGCCCTGCGGAAGATCTACCCGGACGTCGACGTCGCCGCGCACGTCATCGGCGACCCGATCACCGTGACCTGGGAGTCGGACCCGCACAGCCTCGGCGCGTTCAAGGGTGCGCTGCCCGGCCACTACCGCTACAACCGGCGGATGTACTGCCACTTCGTGCAGGACGGCCTGCCGCCCGCCGAACGCGGGATCTTCATGGCGGGCGACGACGTGTCCTGGACGCCGGCGTGGGCGGAGGGCGCCGTGCAGACCGCGCTGAACGCGGTCTGGGGGATCCTGCACCACCTCGGCGGGGCCGCCGCCCCGCGGAACCCGGGCCCCGGTGACCGGTTCGCCGAGCTGGCACCGCTGGAGCTGCCGGACTGATGCGGATCGCGCTGCTGCAGGCGGAGTCGCACCCCGGCGACGTCGCCGGGAACCTGCGCAGGCTGGAGCCGGCGTGCGGGTCCGGCGCCGACCTGGTCGTCACGCCGGAGATGTTCCTGACCGGCTACGACGTCGGCGCGGGCGCCGTCCGCGCGCTCGCCGAGCCGGCCGGCGGGCCGTCCTTCGACCAGGTCTCCGCGCTCGCCAGCGCGCACCGCGTCGCGGTGGTCTACGGCTACCCCGAGCGCGCCGGGGACACGGTGTACAACGCGGTGCAGCTGGTCGGGCCGGACGGGGCGCGCCTCGCCGCGTACCGCAAGACCCACCTGTTCGGCGACCTGGATCGGACCTCGTTCAGCGCGTCACCGGTCCCACCGGACGTGGTGGAGCTCCACGGCTGGAACCTGGGCCTGCTGATCTGCTACGACGCCGAGTTCCCGGAGATCGTGCGCGGGCTGGCGCTGCGGGGAGCGGACGTCGTGCTCGTCCCGACAGCGAACATGCTCGACTACGACGTGGTGCCGGACGTGCTGGTGCCGGCCAGGGCGTACGAGAACCAGGTGTACGTGGCCTACGCCAACTACGTCGGCCGCGAGGGCGCGCTGACCTACGGTGGCCTGTCCTGTGTGGCCGGACCGTCCGGGGTGCCGGTGGCCCGGGCGGGGCGGGACGAGGAGCTGCTCGTCGCCGACCTCGACCGGGCAGCGCTGGACGCGTCCCGGCGGGACACGCCGTACCTGGCCGACCGGCGGCCGGAGCTGTATCGGGGGCTCGGCGAGGGTCCGTGACACCGCGCAGTGACACCGCGCAGTGACACCCGCAGCAACACCCCGCAGCGACACCCCTCGGCGAGGCCCGCCCGAGCCCCGGTCCGGGCGTCCCGCTACGAGGCCGTGACCTTCGGGGGCCCCGCGCCGGCGACCGCCGCGTCGAACTCGCGCTCGATCGCCGGGTCGGCGGTCCAGGTGAACCGGCTCACGACGACGGCGACCAGCACGTTCACCCCGAAGCCGGGCACGATCTCGTACAGCTCGGCCCCGGCGACCAGCGGGCCGTAGGCGTCCCACACGAAGACGGTGACCGCACCGGTGATCATGCCGGCCAGCGCGCCCCGGTTGGTGAGCCGGCGCCAGAACAGGCACAGCAGGATCGCCGGGCCGAACGAGGCCCCGAAGCCGGCCCAGGCGAACCCGACCAGGTCGAGGATGGTGTCGCTCGGGTCGATCGCGAGCACGCCCGCGACCACGGCGACGGCCAGCACGCACACCCGGCCGAGCGTCATCAGGGTGCGCGGCGAGGCGTCCCGGCGAACGATCTTGTAGAGGTCCTCGACGAACGCCGACGAGCTGACGAGCAGCTGGCTGGACACGGTACTCATGATCGCCGCCAGAACCGCGGCGAACACGAGGCCGACGACGAGGGGATGCAGCAGGGTCTGCGACATCGCGAGCACCACCAGCTCCGGGTTGTCCAGCGTGTTGCCGGTCCGGTGGAAGAACGCGATGCCGATCACCCCGCAGGCGACCGCACCGAGCAGCGAGACGATCATCCAGGTCATCCCGATCCGGCGTGCCGGGCCGGCCGACGCGGCGTCCCGCATGGCCATGAACCGCACGATGACGTGCGGCTGGCCGAAGTAGCCCAGACCCCAGGCCAGGGCCGAGACGACGCCGAGCAGGCTCATCGGGGAGAGCGCCTCCCCGCCCAGCAGCGACAGCCGCGACGGGTCGACCTCGCGGACCCCCGCGGCCACCTCGCCCGGGCCGCCGACCGCGCCGATCGCGAGGACCGGCACGACCAGCAGCGCGACCATCATCATCACACCCTGGACGACGTCGGTCAGCGACGCCGCGAGGAACCCGCCGATCACCGTGTAGACCAGGGTCACGGCGGCGACGACGACCATGCCGGTCAGGTAGGAGCCGCCGAAGGCGAGCCGGAAGAACTCGCCACCCGCCACCATCATCGACGACACGTAGAACGTGAAGAACACCAGGACGATGACGCCCGAGGTGACCCGCAGCGCCCGTGAGGTGTCGTGCAGCCGGTTCTCGAGGAAGCTCGGGATGGTGATCGAGTTCTGCGCGACCTCGGTGTAGGACCGCAGCCGCGGGGCGACGAAGCGCCAGTTCAGGTACGCCCCGCAGGTGAGGCCGATCGCGATCCACGCCTCGATCAGGCCGGACGCGTAGATCGCGCCGGGCAGGCCCATCATCAGCCAGCCCGACATGTCCGAGGCACCGGCGCTCAGCGCAGCCGTTCCCGGCCCGAGCTGGCGCCCGGCCAGCATGTAGCCCTCGTGGTCGACGGTCCGGCGGTAGGCGTAGAAGCCGATACCGAGCAGCACCGCGAAGTAGACGACGAGGGCGGTGATCTGGAAGGTCTGGTCCGGCATCGGTGAGCTCCTTCGCTCGTCCGGGCAGGTGTTACCGGGCGACCGGGACGGCGGCCGGGACGTCGTAGGGGTGGGGCGTCCCGAACCGGTGTGCGGTCACCGAGACGGCCTGCTCGCGCAGGAAGGTCAGTGACTCGACCCGGCCGGCGGTGACGACCGGCCCGTCGTACACGGCCAGCGCGGGCGAGCCGCCGGTGGCCGCGACGACCTCGTCCGCCGGGGCGCCGACGAGGCGGAGCCTGCCGCCCGCGACGCCCAGCTCGCGGGCCCGGGTGCGCCAGGCACCGGTGTCGTCGTGCCGCACCGACGCGCCGAGCCCGACGAGCGCCTCGTGCAGCACCGCGGGCAGCGGCTCGGCCGTGCTCACCGTGACGGGGGCGGTGGCCCGGACGCCGGCCGCGACGATCCGCAGCAGCTCGGCGGGGCGAGCGCCGCCGTAGCGGACGGTGACCGGGATCGGGTGGTAGCGGAGCACGTTGTGCTCGCAGGTCAGGCCGGTGGCGTCCCGGACGACGCCGAACTCGTCCCGCCAGGCCGTGACGTCGGTGCGCAGCGCACCGGCCAGCCACGCCAGGTCGTCGTCGCCGATCCCGGCCGCGCGGGCGGCGCCGAGCACCCGGCCGGCGAGCGCGTCGTCGCCGCGGTCGGCGGCGCCGGCGGGGACCGGGTCGTCGGTCCAGGCGCCGAGGCCGATCAGGTAGTTCGGGCCGCCCGCCTTGGTGCCGGTGCCGACGGAGGCCTTCTTCCACCCGCCGAACGGCTGGCGCTCGACGATCGCACCGGTGATGCCCCGGTTGACGTAGAGGTTGCCCGCCTCGACGGCGCGCAGCCAGCTGCCGATCTCGTCGGAGTCCAACGCGTGCAGCCCGGAGGTCAGCCCGTAGTCGATCCGGTTGACCAGGGCGACCGCCTCGTCCAGGGTCTCCGCGGTCATGATCCCGAGGACCGGTCCGAAGTACTCGGTGAGGTGGTACTCCGAGCCGGGGCGCACGCCCTCGCGGATCCCGGGTCGCCACAGCGTGCCGTCGTCGTCGAGGCGCTCCGGGGCGAGCACCCAGCGCTCCCCCGGCCCGGGCGTGGTCAGCGCGGAGAGCAGCTTGCCTCCCGCCGGGCCGATCAGCGGGCCGACCTGGGTGCTCTCGTCCCACGGCGGGCCGACCCGCATCGAGGCCACCGCGTCGACGAGCTGGCGGCGGAACCGCTTCGACGTCGCGACCGAACCGACCAGCACGACGAGGGAGGCGGCCGAGCACTTCTGCCCGGCGTGCCCGAAGGCCGAGCGGGCCACGTCGCGCGCGGCGAGGTCCAGATCCGCGCTGGGCGTCACGATGATCGCGTTCTTGCCGCTGGTCTCGGCCAGCAGCGGCAGGTCGGGACGCAGCGAGCGGAACATCTCGGCGGTCTCGTAGGCGCCGGTGAGGATCACCTGCTCGACGCAGCGGTGCGCGATCAGCTCGGGGCCGAGGTCGTTCTCGTCGAGCTGGACGTACCGCAGCACGTCCCGCGGGACACCGGCCTCCCAGAGCGCCTCGGCGATCACGGCCCCGCAGCGCCGCGCGGGATCGGCCGGCTTGATCACCACCGGGGAGCCCGCCGCGAGCGCGGCCAGCGTCGACCCGGCGGGGATGGCCACCGGGAAGTTCCACGGCGGCGTCACGACGGTCAGCTTCGGCGGCGTGAACCGGGCGCCCTCGACGGCCTCCAGCCCGCGCCCGGCCTCGGCGTAGTAGTGCGCGAAGTCGATCGCCTCGCTGACCTCCGGGTCACTCTGCTCGAGCACCTTTCCGCACTCCGAGCCCATGACCTCCAACAGGTCCGCGCGCCGCGCCTGCAGGACGTCGCCCGCCCGGTGCAGGATCTCGGCGCGCTTGTCGGCACCGAGCGCCCGCCACTCCTCGCCGGCGGCGCGGGCACCGGTCACGATCCCGTCCAGCTCGGCGCCGGTTCTGACGACGCCCTGCGCCGCGGTCCGCTCGCCGAGCACGGAGTCCCGCATCCGGGATCGGATCTCCGCGCCCCATCCCCGGTTCGCCGCGACCGCGGTGTCGGTGTCGGGAGTGTTGGTGAACCCGTGCACCGGCGCGGGCGGCTCGGGGCGGGTGCGGTCCTGGTTCCGGTTCGGGACCGGCGGCGTGGCCGGCATCGCGGCGACCGAGGCCAGGAACCGCTGCTTCTCCCGCTCGAACAGGCCGGCGTCGTCGCCGATGTCGAAGGCCGCCGACATGAAGTTCTCGTGCGACGCGCCCTCTTCCAGCCGACGGATCAGGTAGGCGATCGCGACGTCGAACTCCGCGGGGTGCACCACGGGCGTGTAGAGCAGCAACGATCCGACGTCGGCGTGCACGGCGGCGGCCTGTGCGGTGGCCATGCCCAGCAGCATCTCGATCTCGATGCCGTCCGCGCAGCCCCGGCGCCGGGCGAGCAGCCAGGCCAGCGCGATGTCGAACAGGTTGTGGCCGGCGACGCCGACCCGCACCGCCGCGGTGTGCTCGGGCCGCAACGCGTAGTCGAGGACCGCCTTGTAGGAGGCGTCGGACTCCTGCTTGCTGCCCCACGTCGCCTGCGGCCAGCCGTGGATCTCGGCATCGACCTGCTCCATCGGCAGGTTCGCGCCCTTCACCACCCGGACCTTGATCGGGGCGCCGCCGCGGGCGACCCGGGAGGCCGCCCACTCCTGCAGTCGCATCATCACCGACAGCGCGTCGGGCAGGTAGGCCTGCAGGACGATCCCGGCCTCCAGGCCGGCGAACTCGGGCCGGTCCAGCAGGGTCGTGAAGACCGCGAGGGTGAGGTCGAGGTCCTTGTACTCCTCCATGTCGAGGTTGAGGAACTTCGGACCGCCGGGCGCCGTGCGCGCCTGCCGGTACAGCGGGACGAGTGCCTCGACCGCGTCGGTGACCGCCCGGTCGAACGACCACGGGTCGTGCGGCGCCACCGTCGACGACACCTTGACCGACACGTAGTCGACGTCGTCGCGGTCGAGCAGCCGCCGCGTGCCCTCCACCCGGCGGGTGGCCTCGCCCTCGCCGAGGATCGCCTCACCGAGCAGGTTGATGTTGAGCCGGGCACCGCCCCGGTCGCGGCGGATCCGGGTGATCGCCGGGCCGAGCTTGCGGTCGGAGGCGTCGACGACCAGATGGCGCACCATCCGCCGCAGCGACGCCTGCGCGATCGGGACCACGACGCCGGGCAGCACGCGACCGACGACGGCCCCGGCCCGGATCGCGGCCCGCAGCGGCCACGGCAGGAAGCGCGGCGTGATCGGCACCAGCGAGGCCAGGTGCCGGGCGGCCGCACGCGGGTCCTCGGGCCGGATCACCCCGTCGACGAACCCGACCGTGAACGCGAGCCCGTTCGGGTCGCGCAGCACACCGGCGAGCCGGCGGGCCGAGGCGTCCACCGGCTCGTCGCGGCTCGCCTCCAGCCAGCGGCGGACCAGGGTGACGGCGTCGTCGACCAGCGCCTCGTCGATGACCACAGCATCTGCTGTCTCTGATCCGGACATCTGATTCGTGCTCATGACCTCGGCTCCCTCCGCCGCCGCGTGCCGCCACCGCGGTCGGCACTGTTCGCCGAGGAGAGTTCCAGGCCCCATACTTCGAATGAAGCGACGACAACCGAACCTTACTGTTCGGATTCTCCGAAGGGTCACGTCATGTGGGATCTCCACCGGCTCCGTCTCCTGCACGAGCTGCGGCTCCGCGAGACGGTCACCGCGGTGGCGCGCACGCTGGACTACAGCCCGTCGAGCGTGTCCGCGCAGCTGGCCAAGCTCGAGGACGAGGTCGGTGTCCGCCTCTTCGAACCCGACGGCCGCCGCATCCGCCTGACCGCGCACGGGCAGCGCATCGCCCGGCACGCGGCGCAGGTCCTCGACCTGGAGGAGGGCGTGCGGAGCGAGCTGGAGTCGTCGCACCCGATCGAGGAACCGGTGCGCGTCGCGACCCTGGAGACCGCCGGGCGCGCCCTGCTCCCCCGGGCGCTGAGCCGGCTGCGCACGTCCGCGCCGCACCTGCGTGTCGAGGCCTCGGTCGTCCCGCCGGAGACCGGGCTGACCGAGCTCGAGGCCCGCGGGTTCGACCTGGCGATCGCCGAGCAGTACCCCGGTCACACCCGGGCGTACCGCGACCGGCTCGACCGCGAGGTCCTCGGCACCGACCCGGTACGGCTGGCCGTCCCGGACGGCTCGGGCATCGACGGGATCGCCGACACGCGGAGCGTCCCGTGGGTCATGGAGCCCGAGGAGACCGCCGCGCGCCACTGGGCCGTGCAGCAGTGCCGGGCCGCGGGGTTCGAGCCGGACATCCGGTTCGACTCGGCCGACCTGGAGATCCACGTGCACCTCGTACGTGCCGGGCACGCGGTGAGCCTGCTCCCGGACCTGGTGTGGACCGCCAACACCGACGGGATCCGCCTGATCGAGCTGCCCGGGCCGGCACACCGTGAGCTGTTCACCTCGGCGCGCCGGGCGGCCGCGTCCCGCCCGGCGATCAGGGAGGTCCGGGAAGCGTTGCGGGAGGCGTTCGACGAGGTCGGGACGGCCCGGCCCGCCGGTGGGGTCAGTGGCCGCCGCTCAGGTAGCCGGCGAGACGCTCGTGCCGGGACCGGCTGTCCGGATTCATCCCGGTGACGGTCGCCTCGATGCCGCGCGCGGCGTACTTGGTCGTGATCGCGTCGAGGGCGGCCACCGTCGAGGCGTCCCAGATATGGGCGTCCGACAGATCGATCACCACATGCTCCGGGTCGTTCGCGTAGTCGAACGAGAACACCAGGTCGTTGCTGCTCGCGAAGAAGAGCTGGCCGCTCGCCCGGTAGACCTTCGTCCCGTCGGGGTCGAGCGTCGAGGTGACCTCGACCAGGTGCGCGACCCGGCGGGCGAAGAGCACCATCGCGACCAGCACGCCCACCCCGACGCCGTAGGCGAGGTTGTCGGTGACGACGGTGACCACGACCGTCGACAGCATCACCGTCGTCTCGCTGCGCGGCATCCGGCGCAGTACCGCCGGGCGGATGCTGTGCCAGTCGAAGGTCGACACCGACACCATGACCATGACCGCGACCAGGGCCGCCATCGGGATCAGGCCGACCAGCTCGCCCAGCGCCACGACCAGGACCAGCAGGAACGACCCGGCCAGGAAGGTCGAGAGCCGGGTGCGCGCACCGGACTTCACGTTGATCATCGTCTGGCCGATCATCGCGCAGCCACCCATGCCGCCGAAGAAGCCGGTGACCACGTTGGCGATGCCCTGGCCCCAGGCCTCGCGGGTCTTGTCCGAATGGGTGTCGGTGAGGTCGTCGACGAGCTTGGCGGTCATCATCGACTCGAGCAGCCCGACCAGGGCGATCCCGAGCGCGTACGGGGCGATGATCCTCAGTGTCTCGACCGTGAACGGCACCGCGGGCAGCCCGAGCACCGGCAGCGCGTCGGGCAACTCCCCCTGGTCTCCCACGGTCGGCACGGTCACGCCCGCGATCAGGGTGAAGGCGGTCAGCAGCACGATGGCCACGAGCGGGGCGGGAACCACCGTGGTCAACCGGGGCAACGCCACGAGGATCGCCAGCCCGGCGGCCGCCAGCGGGTAGACCGCCCACGGCACCCCGGCCAGATGCGGCAGCTGCGCAATGAAGATCAGGATCGCCAGCGCGTTGACGAAACCGACCATCACGCTGCGCGGCAGGAACCGCATCAGCCGGGCGACCCCCGCGGTGGCCAGCGCCACCTGGATCACCCCGCCCAGCACGACGGCTGCGACCAGGTACTCGACGCCGTACTCGCGCGCCAGCGGGGCCACGACGAGGGCGACGGCCCCGGTCGCGGCGGAGATCATGGCCGGCCGGCCACCGCAGAAGGCGATCACCACGGCCATCGTGAACGAGGCGTAGAGACCGATCTTCGGATCCACCCCGGCGATGATCGAGAAGGCGATCGCCTCCGGGATCAGCGCCAGCGCGACGACCAGGCCGGCGAGCACCTCCGTGCGCAGCACGCCCGGGGACGGGATCCGGTAGCCGGACAGGGACGGGAGCAGAGCAGGACGGGACATCGCCACTTTCCGTGGGCCAGGCGTGCGGAGGGCGGCCACCCGGTCGCGGCCGCCGAACCCGTCGAGATTACCGGCGCACCCGGGAGGGGTCCTGCCGATGTGACGACCGAGACCGGGCCGCGGCCCGGCCGGCCCGGCTGCTCAGGCCACCTGGAAGGACCGCCGGGAGAAGCCGACGCTGTAGCCGTCGAGGGTCGTCGTCACCGGCGCGGTGGGGTCGGTGGCCGCACCGAGCGTGAGGAACAGCGGCGTGAAGTGCTCCACGGTCGGGTGCGCGTAGGGCATCCCCGGGGCGGCGGTGCGGAAGCGGCTGAGCTCGGCGACGTCACCGCGATCCAGCGCCTCGCTCGCCCAGGCGTCGAAGTCGGCCGACCAGCCGGGCACCTGGTTCTCCAGGAACATCTCCCGGGTCAGGTACGGCATGCCGTGGGTCATGTGCCCCGAGCCGATCACCAGCACGCCCTGCTCGCGCAGCGGACGCAGCCGCTCGCCGACGGCCAGCAGCCGGTCCGGGTCGTCGGTGGGCAGGCTCAGCTGCAGCACCGGGATGTCCGCGGCCGGATACATGATCTTCAGCGGGACCCAGGCGCCGTGGTCGAGCCCGCGCCGGTTGTGCCGGTGCGGCTGCTCGGTGTCCGGCATGAGGCCGGCGACCTGGCGCGCCAGCTCACCGGCGTCGGGCGTGTCGTAGCGGAACGCGTGGTACATCGGGTCGAAGCCGCCGAAGTCGTACACCAGCTCGTCGGGCCGGTCGGCGCTCACCGACAACGGCGCGGACTCCCAGTGCGCGGAGACCACCAGGATCGCCTTCGGCCGGGGCAGCGAGCGGGCCCAGTCGTGCAGCGGGCCGAGCCAGTCCGGGTCCTCGAAGGGCAGCGGGCCACCGCCGTGGGACAGGAAGAGCCCGGGCAGCGGACCGTCCTGCGGCGTCCACGGCCGTAGCGGCTCCGCGGCGTCGAGGGCGGCGACGCGCCGCAGGTGCTCGGCGAACGGGTGCGCCGCCGGGATGCGGGCGTCGGCGAGCGCGGTCGTCGTGGGGCGGGGCGTGGTCATGGGAGCTCCTCGGTCTCTGCCGTGGTTCGGGAGGCGGCGTGGTGGGGGAACCAGCGTGGTGCAGAACGGCGCGCTTCAGGGGACGACGGCGAACCCGCCGGTCCAGGCGATCTTCTCGCCGGCCGCGAGGCTGATCTGCAGGAAGCCGAGCGCCTCCAGCTCACGGGTCCGGCGCAGCGACCCGGCGTCGACGGCACGCAGCCCGCCCGCGGTGACGATCCCGGCCACCGCGGCCTTGGCGTCGGCGTCGTCGCCGGCGATCAGCACGGTCGTCGGCTCGGCGCCGACGGCGCCCGAGGTCAGGGTGGCGGCGAAGGTGGTGTTGAAAGCCTTCACCACTCGGGACCGGGGCAGCGCGGCGGCGATCTCGGTGGTGGCCGACCCGTCGGCCGGGACGACGAGGGAGTCGAACGTCGTGAAGTCCACCGGGTTGGTGATGTCGACGACGATCTTGCCGGCGAGCTGCTCGGCACGCTGGGCGACGACCTCGGCGACCGCCCCGTACGGCACCGCGAGGACGACGACGTCGCCGGTGACCGGCTTGTCCGCGTCGGACGAGCCGTACAGCTCGACGGTGTTGCCGCCCCTGCCGACGACGCCGGCGATGGCGGATCCCATGCTTCCGGTGCCGATGATGCTCACGTGGGCCATGACGATGCTCCTGTTCCGGGAGATTGGTTGTTGCTACAACTGACATCAGCTGAAGCAAGGTTGTCGCTTCAACCATTCCCCTGGAGGGCATGACCGTGACCACACCCTGGCTGGACCGACGGCAGCTGCGGGCCTGGATCCGCCTCCGGGCGGTGGCCGAGCTGCTCCCGGGCGTGCTCGACGCCCAGCTCCGCCACGACGCCGACGTGACCGAGTTCGAGTACCAGCTGATGGCGATGCTCTCCGAGGCACACGACCGGGCACTGCCGATGACCGAGCTGGCCCGGCAGGTCAACGCCACGCTGCCCCGGCTCTCCCACGTCGTGACGCGCCTCTCGGGCCGGGGTCTCGTCGAGCGCCGCCCGCACCCGGAGGACCGCCGGACCACCAACGTCCGGCTGACGGACGACGGCTGGGCGACGGTGCAGCACGCCGCGCCCGGCCACGTCGTCGCCGTCCGGCGTCATGTCATCGACACGCTCACCGACGAGCAGGTCGACCAGCTGGCCGCCATCGGCGACGCCATCCTGGCCGAGCTGGACCCCGCGGGGACGATGGAGGCGACCTACACCCGCTACGACACGTGAGGTCCTCCGGGGACCTCGGCGCCGCCGTGTCCGGCGTCGACGTGCTCGTCCACCTGACCTGCAGGTCACATCCGTCCATGTCACAGGACGCTCGTCCGGCTCGTCTCAGTAGGTGTAGGCACCGAAGACACGGAGGAGCACACCATGGACGCGCGACTGGACTACTTCGCCGACCCGACCGCCGGCAAGGCCCTCAAGCACGTCATGTCGGCGGGCAGGTTGGTCAAGGAGTCGCCGCTGCCGGCCCGCACGCAGGAGCTGGTGTCGCTGCGCGTCAGCCAGATCAACGGCTGCGCGGTCTGCATCGACATGCACACCAAGGACGCCGCCGCCCACGGCGAGACCGCGGTGCGGCTGAACCTGGTCGCGGCGTGGCGGGAGACCACGGTCTTCACCGAGGCCGAGCGGGCCGCGCTGGAGCTGGCCGAGGAGGGGACCCGGGTCGCGGACGCGGCCGGCGGGGTCGGCGACGAGGTGTGGGCCCACGCCGCCGAGCACTACGACGACGAGCAGCTCACCGCCCTGGTCATCCACGTCTCCTTCATGAACGCGGTGAACCGGCTCAACGTCATCGCCCGGCAGCCGGCGGCGGGCGACTACGAGCCCGGTCAGTTCCGCTGAACGACGTCGGCGACCCGGGGGGCCCGCCATGAGCAAGGTCGAGGAGTTCGAGGAGCTGCGCCCGCTGCTGTTCTCGATCGCCTACCGGATCCTGGGCGGTGTCGGGGAGGCCGAGGACGCGGTGCAGGAGACCTGGCTGCGCTTCGACCGCACGACGACCCGGCCGACATCGACCAAGGCCTTCCTGTCGACCGCGGTCACCCGGATCTCGATCGACCTGCTGCGCTCGGCCCGGGTGCGGAGGGAGGAGTACCCGGGCCCGTGGTTCCCCGAGCCTCTGCTGAACGACCCGCACCAGGACCCGGCGCGGGCAGCGGAACTGGCCGACTCGGTGTCGATGGCGGCGCTGCTGCTGCTGGAACGGCTCAGCCCGCTGGAGCGGGCGGTGTTCGTGCTGCGGGAGGTGTTCGGCTTCGGGTTCGACGAGGTCGCCGAGGTCGTGGGGCGGACCGAGGCGGCCTGCCGGCAGCTGGTGACGCGGGCCCGCAGGCACATGGAGGCCGGACGGCCGCGGTTCGACGCCGACCGGCAGGAGCGGCAGGGCCTGGCGGCACGGTTCTTCGACGCGCTGACCGACGGCGACGTGGGCGGGCTGCAGGAGCTGCTGGCCGCCGACGTGGCGCTGGTCGGGGACGGCGGTGGCAAGGCCCCGCAGTGGACCAGACCCGTCGTGGGCGCGGAGAAGGTGGCCCGGCTGCTCGGCACGGCCTTCCCCCGGATGGCCGAGGTCGGGGTGTCACACGAGCCGCACGAGGTCAACGGTCAGCCCGGCGCGATCTTCCGCGACCGGGACGGCCGGGTGCTCCACACCATGGTCCTTGAGGTGCTCGACGGGCGGATCCAGGCCATCCGTGCGGTGCTCAACCCCGACAAGCTCGGGCACCTCGGGCCGGTCGGTGACGCCTGGGCCGTCGACCGTGAGGTGAAGCGGGCCCACCGGCGCCCGGGCTGACCTCGGGATCTGAACCCGAGACCTGCTGGTCTGCACCCGGGCGGCGCCACCCGGTCCGGGGTCGGCCGGAGCGATCTGGAGCCAGGGGCGGCCGGCCTGGGAGGCTGGGCCGCATGATGAGGGGCCCGGGGGCTTGGGTGCGCAAGCGTCCTCGTGCCATCGACAGCGCGGTGGCGGCGCTGGTGTTCCTCTACACACTGCCGATGGTTCGCGCGGCCGTTCCGCCCCCGGTGCCGACGATAGCCGGCGTGCTGCTGGCGGCGGTCCTGTGCGGGTCGTACCTGCTGTGTCGACGTCGTCCGCTGGCCGGTTTCGGAGCAGTCGTCGCAGTCGTCGGGGTCCAGCTGGTGCTCGGTATCGGGTTCCTGCCGGCGGACATCATGATCCTGCTCGCGCTCTACCGGGTGGCGCTCGAGCGCAGCCGGTCGACCTCTGTGGCGGTGGCCGTGGTGGCCGGCATCACTGTCGTCGTGGCCACGCTTCGGTGGGACAACCCCTACTTCGCAACATCGGAGGCGGTCTCGACGATCCTGCTGGTCGTGTCCGTCTGGATCTGGGGGTCCATGGTCGGGATCCGCCGCGCGTACGTGGCCGCTCTCGAGGACCGCGCGGCCCAGCTCGCGCGCGATCAGGAGAACCAGAACCGCATCATCGTGGCGGAAGAGCGGTCCCGGATCGCCCGCGAGATCCACGACATCGTCTCGCACGGGCTGAGCGTGGTGGTCGTGATGGCTCAAGGCGCGGCAGCGAAGGTCCACACCGACCCCGACCGTGCGCAGCAGGCGATGCGGACGGTCGAGAGCAGCGGACGTACCGCCCTGGCAGATATGCGGTCGATGCTGCACGTGCTGCGGGACGACGAGCCGGGCTCGCAGGCCCCGCCACCCCGGATCGAGCAGCTCGGCCTGCTGGTCGACGACGCCCGCACCGCCGGTTCGCCGGTCGAGCTGACCTGCCGGGGGACCGACCGAGCGCTGCCGGCCGGTGTCGACCTGGCCGTGTACCGGATCGTGCAGGAGGCACTGACCAACGCGCGCAAGCACGCCGGGCCGGATCTGACCCGCATCGATGTCGGGCTGACCGTCGACGACAGCGGCGTCGAGGTACGGATCCGTGACGACGGCGTCGGCCCGCCATCTGGCCGACGCCACGGTGGACACGGTGTCATCGGGATGCGTGAACGGGTGGCCGCCTGCGGCGGTGAGCTGCAGGTGGGCCAGGCTCCCGGTGGGGGCTTCGAGATCATCGCTACCCTGCCGATCGGAGAGTGTGCGTGACGATCCGCGTCGTCCTGGTCGACGACCAGGAACTCATCCGCGTCGGGTTCCGGATGGTCCTCGACGCCGAGGCCGACATCGAGGTCGTCGCCGAGGCCGACGACGGCGACACCGCGCTCGACACGCTGGCGGCGATGCCGTCCGACGTCGTGCTGATGGATGTCCGGATGCCGCGGATGAGCGGGGTCGAGGCCACCCGGCAGATCGTCGCCGCCGGCGGCGGGCCACGCGTGCTGATCCTGACCACGTTCGATCTCGACGAGTACGCCTACGACGGACTGCGGGCAGGCGCGAGCGGCTTCCTGCTCAAAGACGCCCCGCTGATCGACCTGCTGTCGTCGATACGGCACGTGCACTCCGGGGACGCGGTCGTGGCACCGAGCACGACGCGGCGGCTGCTGCGCCACTTCATCGACCACGAGCCCACTGCCGGACACCAGGCCCGACCCGCCCCTGCCGCGCTGGCGGAGCTCACCGGGCGGGAACGCGAGGTCCTGGTACACATCGCCCGAGGGCTGTCGAACGCCGAGATCGCCGAGCGTCTCGTGCTCTCCGAGGGAACGGTCAAGACCCACGTCGGCCGGATCCTGGCCAAGCTGGACCTGCGCGATCGGGTCCAGGCGGTGGTCCTGGCCTACGAAACCGGCATCATCGCCGTCGGAGACCCCTGACCCGGGTCGCGCCGGATACTCCTCAGGTCACACCCGAAGATCTCCCTGCAGGTAGACGCGCCGTGCCTGCCCCACGCGCCACGGTGACGGGGTGAGCACCGCTATCGCCACCCACGGGCTGGGCAAGACCTACGGCGACCGCGCCGTGGTCCAGGACCTCGACCTGCACGTGCCGCAGGGGTGCGTGTACGGCTTCCTCGGCCCTAACGGGTCGGGCAAGTCGACCACGATGAAGATGCTCCTGTCCCTGGTCCGCCCCACTCGCGGCGAGATCGAGGTGATGGGGCGACCACTGCACCGCTCCACGCGTCGTTCCCTGCTGGGCGACATCGGCTCGCTCATCGAGTCCCCGCCCGGCTACGGCCATCTCACCGGCGGTGAGAACTTGCGCCTGGTGCAGCGGCTGCTCGGACTCAGCGACATCCAGGTGAACCAGGCGGTGCACACCGTGCGCCTGCAGGGCCACCTCGACAGGAAGCTCCGCGAGTACTCGCTGGGCATGAAACAGCGCCTCGGCATCGCCACGGCCCTGGCCCGCGAACCACGGCTGCTGATCCTCGACGAACCCACCAACGGGCTCGATCCCGCCGGCATCGAGGAGATCCGCGGCCTGCTCACCCGTCTCGCCGGGCGCGGGGTCACGGTGATGGTCTCCAGCCACATGCTCGGTGAGATCGACAAGACCGCGACCGTGCTCGGCATCCTCAGCCAAGGCCGGCTGCTGTTCCAGGGCACCCGCGACCAGCTGCTCGCCCGCTCCACCCCGGACCTGTTCCTCGACACCTCGGACCCGCAGGCCGCGGCATCGGTGACCGCCGAGCGGCTCCCCCGACTCGACGGAGCCGCGGTGCGACTGTCCGGTCTCTCGGACGCCGACACCGCCCGGGTCGTGGCCGAACTCGTCCGCGCCGGCATCGGCATCCACGGCGTGCGCCGCGACGCCCAGTCCCTGGAGGACGTGTTCATGAACCTCACCGAGGGGCACGGACTGTGATCACCGTGCCGGTGGCGTGTGAGTTCGCCAAGATGCGGCGACTACGGGTGACCCCGGTCGTCGCGGTGATGATCGTCGGTGTCGTCGCCCTGACCAGCCGGGAGATCACGACGCCCGGCTTCTTCGACTCGCTCGACGATCCGGCCGGAGGACCCTGGCTGCGGCTGCTGGCCAGCCTGGCCTTCGCCGTCCCGCTGGCGTCGCCGATCCTGGTCGCCGTGCTGGCCAGCCGGCAGGTCGACCTGGAGCACCAGGGCAACGGTTGGCTGTTCGCCCACACCGCAGGCCTGCCCGCCGGGAAGCTGTGCCGGACGAAGTTCCTCGCCACCGGCGCGATACTCGTGGCGGCCACGCTGCTGGAGAGCCTGCTGGTGATCGGCGTCGGGACACTGGCCGGGGTCACCGGGCAGTTCCCGGCCGGACTGTGGTGGGCCTACACCGTCTCCGCGGTCGTGCTGAACCTGGTGCTGCTGGGCCTGCACCTGCTGCTGGCCGCCCGGATCGAGAACCAGCTCGTCGGACTCGGCCTCAGCGTTATCGGGGTGTTCCTGGCCGTGTCGGGTTCCGGGATGCCGGCGTGGATGTCCCACCTCACGCCGTGGACCTACTACGCCCTGGCCGTTCCCGTGGACTTCCGCGGCGGCGTTCTGGTCCCGATTCCGCCGTGGCATCTGAGCGTCGTCGCCCTCGGGGTCCTCGGCGCCGCCGCGTTCCTGCTGCTCACCGGTCGCCTCGACCGGCAGGAGGTCTGATCATGGGTTCGGTCCGAGCAGAGCTGATCAAGCTGAAGCGCTCGATGAGCTGGGCGGTGGTGGTCGCGCTGCCGCTGATGGCGGTCCTGTCCGGGGCCGGGAACTCCCTGGCCTCCGGCCGGGCGCTCGACGAGGGCTGGCACACCCTCTGGCTCCGCGTCGTCGTCTTCTACGGCCTGTTCCCCCTGGCCATCGGGATCGCTGCGCTGGCCTCGCTGGTCTGGCGGGTCGAGCACCGCGGCGGCAACTGGAACGCCCTGATGGCACGTCCGGTCTCCAGCCTCCAGATCGTCGTCGGCAAGGCCGCGGTGCTCGGCCTGCTGGTCGCCGCGATGCAGGTGGTCTTGGTGGTCGCCGTCGTCCTGGTCGGCAAGCTGGCCTTCGGACTGCCCGGCCTGCTGCCCGCCCGGTACCTGCTCGCCGGCGTCCTGATCGTGCTGGCCTGCCTGCCCGTCGCGGCGCTGCAGTCGGCCCTGTCGATGCTGATGCGATCCTTCGCCGCGCCGATCGCGCTCGCACTGCTCGGCGCGATCACATCGGTGCTGTTCCTGGTCACCGAGATCGATGTCCTGATCACGATCGTTCCCTACGCGCTGCTGGGCCGGGCGACCCAGCTCGGCACGGGAACCTTCGCCGACAGCGGAACCATCACCACCGGCATCGTGGCCCTGCTCGCCGTGGCCTCGGCGACACTGACCGCGCTCACTGTCGCCGCGACCAGCGTCGGACTGGAGCGGCGCGACATCCGGTGACCTACCGTTGCACGGCACCGGTGGAAGTCTTCCGGGCGCCGTCATCGGGTGGGGGCTCCCCGCCATGTCCGTCGGGAGCCTGGCCCCCTGCGACTCGGGGCCGACATCGAGAGACGGCACGGGATGCGGCACACGATCGCAGATGCGAACCCGGGGCGGTCACTGGTCGCGGGGGTCGTCGCCCCCGTGGTCGATCCAGGTCAGCGCGGGCTCATCGCCGGCGATCACCCGGCCTGGCGCGGCCGCCGGCGGGGTCGGCTCCCGCACGTCGCGCAGCTGCGGCGCTCCCCTCGGCGTGCTCCTCGCAGCGCTGACGGATGGCTCGGCGCTGGGACGCGTCGCGGCGCCGGCGGGTGCCTCGACGCCGTCGTCGCCCTGGCGCGGGGCCACTACCACGGCACCCGGGGCCACCGGGTCGCGTCCGAGCAGCGCGGCGCCGATCCAGTCCAGCACGATGCGCGCCTTGCGCTCGGCGGTCGGCATGGCCCACAGGTGGTAGGCGCGGTGCACCGCGTAGGCCGGCCACCCCAGGAGCCGCAGGCCCCGGATCTCGGCGAGGCCACGACGGCGGCCGAGCCCGGCGAGCACACCGGCCGACGAGTGCCGGTACGGCTGCAGCGGGCGCCCGTCGAGGAACGCCACGACGTTGTCCGCGAGTACCCGCGCCTGCCGGACGGCATGCTGGGCGGTCGGCGCGGTGAGCACCTCCGGAGCCTCGTCGTCCAGGGTGGCGCCACGCGCGAGGTCGGGTACCGCGGCGCCGTCGCCTGCGGCGAAGGCGTGCGACCGGCCGAGGACCTGCAGCGTCGCGCTGCAGCGGATCTTGCCGCTGCGCTCGAGCGGCAGATCGGTGCGCTCGAGCATCGGGTGCGGACGGGTGCCGGCCGCGACGACGACGGTGTCGGTGGGGATGGTGGAGCCGTCGGCGAGCCGGATCCGGCCGTCGAGCGCGGACGCGACCCCGGTCCCGACGCGCACCTCGATGCCACGGCGGGTGAGGTGGCCGTGCACGCGCGCGGCGGTCGGCTCGGTCACCTCGGGCATGATCCGCCGAGCCGCCTCGACGAGCACCCATCGCATGTCGGACGGAGCGAGTCCGATCCGGCGCCCGGCGCGGCGTGCGAGGTCCTCCATCTCGCCGAGCACCTCCACCCCGGCGAAACCGCCGCCGATGACGACGAAGGTGAGCAGCCGGGCGCGCCGCTCCGCGCCGTCCGGCGCGGTGGGCGGGATCGAGGCGGCGGCGTCGAGCCGGGAGAGCACGTGGTCGCGCAGCCCCGCGGCGTCGCCGACCGACCGGAAGGTCCGTGCCCGCTCGGCCAGCCCCGGCACGGGCAGCTCGCGGGCGATCGCACCCGGGGCGATCACCAGCACGTCGTAGGGGATCTCGCGGGTGCCGCGGTCGGGAAGGCTGACGACGGCTCGACGACGGGCGTCGTCGACGGCCACGACCGAGCCGGTCACGACGTCGCAGCGGTCGAGCACGCGGCGCAGCGGGACCGCGAGGTGGCGCGGGGCGATCGAGCCGCCGGCGGCCTCGGGCAGGAACGGCTGGTAGGTCATGTGCGGCTGCGGGTCGACCACGGTCACCGAGCCGACGGGCCCGGACGCGCGGGAGTGCCCGGGCCCGCTCCTGCGGTGGCGCCCGCTGCCGGCGGTCCCGAGCCGGACCTGCAGGGCGCGCGCCGCGACGAGCCCGACGTAGCCGCCGCCGACGACGAGCACGCGCGCCCCGGGCACGACGTCGCCGGCGCCGGAGATCGGGGCGACACCCGACGGGCGGGGCAGCCGGCTGTCGGCGGGCAGGGCCGCTCCCACGGTGCCGAGCACCGCCGCGGTGATGCCGAGGGTGAACCAGCCGGCGGTCGTCCCGCCGGACCAGAGGCCGACGACGAGCACCGGGACGGCGAGAACGCCGAATCCGGCGAGCAGCCGTGCCGGGGTGCGGGGTCGGGTGCCCGTCGGTGACCACCGGTACCGGTCGTCGGCTTTGCTCATGATGAGCAAGGGCTCCTATCGGGGGTATGAGTCCGTCCCGCCACCGGATCGGGGGTTCCGGAGACGGGTCCGGCAGCCAGGTTAGGGAGCTGCCGCCACGCTCCGCGCCAAGATGAGAACGGAGGGTCCCGGGTACCGCCCGGCGCTGCGATCACCGCGCCCAGCAGCGAACGATTAGTCCGTTCGGCCCTACCCGATCCGATGCTCGCCGGGCCCGTCTCTCAGCGAGGACCTTGCATGTCACTGCCGTCCGAGGTTGCCGGGCGGTTGCGGGAGGTGAAGCGTCACCGGTGACCACTCGTGTGGAGAGCGAAGGTGACCCAGACGTCGTTCGCACGTCGCAGGCCATTCGCCGCCGGCACCACGAGGGGACCTACCCGGGACCACCACCGTCGGTGGGGCGATCGAGGTGCGCAGGCCGGTCACCGGCCCCGCACGTGCCTCAGCTGCCGGTCGCTCAAGCGGGCTCGAAACGACGTCAGGCCCTCGCCTCACCGGAGTGAACAAGGGCCTGACCAGGGGTTTCGTGGTGCGCCCGTAGGGATTCGAACCCCAAACCTTCTGATCCGTAGTCAGATGCTCTATCCGTTGAGCTACGGGCGCCTGGATCTTCAGTTGTCGACTCGCCGGACCGAAGTGGACCGCCCAGCCGGCGCGGAGGCTCCGGGATTTGAACCCGGGATGGGGGGTAACCCCAAACCGCATTAGCAGTGCGGCGCCATAGACCAGACTAGGCGAAGCCTCCCCGGTGCCTTACGGCCACCA
Source organism: Pseudonocardia nantongensis (assembly GCF_046546495.1). Taxonomy (NCBI): domain Bacteria; kingdom Bacillati; phylum Actinomycetota; class Actinomycetes; order Pseudonocardiales; family Pseudonocardiaceae; genus Pseudonocardia; species Pseudonocardia nantongensis. The sequence continues at coordinate 119,071 of NZ_JBKGXT010000003.1, read as the reverse complement.
GCGAGGACAACAGTACACGGCGGTTCCGGCCGCCTCGACCCGGGGTCGGGCGCCCCGGGCCAGGCATCCGGAACGGTTCAGCGACCGGTCCACTCCACGAACGGCGTCAGCGAGTCGGGGTTCTGCAACGCCCCGGCGCTGACCGCCTTCTCCGGCGCCGTCCCGGAGAGGATCTTCTTCACCGGGACCTCGCACTTCTTGCCGTTCAGGGTGCGCGGCACCGCGTCGACCAGCACGAACCGGTCCGGCACGTGTCGCGGGGACAGCTCCTTGCGCAGTGCCTTGCGCAGCTCCGGCTCGACGTCGTCGAGCGCGTACCCGTCGGCCAGGACCAGGAAGCAGAGCAGCGCGCCCTCCTCGTCCGCCCCCAGCGACGTCGTGTCGATGACCAGCGAGTCGTCGACCCCCTCGAACCCTTCGACGACCGCGTAGAAGTCCGCGGTGCCCATCCGGACGCCGCCGCGGTTCAGCGTGGAGTCCGAGCGCCCGTAGATCACGTACGAGTTGCGCGGGGTGCGCCGCACCCAGTCGCCGTGCCGCCAGTAGCCCGGAAAGTCCTCGTAGTACGCCTCGCGCAGCCTGCTGCCGTCCGGGTCGTTCCAGAACATCACCGGCATCGACGGCGTCGGCGTCGTGATGATCAGCTCACCGACGTCGTCGAGCAGGTCCGTGCCGTCCTCGGCGAAGGACCGGACGTCGGCTCCGAGCGCCGCGCAGGACAGCTCGCCCAGCCACACGGGCACGGTCGGTGCGCTCGTCAGGAACGCGGCGCAGACGTCGGTGCCGCCGGAGACCGAGCAGATCTGGATGTGCTCGCCCGCGGCCTCACCGATCCAGCGGAAGCCCTCCACCGACAGCGGCGACCCCGTGGAGCCGAGAGCCTTCATCGCGGACAGGTCGTGCTCGTCACCGGGGCGCAGACCGGCCTTCATGCAGGACTGCACGTACGGCGCCGACACCCCGAACAGCGACACCCGGTGCCTGGCTGCCAGTGTCCACAGCGCGCCCAGGTCCGGGTGGCCGGGACTGCCGTCGTACATCACGATCGTGGCCCCGACCAGCAGGCCGCCGACCAGGAAGTTCCACATCATCCAGCCGGTGGTGGTGAACCAGAAGAACCGCTCCCCCGGCCCCAGCCCGTGCTGCAGGCGCATCGCCTTGAGGTGCTCCAGCACGATCCCGCCGTGCCCGTGCACGATGCCCTTCGGCAGCCCGGTCGTGCCGGACGAGTAGAGCACCCACAGCGGGTGGTCGAACGGCACCGCGGTGAACTCCAGCGGACCGCTCTCGGCGGTGAACTCGGCCCACGGGGTCGTGCTCGCCGCCGTCGCGGCCGCGTCCAGGTAGGGCACGAGCACCGTCTGCTTCAGCGAGGGCATCTGCCGCTGCAGGTTCGCGACGTTCTCGCGGATGTCGAAGCCCTTGCCGTTGTAGCGGTACCCGTCCACCGCGACCAGCACGGCCGGCTCGATCTGGGCGAACCGGTCGTGCACCGCGCGCGCCCCGAAGTCCGGCGAGCAGGACGACCAGATCGCGCCCAGGCTCGCCGTGGCCAGGAACGCCACCAGCGTCTCGACGCAGTTCGGCGCCAGCGCGACGACCCGGTCACCCTTCCCGACACCGGCCCGGACCAGCCCGGCGCGGGCGCGGGCGACCTGTTCGCGCAGCTCGGCGTGGGTGACCGTGCGCTCCAGCCCGTCCTCCCGGACGAACTCCACGGCGACGTCGCCGTCCTCCCGCCCGGGCGCGGGGGTGAGCGCGTGCTCGGCGTAGTTCAGCGTCGAGCCCGGGAACCACTCGGCGCCGGGCATCGCGCGCGAGCCCAGCGTGCGGGTCGGCCGGTCGTGGAAGATCACACCCGAGTACTCGGCGACGGCCGACCAGAAGCCCTCGAGGTCCTGCACGGACCAGGCGTGGAGCTCGGCGTAGTCGGTGACGTCGGTGATCGGCGCCCCGTGCCGGTCCCGGGCCCAGGCGGCGAACGTCGCGATCTCGGTGTGCGGAGCCTGCTCGGGGTCGGGGCGCCACAGCACCTCGGGGCCCTCCGGATCGGTCACGGTCGGCACTGACGTCATGGCCTCAGCCTCCCCGACCGGACCGGCCCCGCACCAGTGGTCATGGCCCACATCCGGGACGGTGGGACGGGTGCCGGGCACACCGCCGTCCACGCTCAGCGTCGATGATCGCTCGGCGAGCCCTCGCTCAGCGTCGATGATCGCTCGGCGAGCCTCGCTCACGTCGATGATCGCTCGGCGAGCCCTCGCTCAGCGCAGGTGCGAGCCGAACCAGTTCAGCACCCGGGCCCACGCCTCGGCCGCGGACTCGGGGTCGTCGTCGAAGCGGTAGCCGGTGCTCGGGTAGACGACGACGTCGGTCGCCACCCCGGACCGTTCGGCGGCCGCGCGGAGCTTGGCGATCGAGGCACTGTCCGCGGCCTCCGAGTAGATGCCCAGCCACGGGCAGGTCAGCTCCGGCGCGGCCTCGACCAGCGCCGGTACGCTCGGCGACGGGGACTTCTCGATCCCCTCGCCGGCCACCGTGACCGCCGCGCCCAGGCGCCGGTTCGCCGCGACCAGCAGCGCCGCCGTCCCGCCCAGGTCGAACCCGAGGACCCCCAGCCGGTCGGTCGGTACCTCGTTGTCGGCGAGCCAGCCGAACGCGGTGTCGCAGTCGTCCATCACCTGCTGGGAGTCCAGCCGGCCGACCTGGTCGGCGACCTCGGCATCGGTCCCGTTCCCGAGGTCGTCGGCCCCATCCCGGTGGTAGAGGTGCGGCGCGACGGCCAGCCAGCCGTCCGAGGCCAGGCCGGTGACCAGCAACCGGACCGAGTCGGTGACGCCGCGCGCCTCCTGCAGCACGACGATGCCGCCGCGGACCGGCCCGTCGGGTTCGGCGACGGTGAGGCGCAGCTCGCCGTCGTCGGTCAACGGGACGGCCACGGTCCGGATGGTCATCCGCCCACCCTGACAGAGCGGCCACCCGGGTATCGACCCCTGACGGTTACCGTTGCCGGCATGACGCTGATCCGTCCCGACCTGGATACCCTGCCCGCCTACGTGCCGGGCCGTACCGTCCCCGGGGCGATCAAGCTGGCCAGCAACGAGGTCGCCGACCCGCCGGCCCCGGCGGTGCTCGAGGCGATCAGCCGCGCGGCGGCGGGCGGCAACCGCTACCCGGACCTGGGTGTGGTCGAGCTCACCGCCCGGATCGCGGATCTCCAGGAGATCGCGGCGGAGCGGATCGCGGTCGGCTGCGGCTCGGTGACGCTCTGCCAGCAGCTGGTGAACATCTCCTGCCTCGGGCCGGACGACGAGGTGCTCTTCGCCTGGCGCTCGTTCGAGGCCTACCCGATCGTCACCCAGGTCGGCGGCGCGGCGGTGCGCACCGTCGGGCTGGACGACGGCTTCCGGCACGACCTGGACGCGATGGCCGCCGCGGTCACCGAGCGGACCCGGCTGGTGTTCGTGTGCAGCCCGAACAACCCGACCGGGCCGGCGGTGCACCGCGACGAGTTCGTCCGGTTCCTGCAGAGCGTCCCGTCTGACGTGCTGGTGGCGCTCGACGAGGCCTACGCCGAGTACGTCACCGACCCGGACGCCGTCTCCGGTCGCCCGCTGCTCGATGCGTACCCGAACCTGGTGGTGCTGCGGACGTTCTCCAAGGCCTATCGGATGGCCGGCCTGCGGGTCGGCTACGCGCTGGCGTCCGAGGAGGTCGCCACCGCGCTGCGCAAGGTGTGCCCGCCGTTCAGCGTGAGCTCGGTCGCCCAGGCCGGCGCGATCGCCGCACTCGAGCACCGGGCGGAGATCCTGGCCGACTGCGCGACGGTCGTCGCCGAGCGGGACCGGGTCGCCACCGGGCTGCGGGACCTCGGGTTCACCGTGCCCCCGACCCAGGCCAACTTCGTCTGGCTGCCGCTGGGTGAGCGGTCGGCCGCGTTCGCGGCGCACTGCGGCGAGCGGAAGGTGATCGTCCGTCCGTTCCAGCCGGACGGCGTCCGGGTCAGCGTGAGCCGCCCCGACGAGAACGACCACCTGCTGGACGTCGCCTCCTCCTTCCCCACCCCCACGCCGTAGATCCCCGCCGCGCCCAGCGGCCACCACCTCTCCTCGCCTTGTGGAGCCATAGCCCGAAGTGGGGGCGGTGCGTCAGCCGTCCAGTTGGTAGCCGGCGCCGCGGACGGTGCGGATCCGTTCCGGGCCGATCTTGCGGCGCAGGTAGGAGATGTAGACCTGCACCAGGTTCGCCGAGACCGGCTCGGACCAGGCCAGCCGGGCGAGCTCCTCGTGCCCGACCACCCGGCCGGCCCGCTCGACCAGGGCGGTCAGCAACGCGTACTCGGTCGGCGAGAGCGCGACCCGGCGGCCGTCCACGAAGACCTGGCCGGCGTCGGCGTCGACGGACAACCCACCGTGCCCGAGCACGGTCGGCGCGGGCAGCCCGCCGGCGGCGCGCAGCCGCAACCGGATCCGGGCCGCCAGCTCGTCGGCCATGAACGGCCGGAGCAGGAAGTCGTCCCGGTCGCCGCGCAGCAGCCCGAGCACGCCGACCCGGCGCTCCCGGGGCACGACGGCGACGACCGGGCTGGCCGGCGACTCGGCGACCACCGCGCCGAGCAGCACCGACGGGTCCGGGCCCGGCAGCTCCATGTCGAGCACGATCAGATCGGCGCCCCGGGTGCGGAGCGCGTCGAGCAGCTCGATGCCGTCGCCTGCCGGGATCAGCTCGATCCCCTCCACCGCGAGGTCCTGGCGCAGCCCGCGGGCGAGCGAGACCGAGGTGGCCGACGGTGGGAGAGCGAACAGGACGGTCAGCGTGCGTGGGGGCGAGCGCTGAGCGGGTATCCGGACGGTGGGAGCGGTGGTCGCGTGGTCGGTCACGGTCGGTGGCGATTCGGGACGTGGGGAGCGTCGGGGAGCATCGCCGCCACTGTGACGCGCCCGGAAGGCCATCACAATCGGCTAACGGTGCGATACACCGGGTCTGCGTACACCGTTCGGCGCAACCTGAGAATGTTGTTACTCTGTTCGGACTAGCGCTGTGGTCGGCTCGGGCGGATCATGCTCGTGGGCGCTCAGGAACGACCTGTCGGCGCGGGCAGGCAACCACCCTTCTCAGCGAGGGTGGTCACTCCAGGTCACCTTACCTAGAGTCCCGGTCCATGCGACGGAAGAGTTCCGCTGCGGTGGATCAGCTCGACCCCCGGGAGCTGATCGAGCGGGTCACCGCAGAGCACAGCTCCCCCTCTGTGCCGTCTCCCCCGGACGGACGTACCGCGCGCTCCGCGGTGGACACCGCCGTGCCCGCAGCGGACCTGCTCGAGGAGGTGTCCGCCTCCGGCCGGCACCGTCGCGCGGCATCCTCCACAACGGACGCCTCTACAACGGATGCCTCCACGACGGACGACGCCCCGGGGCCGGACACGGGCGCGACCATCGCGGAGCTGCACGACCCGCACCCGTCCGGGCCGCTGCCGGTCGGCGGCGGGCCCGACTCCGCCCTGATCGAGATCGACCGGACGGACCCGCCTCGCCGCAGCCGGGTCCGGCGGTTCGCCCCGCTGGGCATCGGGGTGGCCGCGGCGCTCGCCGGTGTGCTGGTGCTGACGCTGCTCCAGCCCGGTGCCGAGGACCCGGACCTGAACGCCGCGCTTGTGGACGACCCGTCGCGGCGCTCGGTGTCGGACAGCTCGCTCACGTCCTTCCCCGGCGTGGGTGACGGAGCCGGCGGCGGCGCGCTCGGCGACGCCACGGAGGGCGCCGCGGACCAGATCGGCACGGCCGTCGCCGCGCAGGAGGCGGCCGAGCAGCGGCGCCGCGACGCCGCGGCATCGGCCACCGGCTCGTCCGGTGAGTCCTCCGGCGGGTCCGCCGACGGCGGCGCCGGGGCCGCCGGGGACGCGGTCGCCGGGGCCGCCCAGGTCGCCGGCGAGGGACTGCAGACCGCGCTGGCGAAGGGCTGGCAGGCGATCGGCGGCGACGAGTTCACAGGCTCCGGGCTCGGCGAGAGCTGGAGCGCTTACGACGGCCCCGGTCACGACGGCAACGGCACCCGCACGCCGGACGCGGTGTCGGTGGAGAACGGCAACCTCGTCATCCGCGGTGACTCCGAGGGCAACACCGGCGGCATCGCCTGGGGCGAGCCCCGCAAGTACGGCAAGTGGGAGATGCGCGCGAAGTTCCCGGCCGGGGACAAGCAGTACCACCCGGTGCTGCTGCTCTGGCCGAGCGAGGTGTCCTGGCCGGAGGGCGGCGAGATCGACTTCGCCGAGACCAACAGCGCCGCCGAGGACGTCTCCTTCTTCCTGCACTACGGGTCGTCGAACTCGCAGGAGGAGGCCAAGCAGAACCTCGACATCACCCAGTGGCACAACTACGCCGTCGAGTGGACCCCGGACGCGGTCATCGGCTACATCGACGGCAAGGAGTGGTTCCGCTCCACCGACCCGGAGACGCTTCCGCCGGGCCCGATGCACGCCACGATCCAGCTCGACTACTTCCCCGACGGCGGCTCGCCCCAGCCGTCCGAGATGCACGTGGCCTGGATGCGGCAGTACTCGTAGCCGGTACCGGCACACCCGCGGGGGACGACACGCCCGCCGCGCCCGGAGCTCCCCACCGGGCGGGGCGGGCGGTGTCGCTTCAGGACGGTGTCGCTCCAGGACGGTGTCGCTTCAGGACGGTGTCGCTTCAGGACGGTGCCGCAGTCAGGTTCCGGCGGTGGTGAGGCCGCGACGCCGCAGCAGCGGCGCGATCTCCGGGTCCCGGCCGCGGAACGCGCGGTAGGCCTCCATCGGGTCGACCGCGCCACCGCGGGAGAGCAGCTCGCGGCGGAACCGGTCGCCGTTCTCCCGGTGCAGGCCGCCGTGCTCGCCGAACCAGTCGACGGTGTCCGCGTCGAGCACCTCGGCCCAGATGTAGGAGTAGTAGGCCGCGGCGTACCCGCTGGCGAAGACGTGGTTGAAGTAGGTCGTGAGGTAGCGGGGCGGGATCAGCGGGTGCGCGACGCCTGCCCCCTCCAGGGCCTGTCGCTCGAACGCGACGACATCGGTCACCGCGTCCGCCTCCTCCGGGGAGAGCCGATGCCAGGCCTGGTCGAGCAGCGACGCGGCCAGATACTCCGTCGTCGCGAACCCCTCGCCGTAGCCGCGCGCAGCCAGCGCCGCCGACAGCCGCTCCGGCGCGAGCGGCTCCCCGCTCACGTGGTGCCGGGCGAACGCGCCGAGGATCTCCGGGTCCTCCAGCCACATCTCGTTGACCTGGCTGGGGAACTCGACGAAGTCCCGCGGCACCGCCGTCCCGGAGAAGCTCGGGTAGGCCACCGCGGAGAACAGCCCGTGCAGCGCGTGCCCGAACTCGTGGAACAGGGTGCGGACCTCGTCCAGCGTGAGCAGCGCGGGCTCGCCCGGTGCCGGCTTCACCAGGTTCAGTGTGTTCAGTACGACCGGTGCCGTCCCGAGCAGTGACGCCTGGTCGACCAGCGCGTTCATCCACGCCCCGCCCCGCTTCGACGGTCGCGCCCACAGGTCCGCGCCGAACAGGCCCACCACCTCGCCACTCTCGTCGCGCACCTCCCACCAGCGGACGTCCGGGTGGTAGACGGGCAGGTCGGTGCGTTCGGTGAAGGAGATCCCGTACAGCTGCCCGGCGGCGCGGAACACGCCGTCGGTGATCACCCGCTCGACCTCCAGGTACGGGCGGAGCGCGGCGTCGTTCACCGCGAAGTGCTCGACGCGGTAGCGGTCGGCGTAGTACGCCCAGTCCCACGGGCGGAGCTCGTCGACCTCGCCGGCGGCCAGCTCGGCGAGCTGGGCGGCCTCGGCGTCGGCGTTCGCCATCGCCGCCGGGACCAGCGACTCCAGCATCTCCCCGGCGGCCCGGGCGGTCCCCGCGGTGGTGACACCGTCGCTGCTCCCGGTCGCACCACCGATCACGCAGGAGGCGTGGTCGGGGTACCCGAGCAGCCGGGCCCGCTCCGCGCGCAGCCGCACGATCCGCAGCACCGTGTCCCGGACGTCGTGCGCGCCACCCGCACCCCGGGCCGTCGAGGCCCGGAACAGCTCCTCGCGCAGCGACCGGTCGGTCAGCGAGGCCAGCGCCGGTTGCGCGGTCGGCAGCACCAGCGTGATCAGGTAGCCGCCGTCGTGACCGCGGTCGGTGGCCGCGGCCGCCGCGGCGGCGATCGCGTCCTCGGACAGCCCGTCCAGCCTGGCCGGGTCGGTGACGTGCACCGCGGCGGCGTTCGCCCCGGCCAGCAGCGCGGCGCCGAACCCGGTGGACAGGGCGGACAGCTGCTCGTTCAGCTCGCGCAGCCGCTGCTGCTCGGCCGGGCCGAGCCGGGCCCCGCCGCGGACCATGTCCCGGTGCCGGCGCTCGAGCAGGCGCAACGACTCCGGATCCAGGCCCAGGTCGTGCCGACGCCCGTGCAGCGTATCGATCCGGGCGAACAGTCCCGGGTCCAGCGCGATCGCGTCGGCGTGCGCGGCGAGCAGCGGCGCGACCTCGGCCTCGATCTCCTGCACCGCGGGCGAGGTGTCCGCGGAGACCCGGGTGAAGAACAGCCGGGACACCCGGTCCAGCACCGCGCCGGAGCGCTCCATCGCGACCACCGTGTTCTCGAACGTCGGTTCGCCGGACGCGACGATCGCCGCCACCTCGGCTCGCTGCTCACGCATCCCGGCGTCGAAGGCCGGCCGGTAGTGCTCGTCGCGGATCCGGCCGGTGTCGGGCAGCCCGAACGGCAGCTCGCTCGGGTGCAGGAACGGGTTCTCCACGTCGGCCATGACCGGACCCTACGACCGGGCACCGACAGGTTCGCGCGGTCAGAGCTCGCGGCGCATCGCCAGCCGCGGCCACACGTCCAGGCCGCGGGCGGTCTCGGCGTCCCGGATCGCCCGCAGCCCCGGCGGCAGCTCGATCAGCTCCCGGAACCCCAGCCGCACCCAGTACGGGCCGTTCCACGGCACGTCCCGGTAGGTGGTGAGGGTCAGCGCGGGCAGTCCGCGGTCCCGTGCCCACCCGGCGAGGTGCTCGACCAGGCCCCCGCCGATCCGGCGGCCGCGCATCCGGGGCAGCACCGAGACCTGCTCGACGTGCGCGCACCCGTCCACGATCTCGGTCAGCAGGTAGCCGACCGGCTCGGTGCCGGTGCTCGCTCCGCCTGCGCTCCGCTCGGTGCCGATGCTCGCTCCGCCTGCGCTCCGCTCGGTGCCGATGCTCGCTCCGCCTGCGCTCCGCTCGGTGCCCGTGCTCGCTCCGCCTGCGCTCCGCTCGGTGGCGCGCTCGGCGACGAACGCCAGCCCGGCGGTCGCGTAGGCGGCCAGCACCGCCGCGGGTGGCGGCTCGTCGTCGGCGACGACGTCCAGGCCGATCGCCCGGAACGCCTCCCCGGCGGCCCGTTCGATCGCGCGCAGGGCCGGGGCGTCGGCCGTGGTCGCCGGTCGGATCACCCGTCGACCCTAGAATCCGTGGCGGGCCCGCACGAGGGTGTTCCGCCGATCCTGTCGCTGCACCCCGGACTCGGCGGCACCGCCGGACTCACCCGCCTTCGACGACCGCCCGGATGCGTTCCAGGGTCGCGGTCATGCCGCGCACGTTCGTCCGCCGCCGCGCCCGCCCGGCCAGCGCCCAGTAGACCCGGGTGCCGGGTCCCTCCTCCAGCGCGAACGACTCGGTGACGTCGGTGCCGCCACCGTTCGGGGTGAAGCGGTAGTGCCAGTTGTTCAGCGTCGCCCGCCCGGCCAGCACCGCGAACCCGAACTCCCGCCCCGGCTCGCAGGCGGTGACCCGGCAGACGGTCCAGTACATCGGTCCGCGCCCGTTGCGCTTGACGTGCCCGCGGAACCGGGCGCCGAGCGCGGGGCCGGTGGCGCCGTCGAGCCACTCGGCCTCCAGGGTCTCGGGCGAGAACCGGCCGGTGTTGCGCACGTCGGCGACCAGCTCCCAGATCGCCTGCGCGGGCGCCTTCATGTGCACCGTGACCTCGTCCCGCACCGCGGTCCCCTTTCAGCACGCCCGCAGCAGGTCCGCCGCGCGTTCCCCGATCATGACAGCGGTGGCCGCCGGGCCGCGCCGCGGCACCGACGGCAGCACCGAGGTGTCGGCGACCCGCAGTCCGGTCAGGCCGTGCACCCGCAGCTCCGGATCGACCACGGCGTCCGGCCCGTTCCCCATCGCCGCGCTGCCGGACAGGTGTACCGACGTCGTCAGGCGGGTGTAGAGCCACTCGTCCAGCCGGGTGTCGTTGCCCAGCTCCCAGCCCTGCGGGCCGCCGTCGTCGGCGCCGGCACGGTCCCACCCGGCAGCCCGGAGGATCTCCGCAGCGACTCGCACCGCGGCCCGCATCCGGTGCCGGTCCGACGTGCTGCGCAGGTAGCGGAAGTCCAGGCGGGGCGGGGCGGCCGGGTCCGGCGAGGTGATCGCGAGCAGCCCCCGGCTGTCCGGGCGCTGCACCGCGCACATCACGTGCGCGGGCCCGCCCGGCGCGAACGGCCGCGCGAACAGCAGCACCTCCAGGTCCCCGGCCGGGTCGGTGCCCGAGTCCAGGTGCAGCGCGGCCTGCGCGGCGACGGCGTCCGGATGCGGGTCGGGCAGCGCCGCGCGCAGCGGCAGGTAGACGCTCGGGTGGTCCGACCAGCCGCGACCGACCCCGGGCAGCTCGCGCCGCACCGCGACACCCGCGGCCCGCAGGGTGTCCTCCGGCCCGATCCCGGACCGCTGCAGCAGCGCGGGGGTACCCACGGCGCCCGCCGCGACGACCGTCTCCGCCGCGTGCAGTACCGAACCGTCCGCCGTCCGGACGCCGCGCACCCGGCCGCGGTCCAGCAGCAGTTCCTCGACCGGGTGGCCGCCGTGCACGGTCAGCGGGTGGAGCGGCGGCTCCGCGCGGCCCCACGGCGGCGGCAGGTAGGCGGTCGCGGCGCTGACCCGCTGCCCGTCTTCCGCGTTCGTCGGAACCGGCCCGGCCCCGGGCGGGCCGCCGGCGTTCTTGTCCGGCTCCGCCCGGTACCCGAGCGTGGCGCAGGCCTCCAGGAACGGGTCGGTCAGCGGGGCCCGCAGGTGCCCGGCCGGCCGGGAGACCCGCAGCGGGCCGGACCGTCCGTGCACCGGCTCGGCACCGAACTCGAGATCGTTCTCCAGCCGCCGGTAGTACGGCAGGACGTCGTCGTAGGACCAGCCGGGGACGGCCCAGCCGGCGAAGTCGGCCGGGGGCGCGCGGACGAAGTAGCCGCCGTTGATCGCGCCGGACCCGCCGAGCACCCGGCCGCGCGGCACCGTTGACTCCCGGCCCTGGCACAGCGTGGCGCGGTAGGCCCAGTTCAGGACGTGCCCGGGAGCGGTGGCGGCGAGCGAGGCGATCGGCATCGTCTCCGGCGGGACGACGACGGCACCCGCCTCCACCAGCGCCGTCCGGACCCCGCGGGCGGCCAGCCGACCGGCCAGCGTGCACCCGGCGGAACCCGCGCCGACCACCACCACGTCGTAGGTGCCGGTCCTCGACTCACCCGCCATCGGTGCCAGGATGCCTCACGTGACCGACGCTGCACGTGACCTCGCCTCGTTCCTGACCGCGAGCCCGTCGCCGTACCACGCGGTGGCCGAGGCAGTCCGGCGGCTCACCGCGGCCGGGTTCGTCGAGCAGCCCGAGGACGGCCCCTGGGTCGAGGGTGCCGGCGGGCGCTACCTGCGCCGCGACGGCACGATCCTGGCCTGGTGGCAGCCGGCGACACCCGGCGACCGCCCGCTGCGGATCTTCGCGGCGCACACCGACTCGCCCGGGTTCAAGGTCAAGCCCAACCCGGACGTCGGTGCTGCCGGCTGGCGGCAGGTCGGCGTGGAGGTCTACGGCGGGGCGCTGTGGAACTCCTGGCTGGACCGTGACCTGGGGCTGGCCGGACGGCTGGCGCTCTACGACGGTCGGGTGGTCCCGGTGCGGGTGGACCGGCCGCTGCTGCGGATCCCGCAGCTGGCGATCCATCTCGACCGTGGGGTGAACCAGGGGCTCACCCTGGACCCGCAGCAGCACCTGCTGCCGGTCTGGGGCCTGGGCGTCCCCGACGACGGGGACCTGCTGGAGTTCCTGGCCGTGCGCTGCGACGAGGACCCGTCCGAGGTCGCCGCGCACGACCTGTTCACCTACGACCTCACCCCGCCAGCCACCCTGGGCCGGGACGACGAGCTGATGGCGGCGCCGCGGCTGGACAACCTGGCGTCGGTGCATGCCGGGGTCACGGCACTGATCGCCGCCGCCGAGCGGGATCCCGGCACCGTGCCGGTGTTCGTCGGGTTCGACCACGAGGAGGTCGGCTCGGACACCGCGACCGGGGCGGCCGGGCCGCTGCTGGAGACGGTGCTGACCGAGCTCGCCGGCGGCTTCGACCGGCGGCGCGCGGCGTTCTCCAGGTCCCGGTGCCTGTCGGTGGACGTCACGCACGCCGCGCACCCGAACCACCTGGACAAGCACGACCCGGACCACCTGTCGGTACCGAACCGGGGCCCGTCGCTGAAGGTCAATGCGGTGCAGCGGTACGCCACCGACGCGCCCGGCGCCGCCGCGTGGAAGCGCGCCTGCCGGACCGCGGACGTGCCGAGCCAGGTGTTCGTCTCGAAGAACACCGTGCCGTGCGGGTCGACCGTCGGGCCGATCATGGCGACCCGGCTGGGCATCCGGACCATCGACGTCGGGATCCCGGTGCTGTCCATGCATTCGGCCCGGGAGCTGTGCGGCGTGCACGACCCGAGCCTGCTGTTCCGGGCGGGCGTGGAGTTCCTCAACGACCCGGAGTGAGTGCTCACGTCGCGATCCGGGACCCGGGCACGTAGGTGTCGGTGTCCACGATCTGCGAACCCAGCGGGAACAGCGAGACCGGGATCAGCTTCAGGTTCGCCCAGGCCAGTGGCAGGCCGACGATGGTGATCGCCAGGGCGATCGCGGTACCGAGGTGCCCGAGCACCAGCCACCAGCCGAACAGGATGATCCACAGCACGTTGCCGATCGTGGACGCGGCCCCGGCCGTCGGGCGGCGGACCACATCCCGGCCGAACGGCCAGAGCGCGTAGAACCCGATCCGGAACGACGCGACGCCGAACGGGATCGTGACGATCAGTACGCAGGCGAGGATCCCGGCCGCCAGGTAGGCGAGGAACAGCCAGAAGCCCGAGAGCACGAGCCAGACGACGTTCAGGATCAGGCGGAGCATGCCTCCAGAGTGCCCGTCCTGTCCGGTTCGAACTCCGGGTTCGCCCTGACTCTTCCCCCGACCCGTGCTCGAATCCGGACGCGACCGGACACCGGGCCCGGCCGACGGAGAGGGATGGGCAGCGCATGCGGACCGGACATCGACACGGTGACGTGTACCTGCTGACCGGAATCCAGCACGTTCCGGGCCGACGCCGCTGAACCCGACAACGCTGAACACGGGCCCCATCCGGACGTTCCGGGTCAGGACGGGGTCCCGGTACGCGTGTCAGGATCCGGAGATGGCTGGATCGGTGGCGATCGTCGGAGCCGGCATCGGCGGGCTCTCGCTGGCCCTGTCGCTGGAGGCGCGCGGCGTCCCGGTGACCGTGTACGAGCGGGCCGCCGAACTGCGCGAGGTCGGCGCCGCGGTGGCCCTGTCGGCGAACGGGCTGCGCCCGCTGGCCGAGCTCGGCCTGCTCGACCGGCTGGAGGAGGTGGCGACCCAGCCCACCGAGCTGATCCACCGCGGGTGGCGCACGCACGACCGGATCACCGCCTTCCCGGTCGGGATCGACGGCTCGTACCGGGACCGGTTCGGGGCCCCCTACCTGGGCATCCACCGCGCAGAGTTCCAGCGGGTGCTGGCCGGGGCGTGCCCCGCGGGGCTGATCCGGCTCGGCACCGAGGTCACCGGCGTGACCGACCACGGCGACCACGTCTCGCTCGCGCTGGCGGGCGGGGAGACCGCGACGGCGTCGGTCGTCGTCGGGGCCGACGGGGTGCACTCCCGGCTGCGGTCGGTGATCGACCCGGAGGCCCGGCCCGCCTACACCGGCACCAGCGGGTTCCGCGGCCTGGTCCCGACCGCGGACCTGCCCTCGCTGCCGGACCCGCAGGCGATCCAGTTCTGGATGGGCCCGGACGCCCACCTGCTGCACTACGCGATCGGGGCGGACGCCGGGACGGTGAACTTCCTGGCCGTCCTGGAGGGCCCGGACGCCTGGACCGCCGGTGCCGGCCCCGCCACGGCAGCGCCCGGCACCCTGGCCGCCGCCTTCGAGGGGTGGGCGCCCGCGGTGCGCGAGATGGTCACGGCGGTGCCACAGTCCGACCACTGGCCGCTGTACACGCTGCCGCCACTGTCGCGCTGGTCGCGCGGCCGGGTGGTGCTGCTCGGCGACGCGGCGCACACCATGCTGCCGCACCACGGCCAGGGCGCGAACCAGTCGATCGAGGACGCCGCCGTGCTGTCCGACGTGCTCGCCGCGCCCGGCGTGCTCACCGGCCGGCACGACGACGCGTTCGCCCGGTACGAGCGGCTGCGCCGGAGCCGGACCCGGCAGGTCCAGCGCAGCTCGCTGGTCACCTCCGAGCTGCTGCACCTGCCCGACGGGCCGGACGCGGCCGCCCGGGACGCCCGGCTCGCCGACCTGGACCCGTGGCTGACCTGGATCCACGGCACCGACGCCCGGACGCACACCCGGCCCACCGGCGTCCCGGCCTGAGAGGTCGGGACGTCCGTCCGGGCCGGCCCGGACGGTGCGCCCGGTCAGCTCGGGCGGGGTGTGTCCGCCTCCCGCCGGTCCGGCGCGGCCCCGGACCACAGGTGCAGCCCGGCCACGCCCAGCAGCCACAGCACCTGCAGGGCGGCGGGCGCGTCGAGCATCAGGAGCCCGCTCGCGATCGTCACCAGCGCGAACGGCTGGTCGAGAGGTGCGGCCGTCATACCCCAGGTTCGCCGCTCGAACGGGTCGGGATGCCCCGAAGCCCGAACCTCGCCCGAACGGACCACCGTGCCGTCAGCCGGGAAGCTCCTCAGCCAGGCTGGTCCCCGCACCCGGACGGGACTCCCAGAACCAGTCCTCGTGCGAGCGGAGCCGCCCGTCCGGCAGTTTTCCAGGCGCGCCTCGCACCGGCCGGAGCTGGACGTCCCGTCCGTCGCCGCGTGCACGTAGCGGAACCGCACCATGTCACCTATTGACATTCGATAGGTACCGATCGAAAATCGATACATGAGCCGGCTCGTCATCGTCGCCCTGCGGGCGATCCTCGTCGTGATCACGCTGGGGACCCTCGCGTTGCAGGTGGTATTCATCCTCGGCGCCGCCGGGCTGCTCGACGGCGCCGAGCCCCTGCCCGTCCCCTACGCCGTGATCGGTGTCGCGGCCCTCGCGAGCGCCCAGGCCGGGCTGCTCGCCTTGTGGGTGCTGCTGGCGATGGTCCGCTGCGATGCGATCTTCGACGAGCGTGCGTTCCGCTGGGTCCGGGTCCTCCCGGCCGCGGGGCTGGCCGCCGCCGTGCTCGTCGGTGCGCTGTGCGTGCACGTCGGGGAACTGGACGACGCGCCGGGCCTCGTCGTCATCGGCGGCGGGATCGGGCTCTCCGGGGTGGCGTTCGCGCTGCTCATGGTGGTCATGCACGGCCTGCTGCGCAGCGCCACACTGCTGCGGCACGAGCTCGAGGAGGTCGTCTGATGGCGATCGTCGTCGACATCGACGTCCTGCTCGCGCAGCGCGGGATGTCGGTCGCCGAGTTCGCCGAGGCGGTCGGCATCACCCCGGCGAACGTCGCCGTGCTCAAGAACGGCCGCGCCAAGGCCGTCCGCTTCACGACCCTGGACGCCGTGTGCCGGGTGCTCGGCTGCCAGCCCGGCGACGTGCTCCGCCATGTCCCCGACGACGCCGGGCAGCCGGTGACCGGCCCACCGGCGGCACGCTCGTCGTGACCGCCCGGGACTACCGCTCGGCGCGGTGGTAGGTCACCGCACCCATCCGTGTCCGCCGGTGCCCGATGACCGACGACGCGCCGAACCCGGCCTCGGCCAGCAACTCCGCCACTGGCCGGGCCGCCGCATGACCGTGGCCGTGCGCAGGGCCTCCGTGGCCGTGCCCGTCCCCCGGTGCACCGCGCCGGAGCACCGCGGTCAGCACCTTGTTCAGCGGTGCCATCGGCCCGGACACCCGCGGGTCCTCGTCCAGGTCGACCAGGTGCAGGCTACCGCCGGGCGCGAGCACCCGGCGGACCTCGCGCAGTGCCGCGACCTGCTCGTCCGCGGGCAGGTGGTGCAGCATCAGCGAGGACAGGACGCGGTCGACGCCGCCGTCGGCGTAGGGCAGCTCGGCGGCGTAGCCGTGGTCGAGCTGGAGCACGAGGCCGTCGTCGGCGGCCTTGCGGCGGGCGATGGCGAGCGCGTCGGGGTCCGGGTCGAGTCCGATCACTGTCGCCGACGGCACCGCCTGCTTCGCCCGCAGGATCACGTTCCCGGTGCCGCAGCCGATCTCCAGCACGGTCGAGCCGGGCTGGATCCCCGCCTGCGCCACGAGCGGCCAGTAGATCGCGGTCGTGCCCATCAACCGGGCGAAGCCGTCGTAGCCGGGCAGGAACCGCGGGTGGACCAGCGCGGGCAGGTAGTCGGTACTCAAGATCCCTCCGTGGTACGAAAGTCGTGTGGTGAACTCAGCATCCGCCGCTGGTGATCAGCGGACAAGAGAGGATGTGCGGCCGTGATGGGACGTTCTTCGGGTGTCCCGCTGCTCGACTTCGCGCACTCGCCGGTCCCGATCGCCGTCCAGCACTGGGCCGACGGCGCGGCGGGCGATGCGCGGCCGGTCCGCGGCGTCCACGCGCACGACTTCCTGCTCCTGCTCCACGTCGTGTCCGGTCGCTGGGTGCGCCGCGTCGACGGCCGCGTGTGGGAGCTGGGCGCGGGCGACGCGTTCGTCGTCGCGCCGGGCGCGGTGGTCGGCGCCCCAAGAGCAGACGTGGACGACGGGACCGGACCGTCGACGCCGGACGGCGAGGGCTGGACGGTCCTCTTCCCGGCGGAGGCCGTCGACCCGGGCGCGGCAGCGCCGCTGGCGTCCTGGCGCGGGCACCCGTTGCTGGCCCCGTTCGTCGGCCGCCACCGGGGCGGTGGGCAGCGGCTGTCGGTCCCGCCCGTGGACCGGCCGGACTGGACCGCCCGGCTCGGCGCGCTGGAGGCCGAGCTGACCGGCCGCCGCGACGGCTACGCCGAGGCCGCACGGGCCCACCTCACCCTGCTGCTGGTCGCGCTCGGCCGGCTCCAGGACGACGTCCCGGCCGAGGCCGCCGACCCGCAGCTGGCCGCGGTGTTCGAGCTGATCGAGGCCAGGTTCCGGGAACCGATCTCGTTGCGCGACGTCGCGGCCGGCGTCGGCCTCACCCCGGGCCACCTCACGACCGTCGTCGGCCGCGAGACCGGCCGCACGGTCCAGCAGTGGATCACCGAACGCCGGCTCCGGGAGGCCCGCCGGCTGCTCGTCGACACCGACCTGACCGTCGCCGAGATCGGGTCCCGGGTCGGCTATCGCGACGCCGGCTACTTCGTGCGGCGCTTCCGGGTCGCGCACGGGACGAGCCCGGCCGCCTGGCGCTCGGGTTGACCGGGATCGACGAACGGATTCCCGGTCCGGCACGCCGGATCCTCCGGCTCGCGGAGGCGCGGCCGGCCGTCGCAGTGCTCGTCGGACAGTGGTTCGCGGTGGCCCGGCCCGCCTCGCCCTCGATGAGCACCAGCTTCACGACGGCCGGGGACGCCGCCCGATGAGCGTCGAGGACACCACGACTCTCCTGGCTCACCGACCCTCGAGCACGGCTGACGGGGCCGTCCCGGTGCCGTCAGCTCCGTCGTGCCCACCCAGGTGACGGGCGAGGAAGGCCTCGGCTGCGCGATACATGTCGATCTGGTTCTCCGGGTTCGCGAACCCGTGCCCCTCGTCGCCGGAGACCATGTACTCGACGTCGACGCCGCGGGCACGCAGCGACGCGACGATGTTGTCGGACTCGGCCTGCACCACCCGGACGTCGTTGGCGCCCTGGACCACCATCAGCGGTGTGCGGATGTCGTCCACCCGGCTGATCGGTGAGCGGACCAGCATGTCGGCCTCCTGCGCCGGGTCCGCCGGATCGCCGACGTAGGCGTACCAGTTGTTGGCCATCATCCCCCGCACCGCGGGCGGCATCGTGCGCATGAAGTTCGCGAGGTCCGAGATGCCGCAGTAGTCGATGGCCGCGGCGAACACGTCCGGGGTGAACGTGACGGCGACCAGCGCGGCGTAGCCGCCGTAAGAGAGCCCGTAGACTCCCACCCGGTCCCGATCGGCGTACCCCTGCTCGACGGCCCAGTTCACGGCGTCGATCAGGTCGTCGTGCATGGCGCCGGCGAACTCGCCGATCGCGGCCCTCGTGTGGGCCTTGCCGTAGCCGGTCGACCCGCGGAAGTTGACCTGCAGCACCGCGTAGCCGCGGTTGGCCAGCATCTGCACGAACGGGTCGAACATCCAGATGTCGCGTGCCCAGGGGCCGCCGTGTACGTCGAGGACCAGCGGCAACCCGGTCGGCTCGACCCCGACCGGCAACGTCAGGTAGCCGGGCAGGCTGAGCCCGTCCCGCGCCGGGATCGTCACCGGCACCATCGGCGCCATCACCTCCGGACCGAGGTGCGGGTGCGAGCGGAAGAGCTGCCGGGCCTCCCCCGTGGTGTGGTCGTAGAACCAGGTGACACCCGGGTCGCGGTCGTGGTTGAAGGCGACGACCCACCGCTGCCCTGCGTCGTCGGACGACACCGCGGCGACGTCGCCGTCGGACAGTGTCTCCACCTTCTCCAGCACCTCTGCGAAGTGCGGGTCCACCGCCCGGATGACCTGCCGCTCCCCGAGATAGCGCACCCCGCGCAGCTCGCCCGTGCGCGGATGCGTGATCAGTGACGGGTAGGGGGCGGGCACCAGATCGAGACTCGGATGGCTGTCGACCTCGGTCTCCACCCCGGTGGCCAGGTCGAGCCTGGCCAGGCGGGTCCGGTCGGTGTCCCGGTTGGAACCGATCCACACGCCGGTGCCGTCCGGCGTGAGCTGGAACGGGGAGATGTTCAACGGGTGGTCGGTCCCGTCGAAGACCACGACCGGGCTCAGCGACCCGGTCGCGCCGTCCCACCGCGACAGCTCGATGTCCCCCTCGTCCGTCAACGTCTGGCCGTAGAGCTCACCGTCCGGCGCACAGAGCCAAACGATCACCTGCCCGGGATTATGGGCCAGGAGCGTGAGCTCCCCGGTGGCGATGTCGAGCTCGTGCAGGTCGATCTCGCCGACGGTGCGGGTGTTGAGCTGCACGATCGCCTTCCCCGGCCGCCCGACGGGCAGGTCGAGCCCCCAGGTGCGCACCCCGGGGAACGGCGTGAGGTCGACCGCGGACGAGCCCGGATCGTCGAGGTCGATCCGGTAGACGTGCCAGTTCTCGTCGCCGCCGGAGTCCTGCAGGTAGAGCAGCCAGCGCGGGTCGTCGGTCCAGTGGAAGCCGACCACGCTGCGGGTCTCATCGGCGGTCACGCACCGCGCGTCGTCCTCGGAGTCGATGCCGCGCACCCACACGTTGAGCCGGTTGCGCCACGGCGCCAGGTAGGCGATCCGGGTTCCGTCCGGCGAGATCTGCGCGCCGGAGCGCTCCGGCGGGGCGAAGAATTCCTCGACGGTGATGAGTTCCGGAAGTGCCATGAGTGCCCTCTCGAACGATGTGCTGTGTGGCACCAGCAGACACTCGGCCGTCGCGGCACACTCAAGACCGTCACGAAGTGATGCGTGTCACGGAAAGGCCTGCAGGCGCAGCCGACGCCGGTCTCGGTCGCATAGGGTTCCACGACCTTCGGCACCGCGAGCCTGTGGCGGAAGCGGGGGGATTCGAACCCCCGGTCCTTTCGGACGCCCGCTTTCAAGGTGGCTGAGAAGCCAGGTCATGGCCCCAAACTCGCTGGTCATGAGTCCGCGGCCGTCCTGCTGTGTGTCGCCGTCGCCGTCCGGGTTGCGGTCAGCGTTGTGGTCAGTCGCGGTACTCGAAACTCGCACGTGGGACGTCAGCGACGCCCGCTACGTTGCGGCCATGGCAGTCACGATCACGCCCTACACCGTGGATTATCGCCAGCCGGTGCTCGACCTCTCCCTCAGGGCGTGGGAGCCGGTCTTCCCGCAGATTCGACAGGCTGTGCCCAGCTTCGTCTACGACTCGTTCTACCCAGAAGGCTGGCGCGCACGACAGCTCGCCGACCTGGCCACGGTGCTGGACGACGAACCGGAGAATGTCGACGTGGCGCTCGTCGATGGGAACGCCGCCGGGTGGGTCTGCACCAGGCTGCACGCGAAGGACAACATGGGCGAGATCTACGTCCTGGCCGTCGATCCGAGACACCAGAGGCGCGGCATCGGCGCGGCTCTCACTACACATTCGTTCGACCGTGTCCGGACGGCTGGCCTGCAGATGGTGATGGTTGAGACGGGTGGCGACCCGGGCCATGCGCCGGCGCGGGCCGCGTACGAGGCACTCGGCTTCGAACGCTGGCCAGTTGCCCGCTATTTCAGGGACCTGAACGTATAGGGGCAGGAGCGCCGGCATCACGGAGACGGTGCCGCTCGTACGCTCGACGCATGGCGGAGTTGGTCGACGAGCTGGGACCGGCGGATGTCCGCACGCTGCTCGCCACGCTGCGTGAGAAGGAGATCAGCGGCAGCGGCGGAGGTCCACGGAAGCTCTCGGCCCGCATGGTCCAGTTCGCCCACGCGGTCCTGCGGAACGCGCTGTCCAACGCGGTGCGCGAAGAGCTGATCGGGCGCAACGTCGCCAAGCTCGTGCAGGTCTCCAACCCGGAGTACGACGTCGGGACCAGCCTCGACCCTGTGGCGGCCCGTGCGCTGCTCGCCCGGATCGCCGACGATCGGCTGTACGCGCTGTACCTGTGCGCGATCGTGCTCGGGATGCGGCGTGGCGAGCTGCTGGGCCTCGCCTGGGATGCCGTCGACCTGGACGTCGGCAAGCTCGCCGTCCGTCAGTCGCTCACCTGGGCCAACGGCAAGGCGCATCTCGGTCCGCCGAAGTCCCGGGCGTCCCGGCGGATCGTCCCGCTGCCCACAACCGTCATCGACGCGCTGCAGGAGCACCGGAAGCGGCAAGACGGCGAGCGGGAGATCGCCGGTGACCGCTGGACGGAAACCGGTCTCGTGTTCACCTCGCCGCTGGGCGGATCCGTCTCGCCGCGCACGCTCGCCGCGCAGTGGCACCAGATCCGCAGGGCGGCGGGCCTCGGGCGGATGCGGTTCCACGACCTCCGGCACACCGCCGTGTCGTTGCTGCTCGCGCTCGGCATCCCGCCGCACGTCGTGCGGGAGATCGTCGGGCACAGCGACGTCAAGGTCACGATGACCGTCTATGCGCACGGCAACCTCGACGAGAAAGCCGCGGCGCTCTCGCAGCTCAGTACCGCTGTCACCGGCGGGTTGTTGTCATCCGCTGTTGTCAACGAAGACGAGCAGGACGATTCGTGATCGCCGATCATGCCGCTGACCTGTGGCGGAAGCGGCGGGATTCGAACCCGCGGTCCTTTCGGACGCCCGCTTTCAAGGCGGGTGCATTCGGCCGCTCTGCCACGCTTCCGCCGGGAGGGTATCGGGTGGTCGTCGGGTGGCGTGCCGCCCGCTACGTGGACGGGCACCCCGGCGCGATGGGACACGATCTTCCCGGGGCTCGGGGCGAACCCGCCGGTTCCCGCCGACATGCAGCTCAGCGGGCCGCAGGGATCGACGAATCCCGCTCATCTGCGTCTCGGCGGGGAAACCGGTCCCCCAACTCTGGAGCGGCACCCGGGACGGCGCTGCGGGACGCGACCCCGCGGAGTGAGCGGGCCGGGTCACTGCCCCACGGCACCGTCGAGGTCTGCCGGAGGCCTCGTGCTGCCCGGCGAGTACCCGGAGCAGATGGCCGCAAGGCTCCTCACCCATGCCGCGACGGCCGAGCCGTGAGCACACCCCACCACCCTTCCGCGTTGTGGAGCCCTCCCGCGCCACAGAACCCCTGTGACCCCGCACGATGGCTCCGCAACGCGGAAATGGGGGCCTTCACGCTCGGCTGAAGGGGCCGGCCGGGGCGAAGACGCGCGCGGCGAACCGCCCGCCCATCCGGTCGTGGGTGGCGGCGTCCGGGTGCAGCCGGTCCGGCAGCGGCAGCTCGTCGGCGTCCGCGGTGCCGTAGAGCTCGCGGCCGTCCAGGTAGGACAGGTTCGGGTCGTCGGCTGAGCGCTCGGCCACGATCCGGGCGAGCTCGTCGCGGACCACGGACAGGGTCAGCTGCCCGGCCCGGACCCCGTTCGGGTCACCGGTCGCGCGGAACCGCACCGTGCCGCCGGTGAGGTCGGGCTCCAGCGGACCCGGCGCGTGCTCGTGGATCGGGCAGAGGATCGGCGAGACGACCAGCAGCGGGACGTCCGGGTGCCCGTCCCGGATGGTGTCCAGGAACCCGTGCACGGCGGGGCCGAACGCGCGCAACCGCATCAGGTCCGCACCGACCACGTTGATCCCCAGCTTGACGCTGACCAGGTCGGCCGGGGTGTCGCGCAGCACCCGCGCGGTGAACGGGTCGAGCAGCGCGCTGCCGCTCAGGCCCAGGTTGACCAGCTCGACGTCGCCGGCTGCGGCGGCCAGCGCGGGCCAGGTCCCGCTCGGCCCGTCCGCGTTCGAGCCGTGGCTGATCGAGCTGCCGTGGTGCAGCCACACCCGGCGCCCGGTGGCCGGGACCGGCTCCACCGGGGCGTCGGCGCGCAGCTCGACCAGCTCGGTGATCTCGTTGTACGGCAGCCGGATCTCGACGACCGCCGACCGCCCGGGCAGGCCGTCGAACCGGACGGTCCCAGGCGGGCCCGGCTCGGTCGTCGAGGTCCCGGTGGCAGGGTCCAGGAGCAGGGTCTTCCCGCCGTCGACACCTGCCCGGCCGGCGAGCCGGCCGTCGACCAGCAGGTCGTAGACGCCGTCCGGGCGCAGACCGATCCCCCGGTAGCCGACCCGGGTGCGCACCGTCACCAGCTCGACGGCCGTCGCCGCGGTCCGGAACACCAGCCGTACCCCGGACGGCTGGGCCTCGGCCATGGCCAGCTGCCCGTCCCCGCGCGCCCGGGCCCACGCCGGCATCCGGTGCGGGAGTACCCCGTCCGGGGTGTGTTCCAGCTCGAGCGCACCGTGCACGAGATCGCCAGGGCTCCGTCGGTGGATCATGCCGTCCATTCACGCACGGGCGGTGCCGCCCCGAGCAGGCCGGCCAGCTCCGGCGTGTAGCCCCGCACCTCCGGTGGCCGGGCCGGGCGGACGAAGTCCTCCCGTGCCAGCAGCAGCCGGCGCTCGACGACCCGTTGACCGCCCGTCGGGAGCAGCCGGGTACCGTCCGGGCGGTAGCCGAGCCGCTGCGACACCCGCGCCGAGGCGGTGTTGCCCTCCACGTAGCCCGAGCGCGCGATCGTCGCGCCGAGCAGGTCGAACGCGAACGCGAGCACCCCCGCTCGCATCTCGGTGCCGTAGCCCCGGCCCTGGAACTCCCGGCCCAGGTAGGACCCGGTGTCCACCTCGCGCAGCACCGCGAACCGGTGCGCGGTCAGGCTCTGCAGCCCGATCACCCGGTCCCCGGCACGCACGACGAGGTGCAGGCCCCACGACTCCGGAGCCAGCGTCGCCCGCTGCGACCAGAAGTGCTGCAGCATCCCGCGACCCAGGTAGCGCGGGTCCGCGGCGGTCCACGGTTCCTGGAACGGCATCTCCGACGCCGGGTGGATCCCACGGTGGGCCAGCGCGACGAGCTCGCGCAGCGACGCGTCGTCGTCGGGGCGCAGTTCCAGGCGCGGGGTGCGCAGCACCAGCCCGCGCACCGGCCAGGGATCGGGCACCGGGTCGATCGGGGCGGGCAGCGAGTCCATGCCGCCGGAGTCTCCCCCGATCGCCCCGGACGCCGCGACGCAATACCGTCCGGAGCCATGAAGGCGATCACCTTGGCGGAGTACGGCGGTCCGGAGCAGATGGCCTGGGAGGAGGTCCCGGACCCGGTGCCGGGCCCCGGCGAGGTCGTCGTCGACGTCGTCGCCTCCGCGGTCAACCGGGCCGACCTGCTCCAGGTGCAGGGCAACTACCCGGTCCCGCCGGGCGCCTCGGAGATCCTCGGCCTGGAGTGCTCCGGGCGGATCGCGGCGCTCGGCGAGGGCGTCACGGGATGGGCGGTCGGCGACGAGGTCTGCGCGCTGCTGGCCGGCGGCGGCTACGCGCAGAAGGTCGCCGTCCCGGCGGTGCAGCTGCTCCCGATCCCGGACGGCGTGTCGGTCGAGGAGGCAGGCGGCCTGCCCGAGGTCGCGTGCACGGTCTGGTCGAACGTGTTCATGGCCGGCGCGCTGGCCGAGGGCGAGACGTTCCTGATCCAGGGCGGGTCGTCGGGCATCGGCACGCACGCGATCCAGGTGGCGAAGGCGTTCGGCGCCCGGGTGGCGGCCACCGCCGGGCACGCCGACCGGCTGCAGACCTGCCGTGACCTGGGCGCGGACATCGTCATCGACTACCACGACGACGTCGCCGCGGAGCTGAAGAAGGCCACCGACGGCCACGGCGCCGACGTCATCCTGGACAACATGGGCGCCAAGGCGCTGGCCAACAACCTGTCCGCGCTGGCCAAGGACGGCCGCCTGATGATCATCGGGATGCAGGGCGGGGTGAAGGCCGAGCTCAACATCGGCGCGCTGCTGGCGAAGCGGGCGCACATCGCCGCTATGGGGCTGCGCGGCCGGCCGGTCGAGGGGAAGCAGTCCAAGGCCGGGATCGTCGCGCAGGTGCGGGAGCGGGTCTGGCCGATGTTCGGGGCCGGGACCGTCCGGCCGATCGTCTTCGAGCGGTTCTCGATGGCAGACGCCGCGGAGGCGCACCGGCGGCTGGACGGCGGCGGCGTCGTCGGCAAGCTGCTGCTCCTGAACCCGGACGCCTGATCCGGCTGCGACCGCGCCCCCGGCCGGGCCAGAATGACGCCCATGAGCGACGAGCAGGAGACCCCGGACGAGCGGGTCATGGTGGTCGGTGCGGACGGCCGCCCGGTGGGCATGGCCCGCGTCCCGTCCGGCGGCGCGGACGACGAGCAGCAGGGTCCGGCGTCGATGGTCGAGCAGCCGGCCAAGGTCATGCGGATCGGCACGATGATCAAGCAGCTGCTGGAGGAGGTGAAGGCGGCCCCGCTGGACGAGGCCTCCCGCAGCCGGCTCAAGGAGATCCACGAGAACTCGGTGAAGGAGCTGGAGGAGGGCCTGGCGCCGGAGCTGCGCGAGGAGCTGCAGCGGCTCAGCCTGCCCTTCACCGCCGACCAGACGCCGTCCGAGAGCGAGCTGCGGATCGCCCAGGCGCAGCTGGTGGGATGGCTGGAGGGTCTGTTCCACGGCATCCAGACGGCGCTGTTCGCCCAGCAGATGGCCGCCCGGGCGCAGCTGGAGCAGATGCGGCGCGGGCTGCCACCGGGCGCCGCGGACGGGGCGGAGCCGTCCGGCATGCCGGACGGCCTCGGGCGCGGGACCGGGCAGTACCTCTGACCACCCGCTCACCTGCGGTTTCCGTGCGTCCCGGCCGGACCATCCCCTGCCGGGCCCGCGGGAGGGCCGTGAGTACCCTCGTCGAGTGGCCGTGACCGTGACCGACAACGAGCCGGGCGACGTCGTCGATCCGTCCGAGGTGTCGAGCCCGCGCAGCTGGCGCCGGGCGTTCGCGGATCTTCATCAGGGCTGGGTGGCGCGCCCACTATGGGGCCACCTGGGCTGGCAGGACATCAAGCAGCGCTACCGGCGCTCGGTGCTGGGCCCGCTGTGGGTCTCGATCAGCATGGGCGTGATCGCGCTCGGGCTGGGCATCCTCTACTCGGCACTGTTCGAGACGCCGATCGAGACGTTCCTCCCGCACGTCGCGGTCGGCCTGCTGATCTGGAACTTCATCTCCGGCTGCATCCTCGAGGGCAGCGAGGTCTTCATCTCGAACGAAGGTCTGATCAAGTTCCTGCCCGCGCCGCTGACCCTGCACATCTACCGGCTGATCTGGCGCCAGACGCTGTTCTTCCTGCACAACCTGGTCGTCTGGGCCGTGCTGATGGTGGTGTTCCCGCACCCGCTGGGCTGGTCACTGCTGCTGGCGCTGCCGGCATTCGCGCTGGTCGCGCTGAACGGCGGATGGATCGCGATCCTGTCCGGCATCCTCGCGACCCGGTTCCGGGACATCCCGCCGATCATCGCCAGCATGACCCAGCTGATCTTCTACCTGACCCCGATCGTGTGGTCGGTGGAGATCCTCACGAACAACAGCGAGGCCGCTCGCGAGCGCGCCAGCCTGGTCGAGCTGAACCCGGTCTTCCACTTCCTGGAGATCCTCCGGCGCCCGCTGCTCGGGCAGGAGATCATCGGCCGGTACTGGGTGGTGGCCGGGGTGATCACCCTGATCGGCTGGGCCGCCGCGCTGGTCTGCCTGCGCAACTACCGATCCCGCGTCGCGTACTGGGTGTGAGTCCTGTGTCAGATCCCCGCATCCGCATCGACCACGCCGCGGTCGACTTCCCGATCTTCGACGCGAAGACCCGGTCGCTGAAGAAGGCCGTGCTCGGCCGGGCCGGCGGCCGGATCGGCACCGAGGCCAAGGTGCCGATCATCGAGGCGCTCCGGGAGATCACGCTCAAGCTGGACAAGGGCGCCCGGGTCGCGCTGGTCGGGCACAACGGTGCCGGCAAGTCCACGTTGCTGCGGCTGATGGCCGGCATCTACGAGCCGACCCGCGGCCGCTCGGCGGTGCGCGGCAGGGTCGCGCCGATCTTCGACCTCGCGGTCGGGATGGATCCGGAGATCTCCGGCTACGACAACATCGTCATCCGCGGGCTGTTCCTGGGCATGACCCGGAAGCAGATGGAGGCGCGGATGGACGACATCGCCGAGTTCACCGAGCTCGGCGACTACCTGGAGATGCCGCTGCGGGCGTACTCCACGGGCATGCGGGTGCGGCTGGCGCTGGGCGTCGTCACCTCGATCGATCCGGACATCCTGCTGCTCGACGAGGGCATCGGCGCCGTCGACGCCGAGTTCCTGGCCAAGGCCCGCGGCCGGCTGCACCAGCTGGTCGATCGCTCCGGGATCCTGGTGTTCGCCTCGCACTCCGACGAGTTCCTGGCCGACCTGTGCGACACCGCGCTGTGGATGGAGCACGGGACGATCAAGGAGTTCGGCCCGCTGCAGCAGGTTCTGGACCACTACAAGGGCCGGACGCCGTTCGAGGGCGGCGCCGCGTGACGGTGCCGTCGGCCCCGCTGCCGCCGGGCTCGGTCGTCGGCGTCATCGTCACCCGGCACCGCGCCGACCTGCTGGTCGACTCGCTCACCGCGATGGCGAAGCAGACCCGCCCGGTCGCGCACCTGATCGTCGTCGACAACGGGCCGGACCAGCCGGCCCGCGAGGCCGTCGAGGCGTGCCCGCTGCCGACCACCTGGCTGCCGTCCTGGACCAACCTGGGCGGGGCCGGTGGGTTCGCCCTGGGCATGCTGCACGCGCTGGCGATGGGTGCCGACTGGATCTTCCTCGCCGACGACGACGGGCACGCCGCCGACGAGTCGACCCTCGCGACGCTGCTGGACCTGGCGTCGCAGCGCGGGTTGGCGGCCGTGTCCCCGGTGGTCGCCGACAAGGCGGACCCGGACCGGCTGGCGTTCCCGCTGCGCCGGGGCGTGACCTGGCACCGCACCCGCTCGGCGCTGCTGGCGGGTGGCGACGACGACGCGCTGCTCCCCGGCATCGCCTCGTTCTTCAACGGCGCCCTGTTCCGTGCCTCCACGCTCGAGGTCATCGGGGTGCCGGACCTGCGGTTGTTCGTCCGCGGCGACGAGGTCGAGATGCACCGGCGGATGGTCCGCTCCGGGCTGCCGTTCGGCACCGCCCTGCACGCCGGCTACCTGCACCCCTACGGCTCCGACGAGTTCAAGCCGATGCTCGGCGGACGGCTGCACGCCCAGGATCCGGGCGACCCGGTGAAGCGCTACTACACCTACCGCAACCGCGGCTACCTGATGGCCCAGCCCGGGATGCGGAAGATCGGCCTCCTGGAGCTGCCCAGGTTCGCCTGGTACTTCCTGGTCACGAAACGCGACCCCCGCGGCTTCGCCAACTGGCTCCGCCTCCTCAACCAGGGCCGAGCCGAACGCTTCCACCGCGCCTGACCCGCCCCGCGCCGCGTCGCCCGGTGCACACCGGGCGCGGCGCACCCCGTCGCCCGGTGCCGCACCCGTAGCAACAGGTGCGGCAGCGGCACACCGGGTGCGGCAGCTGCACGCGCGGTGCGGCACGCGGTGCGGCGATGTCCGGCCGGAGTGCCGAGCACACCGGTCCGACCCTGACGGTGTACGGGCGCGGCCCGGGCGGGCGTTTGTCCACATACCTGCCACAGCGCCCGCGCCAGGCGCCGCTGTCCACAGCCGGACCGAGCAGGGACTGTCCCGGGGACCGGCACGGACGCACCGTGACAGGCATGGATCCGCTCGAGACCGTCCCACCGGACGCCGCCGGACTGCTCCGCCGCGGCACGCTGCTCGGAGCGGGACTCGGCCGCGACGAGATCGACCGGCTGCTCCGGACCGGACGGCTCCTGACGGTCCGCCGCGGCGTCTACCGCCTGGCCGGAGCCGAGGCTCCCTCGGCCGAAGCGATGCACGTCCTCCGCGCCCGGGGCGTCGCCCCGGATCTCGCCGACGGGGCCGTGTTCGGTCATGTCACCGCCGCCCTCGCGCTCGGCCTCCCGGTCTGGGGCGTCCCGTTGGACCGGCTGCACGTGATCAGGGACCGGCGCGACGGTGGTCGGGTGCGCGCACGAACGCACGTGCACGGTGCGCCGTTGCCGGAGCCGGACGTCGTCGATCTCGGTGGGCTGCACGTCACGTCCGCGGCGCGCACGGTCGCCGACCTGGCGCGGACGCTGCCCGCCGAACGGGCGCTGGTGACGGTGGACGCCGCGCTGCACCTGTGGGTGCGACGCGACCCGTCACGGCCGCCCGATCCCGGGGCCACGACGATCGACGAGGTGCGACAGGTGCTCACCCGGTTCGCCGGCCGGCGTGGCGTCCTGCCGGCACGGCGGGTGCTCGCCCTCGCCGACCCGCGCTGCGAGAGCCCCGGCGAGTCGCGGAGCCGCCTCCGGATGCGGCTGGCGGGACTGCCGGCGCCGGTCACCCAGTGGGCGGTCCCGGGCCAGGGGGTCCGGACCGATTTCGCCTGGCCCGGCCTCGGTGTGGTGGGCGAGTTCGACGGCCGGGTGAAGTACGGCCGGGCCCTGCGCCCGGGCGACGACCTCGCGGACGTCCTGTGGCGGGAGAAGCGTCGCGAGGACCGGATCCGGGCGACCGGCCTCACCGTAGTCCGCTGGATCTGGTCGGAGATCGCCGACGACGGACCCGGCGGGATGGCACAACGGCTGCGTACGCGTCTGACGGACCCGACGCACCCCGTCGTCAGCCGGCGCACCGGTCGCGACGGGTGCGGCGACCGGTGAACGGGTGCGGCGACCGGTGCAGGGTGCGGCGGCCGGGCTCAGGTAGCCGGGCGCTCCTTGAAGACCACGTATCGCAGCATCACGAAGTTGATCGCGGTGGCGGTGCCCTGGGCGACCAGCCAGGCCAGCGACTCGCCGTGGTTCATCGGCGGCAGCAGGTGCAGGACCAGCGAGTTCATCCCGACGTTCACCGCGAACGTCGTGCCGTAGAGCGCCACGAAACCGGCGAAACGGGCCTTGCCGCCGGTGTCCGCGCCGGTGAAGGTGAACCGCTTGTTCAGCAGGTACGCGGTCGTCGTGCCGAGGATGAAGCTGATCCCCTTCGACACCGGCACCCACAGGCCGAGATTGAGCAACAGGTGGTAGACGCCGAAGTCGACGACCGCGGCCAGCACGCCGATCACGACGAAGCTGCCCAGCTGACGGACCAGGCCGTTCCGCGGGGTGGGGCTCGCGGCCTCGCCGGCGGCCGGATCGCGCTGGCTCTCGGCCCGCGAGGGCTCGGTGGCGGTCACCGTTCGAGGGTAACGGGGCCGGTCGGCGCCGGCCGCCGCACCCCGCATCGGGCGCGTCCGGATCCCCGCTCCGGTCGATTCCCCTGGACACCACCAACGAGTTTGCGCTACAAACTACATGTGACAGCAAACCAGTTGGCGCGATCCACACCGGAGGACACCATGACGGACCGACCGAGCACCGACATCGACGACGAGCCACCGGCCTCGGCCGCCGACGCGATGGCGATCATCCAGAGCGAGCAGGCCCGCCAGGAGCCGAACATCGGCCCGTACTTCCTGCTCTGGGGTGCGGCCTGGGTGTTCATCGGACTGGCCTGGTTCGGCGCGGAGAGCGAGGTCTGGGCCCCGGACGTCGCCGGGATCACGACCGGCGTGCTCGTCCTCGCCGGCTGCGCGGTCAGCGCCGTCCTCGGAGCCCGGATGGGCCGGGGCGTCGCCGGACCGTCCAGCCGGTTCGGGGCCATGTACGGCTTCGGCTGGTTCGCCGCGATGGCGGGGACCGGCGCCCTCGCGGCAGTGCTGGCGACCACCGCCGGCGAGGCGGGCGCCGACCTGATCCCGGCGCTGTTCGTGTTCGTCGTCGGCGTGATGTACACGGTAACGGGCGCGTTCCACCGCTGCATCCCGGACTACGCGCTCGGGCTCGTCGTGCAGGCGGTCGCGGTGACCACCGCCTTCACACCGGGGCCGTGGAACACGCTGGTGATGGGCATCGGCGGCGGCGGGGCGCTCGTCGCCATGGGGATCTACCGGGGCGTGCGGCGGTGACCGAGCTCGATCCGGTCATCCACGCGCAGGCCCGGCTGCGGGTGACCGCCACCCTCGCGACGCTCTCCGACGGGGACCGGATGACCTTCCCCCGCCTGCAGGAACTGCTGGAGATGACCGCCGGGAACCTCTCGACGCACCTGCGCAAGCTGGAGGACGCCGGCTACGTCGTGATCACCAAGACCCATCAGCGCCGTACCCCGGTCACACATGTCGAGCTGACGAGAACCGGCCGGCGGGCGTTCGAGGACTACACCACGGCCCTGCGCACGCTGCTCGCGCCGCAGGGCGAGAGCGAGGTCGGGTCGTGAGCGCACCCGTCGTACTGGCCGGGGCCGCCCGCCGCTACGGCGACACCGTGGCGCTGGACGGCGTCGACCTGGAGCTCGCCGAGGGCAGCCTGACCGGGCTGCTCGGCCCGAACGGGGCCGGCAAGTCCACCCTGGTCAACCTGGTCAACCTGGTCAACCTGGTCGCCGGGCTGCGCCGGGCGGACGCCGGCACGCGGTCCGGATCCTCGGCGGGGACCCGCGGATAGCGGCGAACCGGACCGCGCTGGGCACCACGCCGCAGCGAGGGCCGCTGGTTCCGCTGAGCCCCGTCCCCGGGGAGTCAGAAGTGCCGGCCGGCGAAGGTGTAGCGGGTCCGTACGGTGACCGACCCGGCGGCGGTGCGGCCGTAGATCCGGAAGTGCGGGCGGCCCTGCACGGCGCGGGCGGGCACCTTGGAGCGGACCGAGCCGTAGCTCGACACCAGGCCGTCGACGTCGGCGGTCGCCTGGGCCGGGACCAGGATCCGGGCGGAACCCGCCCCCAGCTCCAGCTCGATCTCGACGACCGGGCGGGGCAGTTCGGCGTCACAGAAGTCCAGCAGCACGGGGCCGAACGAGCTCTGCACCCGCAGTCGGGCCGGGACGTTCCAGTCCCCGCGCCGCTTCAGCCCGCCGACCCCGCCGCGCAGGACGGTGGGCGGGCCGACCGGGGTGGCCAGCACGTCCGCGGACAGGTCCAGCGGGTCGCCGGGCAGGTCGGCCAGGACCGGCACCAGGTCGACGCCGAAGCGGGCGGCGTAGACGGTGCTCAACCGCTCCTGCAGCTCTTCGACGGTGATCCGGCCCTCGCCCAGGGCCCGGTTCAGGCGTTCCGCGGCACGCTCGCGGTCGGCGTCCGAGATCCTGATCTCGCGCCGCTCCTCCGGAAGCCGCCGTCCCTCCATGTGCCCAGGGTAAACGCGCCACCTAGCCGACCGGCGCCGCGACCGGCGTGCGGAACAACCAGACACCACCGTCGTAGCGGCCGGGATCGTCGGTGACCCGCTGCGTCCAGGCGCGGACGCGGTCGTCGTCGCCGCCTTCCGGGGACGCCCCGGGCACCACCGTGATCGCGGTGACACCGAGGTCGCGCAGCTCGGCGGCGGCGCGGGCGGCGTAGGCGTCGCTGGGGTCGTTCTTGCCGTCGGCCACCCAGCGGGCCCCGATCTGGTAGCGGTTCCACCGGGACTGGATGACGACGTCGTCGTCCGGGTCGGCGCCGATGAAGTAGCCGCCGCGGATCCGGAAGTCCGGACCGGACGCCGCCTGCCAGCGCATGCCGACCGCGCCGTCGTTCCAGCCGGCGGTGATCCGCGGGTAGATCTCGACGACGTCGGCCGGGTCCAGCGCGCCCGCGGTGTCGGTGAAGAACGCCGGGGTGGACGCCGCCCGCACCTCCTGGGCGTCCGCCGGCAGCCAGGACACCAGGGCGAACCCGGTCAGGAGCAGCGCCGCCACCGCCGTCGGGGCGGGGGCGAGCGGCATCCGGTCGATCCAGATGCCGACGGCCGCCGCCACGCACAGCGCCGTCACGATCTGGATCCGCACCGGCTCGACCTGCGAGAGCAGCGGGACCTCGGCCACCGCCGCCCACGGCAGCGTGATCGGGAGCTGCTCGTCGAACAGCACCACGGCGGTGCCCAGCGAGCACAGCCAGGACAGCGCACCGATCGCGGCGACGACCCGCAGCGCCGTCGAGCGGATCACCAGCACCGCGACGACGAGCAGCGCGAGCATCGCGGGCCCGACGTAACCGCCCTGCTCCCCGATGTGCGAGGCGAGCTCGTCGGCCGCCGAGTCGGGGGCGAGCCGGACCGCCGACATCCGGGTCGGGACCAGCACGTTCGCCAGGTCGGCGCCGGTCGAGTGCACGTCACGGATCGCCGAGCGCGGCCGCGCGGGACCGGCCAGCACCAGGTAGAGCGGGTATGCGCCGAGCACCGCGACCACCCCGGCGCAGCCGGCCCCGGCCCGCGTCAGCCCGGGCAGCGCGGCGCCGATCCGGCGCGGGAAGCGCAGCGCGAGCACGACCGCCGTCAGCACCAGGAAGATCACACCGACGGCGAGGGTCTGGGTGTAGAGCACCAGCTGCCCCACCAGGGCGAGCCCGGTCAGCGCGCCGAGGCGCCACGGCCGGCGCAGGCCCGGCCCGCCGTCCGGCCCGCGGGCGAACAGGTGGTGCGCGAGCAGGAGCAGCACCGGCGGCAGGACCGACCAGAGCAGGTTCAGGTGCCCGGCGACCGCGTGTGCGAGGTGGAACGGGGAGAACGCGTAGAGCAGTCCGGCGACACCTCGCGCGGCCAGGCCGCGAGCCCCCGGCGAGCGGACGTACGGCCCCAGGGCCAGCACCATCAGCAGCCCGGACACCACCGGCCCGAGCACCACGCCGACGTTGAACGCGGTGATCGATCCCGCGGCCGCGGTGACCGGCGACAGCGCGAGCGCCAGCAGCGGCACCGCGGTGTTCCACAGCGCGTTCAGCCCGTACGGCCAGTGCATCCAGTCCGTGAGCAGCGGGTTCTCGCCGTGCGCGACCGCGAACGGGAACCAGTTCAGCCACCAGGCGAACATGTCGGCGTCCGCGGTGACGTGCCCGATCAGCAGCCCCGACGGGTCGGCCAGCACCCGGCGTTGCAGCCACAGCGACACCAGCAGGTACCCGAGGCCGAGCAGCACGTACCTCCCCGCCGGGGGCCGCCACGCCCGGCGGGGCGGCAGCGGGACGCGGGCGTGCCGCGGCCCGGGGGTGGTCTCGGTGGCGGCCGGCACCCGGCCAGCCTGTCACCCCGGCCGCCGGCGACGGGTGGCGGCGGGATGATCGGCGAGCCTCGGTAGCCTCCTCCCCGATGACGGACACGACCGCTCCCACCAGCGTCAGGACCGGCGCCCCGCGCCGCGTCGAGTCCCTGCACGGCTGGGGGCGGACCGCGGCGACCCTCGCCCAGGTCGTCACCCCCCGGGACGCCGAGGATGTCGCCGAGACGGTCCGCACGGCCGGCGAGCGCGGGGTCATCGCGCGCGGCCTCGGCCGGTCCTACGGCGACCCGTCGCAGAACGCGGGCGGGGTCGTCCTGGAGATGCCGGCCCTGGACCGGATCCACGCGATCGACCCGGACACCGGCCTCGCGGACGTCGATGCCGGGGTCAGCCTGGACCAGCTGATGCGCGCCGCGCTGCCGCACGGGCTCTGGGTCCCGGTGCTGCCCGGCACCCGCCAGGTCACGATCGGCGGCGCGATCGGCGCCGACGTGCACGGCAAGAACCACCACACCAAGGGCAGCTTCGGCAACCACGTCGAGTGGCTGCAGCTGGTGACCGCGGACGGCTCGGTGAAGGAGCTGACGCCGGACGGGCCCGAGAAGGACCTGTTCTGGGCCACCGTCGGCGGGATGGGCCTGACCGGGGTGATCGTCCGGGCGACGGTGCGGCTGCACCGCACGGAGTCGGCGTACTTCGTCGTCGACACCGACCGCACCGACGACCTGGACGGCCTGCTGGAGCTGCTCACCGACGGCTCCGACGACACCTACGGCTACTCCGCCGCCTGGTTCGACACCACGACGACCGGCGCGCAGCTGGGCCGCAGCGTGCTCACGCGGGGCTCGCTCGCGACCGTCGACCAGCTGCCGGACAGGCTGCGGTCCGACCCGCTGCGCTTCGACGCCCCGCAGCTGCTGACGTTCCCGGACGTCTTCCCGAACGGGCTGCTCAACAAGCTCTCGGTCAAGGCCTTCAGCGAGCTGTGGTTCCGCAAGGCCCCGAAGCGCCAGCGCGGGT
Source organism: Pseudonocardia nantongensis (assembly GCF_046546495.1). Classification (NCBI taxonomy): domain Bacteria; kingdom Bacillati; phylum Actinomycetota; class Actinomycetes; order Pseudonocardiales; family Pseudonocardiaceae; genus Pseudonocardia; species Pseudonocardia nantongensis. The sequence goes on along the minus strand of NZ_JBKGXT010000003.1, from coordinate 84,164 downwards.
CGGTGCAGAACATCACGGCCTTCTACCAGGTGCTCGACGTCTTCGGCGGCTGGAACCGGATCTACGGCTCGAAGGGCTTCCTGCAGTACCAGTTCGTCGTCCCGCGCGGCGAGGAGGCGGCGCTGCGCCGGATCGTCGAGCGGATCGCGCAGTCGCCGTTCGACTCCGCGCTGAACGTGTTCAAGCGCTTCGGTGCGGGCAACGACGCACCGCTGTCGTTCCCGACCGAGGGGTGGACGATCACCGTCGACTTCCCGATCGGGAGCGGCCTGTCCCGGTTCTGCACCGAGCTCGACGAGCTGGTGCTCGCCGCGGGCGGGCGGCTGTACCTGGCCAAGGAGTCACGGACATCGCCGGAGGCCTTTGCCGCCGGCTACCCGCGGTTCGACGAGTGGAAGGCGACCCGCGACACCGTCGACCCGACGGGCGTGTTCGCCTCCGACATGTCCCGCCGCCTCAAGCTGACCCTCTGAACTGGAGCTCCCCGAATCATGATCGACGCCGTGGGCAACCCGCAGAGCATCCTGCTGCTGGGCGGAACCTCCGAGATCGGCCTGGCGACCGTGCGCGCGTTCGCCGCGGACCGCCCGATGCGGGTGGTGCTGGCCGCCCGTCCCTCCGCCCGCCGGGACGCCGCCGGTACCGAGCTGAAGGCGCTCGGCTGCGCCGTGGAGACCGTCGACTTCGACGCCGCCGCGGTCGACACGCACGCCGACGTCGTCAAGCAGGCCTTCGCCGGCGGTGACATCGACGTCGCGGTCGTCGCGTTCGGGCTGCTCGGGGACAACGAGAAGGCCTGGACCGACGTCGAGTACGCGGTCGAGCTGGCCCAGGTCAACTACACCGCGACCGTGTCGACCGGCGTCGCGCTGGCCGAGCGGTTCCGCGAGCAGGGCCACGGGTCCATCGTCGCGATCTCCTCGGTCGCCGGGGAGCGGGCGCGGCGGTCGAACTTCGTCTACGGCTCTACCAAGGCCGGGATGGACGCCTTCTACACCGGGCTGACCGAGGCGCTGCGCGAGCACGGTGTCACCGTGACGATCGTCCGGCCCGGCTTCGTGCACACCAAGATGACCGACGGCCTGGACCCGGCCCCGCTGGCCACCACCCCGCAGGCGGTCGCGGACGTCATCACCGACGCGGTGCGCAACCGGAAGGAGCTGGTCTGGGCACCGGGCCCGATGCGGTTCGTGATGAGCGCCCTGCGCCACGTCCCCCGCCCCCTCTTCCGCAAGCTCCCCATCTGACCGCTCCCCTCCCGAGCGCCCACTCCCGAGCACGTTGTGGAGCGGTCGGTGCCGCTTACCAGGCGTTCTCGTGGAGGACCTCGGCCAGGGGCTGGCGCTTGGCGGGCTTGAAGGACTCACCGGTGAAGTGGGCGACCGGCAGCAGCACGCCCTGCCGGACGTGGTCGGGGACGCCGAGCAGCTCGGCGATCTCCTTCTCGTACTGCAGGTGCAGCGACGTCCAGGCGCTGCCGAGACCGCGGGCGCGCAGCGCCAGCTGCAGGCTCCACGCGGCAGGGAGCAGCGATCCCCACATGCCGGCCTGGTTCGCCGCGGGCAGGTCCGCCTTCGCGTTCATCGCCGCGATGATCAGCACCGGGACCTCGCCCATCTTCTCCGCGAGGTAGCCGGCACTGTCCGCGACGCGGTTCTGGGTGGCGTCCCGGTCGGCGTCACCCCAGGAGGTGCTCGTCGGGTACGCCGAGGAGTTCCGGTAGGCGGTGAACGCCTGCCGGTAGTACTCGCCGATCCGGGCCCGCTTCCCGGCATCGGTGATCACCAGCCAGTGCCAGCCCTGCTGATTCGAGCCGCTGGGTGCCTGCAGCGCGACCTCGAGGCTGTCCCGGATCAGGTCCATCGACACCGGGCGGTCCAGGTCCAGCCGCTTGCGCACCGAGCGGGTCGTGGTGAGGAGCTCGTCGGGTCCGAGGGGTTGTACGTCGCTCATGCCCCGCATCCTGCCCGGTACGGCCTACCCGGGCTTCCTGGCCACGATCACCGCACGCTCACCGGCGCCGACGGGCAGCGTCAGCCGGCCCGACGAGCGCTGCGTGCGGGCCGGGGCGGTACGCGGGTCGAGCAGCACCGGAACGCCGCCGTAGGGGCCGCCGGTGAGCGCGTCCGACCCCTCCCGGACGATCTCGAACCCGGCGTCGACGAGCAGCTCCCGGATCCGGACATGCCCGCGCGGGACCGGCGGGGCGGGCCAGCGGGCCCCGGCGAGGTCCCGGCCCCGGCCCTCGGCGTCCGCGGCGACGACGAGCGCGCACCCGCCCGGCTCCAGGACCCGGAACCACCCGCCGGGACCGGTGTCACCGGCCAGGCCGTCGTCCGGGAGGCGGTCCAGCACCTCGACGGCGGTGAGCGTCGCGATCGGGCCGGGCAGCCCGGCCGCTGTCCGGTGCACCGGGCAGCCGGGCGCGCCGGCCCGCATCGCCGCGGCCCGCTGCTCGCTCCCGGCCAGGCCGGAGGCCGGGCCCAGCCGCGCCAACCCGGCCAGCAACGCCCCACCGGCGCCGTCGACGTCCAGGTAGGGGCCGCGGCCGAGATGGTTCCGGACCAGGCGCAGGTACCAGCGCAGCGCAGCCCGCTCTGGCGGGGCGGGCGCGGGGTCCGGCAGTTCCTCGCGGGAGGGCGTGGTGGGGATCATCGGTCCGCATCTGCCCGGTGCGGGCGGGGCTGGTGGGCAGGGTCGGCACCCATTCTGGCCCGCACCGGCCGCGCACCCGCGCCCGACCGTCCCGGACGCGGCCGCACGCCGCCTGGCCACGCGCACCCGGGCCGGGGTGGCTCAGCTCCCGTGCGACGGACGACGACGGCGGCGGGCCGCGGCCCCGGAGGCGGCGACGATCGGGGTGGCGGCACTGCCGTGTACGTCGTCGCGCCGCCGGCCGGCCCGGCCGCAGCGCTCCGCGCCGCTGCGGCTGCCGCCGGCCGGCATCGCCCGGGTCGCGCGCGGCGCCGGGACGCTGCCACCGCGACCGCCGCCGCCCTCGACGGCCCGGGCGGCGAGCTGGATCGCGCGCAGCCGCCCCACCCGGTCCGCACCGGTCGGCGTGCCGGGGTCGGGCGCCGCCGGGGTGAACAGGTCCGTGCCGCTTCCCGCGCCGTCGCCGCGCAGCAGGGCGACGGTGAGCAGGTCGGCGGACACGTCGGCGGCCGACACGTCACCGGACGCCCGGGCCGCGGTCAGCCGCTCGAGCATCCGATGGGCGGTGCCCGCCGAGGCCTCCCCCGGGGCCCGCGGCGCGACGACGGCGGGCAGCACCGAGGTCGCCGGATCGGGGACGACCGCGGGCAGCACCGACGTCTCCGGGTCGCGGCGGGCGGCGCGGGTGTCGACCGGCTCCGCCCCGGACCGGGCAGCCGGCATCGCAGGCCCCGCGGGCGCGGCGGACGCGCGACCGGGAAGGGCCCGCATCCAGCGGCGGGCCGGGCGTTCGATCAGGGTGAACAGCAGGTGCGCCACGGGCAGGGTCCCCAGGAAGACGGCGAGAGCGACGACATGGACGGCGACGCCCGAGCGGGGCAGGACCTCGAGGTCGACGAAGTACCAGAGCAGCTCGAACATCGGGATGTGGATCAGGTAGAGCGCGTAGGACGCGTGTCCCCCGTGCACCATCGCCGGGCGGGAGAGCAGGCGGTACGCCGGTCCGCGGTCGGCCAGCGCGAGCGCACCGACCAGGACCGGGAAGAGCAGGACGACCAGCCCGTGCAGGCCGTCGCCGGCGACCGCACCGGCCGGCAGCCCGAGCGGCACCGCCACGACGAGCACCGTCGCCGTCGAGGATGCGGACGCACCGAGCCGGTCGGAACCGGCGTCGCGGTCGCGCAACCGGCGGACCGCGAGCATCGCGAGCACCCCGGCGGAGAACCCGCCGAGGATCCGGACCAGCCAGCTGTACGGGTAGTACGGCGAGCCGACGACGACGAACGCGGCCGCCACCGGCGCCGCGCAGAGCAGCGACCCGGCGGCGAGCACGGCGAACGGGAGCCGGCGCAGCCGGAAGAAGACCAGCGCCAGCACCGGGAACAGCAGGTACGCCAGCCACTCGGCGCTGATCGACCAGGTCGGGCCGACCCAGGATGCGCCGTCGAGGAAGGGCTCGGTCCACAGCTGGACCAGGAACACCTGCTCCAGCCAGGCGCCGACCCCGAGCTCCGGCTGCACCGCCTGGTAGGCGATCTGCTCGCCGGAGCCGAGCACCGCCCGGGCCACCAGCCAGACCCCGAACAGGTGGAACACCACGGCGTAGGCGGGCCACATCCGCGCCGCGCGGGCCCAGACGAACCCGCCGGCGTCCCGCAGTCGCAGCCGGGGACCGAGCTGGTCCAGGTAGGTCCAGGCGATCACGAAACCGCTCAGCACGAAGAACAGGTCGACGCCCAGTGCACCCTGCGTGATCAGCAGGCCGAGCCGGTCGGTGACCGCCTCGACGCCCGGCAACGCGGTGAAGTGGAAGTGGAACGCGACCACCCACAACGCCGCGACGATCCGCAGCCCGGTCAACGCGGGCATCTCCGCCCGCGGCGCCGGATCGGGACCCCCGTCCCGGTCGGGACCGGTACCGCCGATCTCCGGCGACGGGTCCGGCGGCGCTGCCGTCGTGGGACGGCTCGGTGTGCAGAGGCTCACGTCCGGGGCCAACGAGAGCCGGGGACCACCGTCACCGGTGACCCTCGAAGAGGGCCCGAATGTCGCATCCGGTCACGCACGGTGACACATGACCGGGAATCACATCCTTGAGATACCGGCCGGGGGAAATCCGCCGCTGCAGGCCCGGACCGGTGCACCCGGGGGCGTGTCGGGGCGGTGATCGGACCCCTCTAGCCTCGGCGGAGTGCTGACCACCGATTCGGTGGCCGCCGACCCGCGGGACGCGACCCCGACCCGTGGCCGCGGCCTGCGACCCGTCGACCGCTGGCTGGCTGCCGGGCTCGGTCTGCTGTCCGCCCTGCTCGCGTTGGCGATCCCGTTCCTGCCGGTCGTGCAGAACACCGCGACCGTGACCTGGCCGGACGCGACGACCGGGACCGCGCCGGTGGAGGCCCCGCTGGTCGCGCTGCGTGCCGAGACGCTGCAGGTCCAGATCGGCTGCGACGCGATCCGCAGCCTGGACGACCGCACGCCCGGCACGGCCACCGTCCTGTCGACGGTGCCGGCCGCCGCGCCCGGCGGCGAGGGCGCCGGGATGCGGGTCACCGTCACCGACGGCGCGCTCACCGTGGACAACCGCGGGACCCGGGTGGCCGCGGACGTACCGCTGGCCGGCGACGGACCGGGCTGTGACCTGGTGATCTCCTCGGACGACACGGCGACCGCCGGCACGCTCGGCGGCACGCCGCTCTTCGACGCCGCCGGCGACACCCGCCCCCAGGTCACCGGCGTCTACTCGGACCTGGACGCCGCGCAGGACCCGATCGGCGACACCTCCGTCCGGTTCGATGCGGACAACCGCTACGACAGCGACGCGACCTGGCTGAAGATCGTCGCGGGGACGCTGGCGGTGGCCGGGCTGGCCGGCAGCCTCTGGTTCCTGCGCCGGCTCGACGACCGCGACGCCCGCCGGGTGCAGCACGGCCGTCGGCTGGCGGTAGGCCTGCGCGGGCGCGACGTCGTGCGCGACGTGCTGGTCGTCGCGGTGCTGATGGTCTGGGCCGTGATCGGGTCGATGACCTCCGACGACGGCTACATCCTGACCATCTCCCGGGCCAACGAGGCGGCCGGCTACGTCGGGAACTACTACCGCTGGTTCAACGCGCCCGAGGCGCCGTTCGGCTGGTTCTACGAGCTCTACTCGTGGTGGTCGGGTGTCTCCCAGGCCGTCCTGTGGCTGCGACTCCCCGCGCTGGCGATGGGTATCGCGTCCTGGTTCCTGATCAGCCGGGCGCTGCTGCCGCGGCTGGGCACCCGGGTGCGACGCAGCCGGTCGGCGGGCTGGGCGGCCGCCGCGGTGTTCCTGTGCTTCTGGCTGCCGTTCAACAACGGCCTGCGCCCGGAGAGCGTCGTCGTCATCGCGGCGCTGCTGTCGTTCGTCATGCTGGAGCGGGCGCTGGCCACCCGGGGACTGATCCCGGTCGCCGGCGCGCTGATCGCGGCGGCATTCGCCGTCGCCGCCACCCCGACCGGCCTGATCGCGCTGGCGCCGTTCCTGGCCGCCGCCCGCCCGCTGCTCGCGCTGCTCACCGAGCGCGTCCGCAAGGCCGGTTGGGTGCCGACGCTGGCCCCGCTGCTGGCGGCCGGCCTGATCGTGCTCGTCGCGATCTTCGGTGACCAGACCTGGGCGACGGTCGCGGAGGCCACCCGGGTGCGGACCGACATCGGCCCGAACCTGAAGTGGTACGAGGAGCTCTCCCGCTACGTCCTGCTGTTCAGCGACAACCAGGACGGGTCGCTGCAACGCCGGTTCCCGGTGCTCCTGACACTGCTGTGCACCGCGGTGGCCGCCGTCGTGCTGTTGCGGCGGGGCCGGATCCCGGGCGCGGCGCTCGGCTTCTCCCGGCGGTTGATCGGCTCGACCGTGCTGTCGTTCGCCGTGCTGGCGCTGACGCCGACCAAGTGGACCCACCACTTCGGTGCGTTCGCCGCGCTCGGCGCCGGGGTGGCGGCCCTGGCGGCGCTGGCCACCAGCACCGGGGTGTTGCGCTCGCGGCGCAACCAGGCGCTGTTCCTCGCCGCCGTGCTGACGATCACCGCGCTGGCCTTCACCGGACCGAACACCTGGTGGTACGTCTCGAACTGGGGGGTCCCCTGGTTCGACAAGCCACCGTCGATCGCCGGGTACAGCGCGACCAACCTGCTGCTCGGGATGGCCGGGATCTCGCTGGTCGTCGGCGTCGTCGAGCACCTGCGCGGCCCGCACATCCCGCGCCCGGTCCTCGGCTCCGACGGCTCGGACACCGGCCGGCGGCGCGGCCGGAGCCGGATCAGCCAGCGGCAGGCCGTCCGGCTCGGCTCGGCCCCGGTCGCGGTGATCTGCGCGTTGATGGTGGTGTTCCAGGTCGCGTCGCTGGCCAAGGGCATGGAGAAGCAGGCCGGCTCGTACTCGCTGGGCGCCGACGTCGCCACCGACCCGACGGGCTCCGAGTGCGGGCTCGCCGGGCGGCTGCAGGTGGAGACCGATCCGGCGGCGAACGTGCTGCGGCCCGCCCCACCCGGTTCCCCCTCGGGCCCGGACGCCGGCCCGGTCTCCACCGGCTTCAGCCCGGACGGTCTGCCGCCGAGCGGCGCCGGCTCGCTGCGCGACAACGACGGCGACGGCAACAAGCTGCCCGGCATCACCGGCACCGGGCCGCTCGGCGGCCCGGTGATGGGCAGCTGGTCGCCGGGGCAGGACGCGGTCGGCGAGTACCGCTCCGGCTGGTACGAGCTGCCGGAGGCGGCCCGCAGCGGGCAAGCCCCGCTGGTGCTGGGCATCGCCGGGGCCGTCAGCGGCGGCAACACGCTCACACTCGAGTTCGCCCGCGGCGACCAGGTGATCGACGACATCTCCCCGTCCGGCTCGTCCGGCACGGTGGCGACGACCGCGGACCCGTCGGGCACCGCGGCCGGCGGCAGCGGCTGGCGCGACGTCCGGCTGGACCTCGCCGGCCGGGAGGCCGCCGGCGCCGACCGGGTCCGGGTGGTCGCGCAGGACCGGGGTCTGAGCCAGGGCGCCTGGATGGCGGTGGCCCAGCCGCGGGTCCCGCAGTTCACCCCGCTGACCGAGCTGGTCGGGAACTCCCCCGGCTACCTGGACTGGCCGACCGCGTTCACCAGCCCGTGCCTGCGCCGGTTCGACGTGACCCGCGGCATCGGTGAGGTCCCGGCGTACCGGATCCTGGGCGACCAGCAGATGCGCTCGGTCGGCGACGGCTGGGGCTTCCCCTCCACCGGCGGGCCGCTGGGCTGGATCAACCAGGTGGCCGCACAGCGGTACGTGCCCACCTACCTGCCCGGCGCCTGGGACTACGACTGGGGTCAGTTCCGGCTGTTCGAGCCGTACGCGCCGCAGGCCCGCCCGGCCGACGTGCAACGCGGGGACCGGACGATGTGGGGCTGGGAGCAGGTCGTCGAGACCGGCCCGGCACCCTCGGACCCGCAGCCGCTGACCCGCTGACCGCGGCCCGACACCCGTGCCGGCGTCCGACCCGGCCCCACCCGAGAGGCGAGCCCGAGACATGCTGGACACCGCGGACCGACCGGCCGACGCGACACCCGCCCCGCAGCCCGGGGGCGGGGGCGTCGAGCCGGGCCGCCTCGTCGTGCAGCGGGGGCCGTTCACCGGCCCCACCCCGCTGGTCCCGGAGGACCTCTACGCCGAGGTGCTGCGCGGAGCCGCGCGCCGCGAGCGGGACCGGATCGAGCTGACCCCGGCAACGCTCGTCACCACCAACACCTACTGGGGCCGGCTGCACGCCACCTACTGGCAGCGCTGGACGGCGGTGCCCGAGGTCCGGGTCCGGCTGCGCGCGTCCGGCCGCGGCCGGGTCTGGCTGATGGCCTCGGACACCAACAAGGTCGCCCGCGCGGTGGACACCGCCGCGGCCGACGGGGACGGAGTGCTCGCCCTTGCCGGGGGGCTCGACCGGTTCGTCGACGGCGGCGGGATGTGGCTGGAGTTCGCCACCGACACCGGCGAGCTGGCCGTGTCCGGTGTGGAGTGGACCGTCGCCGTGCCGCGACCGCCGCGGCCGACGTCGATCACGATCTGCACCTACAACCGGGTCGAGGACTGCCTGAACACGCTGCAGGCACTGCTCGACGACCCGGTCGCGCTGGACCGCGTCGCCCTGGTCCGGGTGGTCGACCAGGGCAGCGACCCGCTGGAGTCCCGGGACCGGTTCACGGGACTGGCGGACACGTTCGGCGCCCGGCTCGTCTACCAGCGCCAGCCGAACCTGGGCGGGGCAGGCGGGTTCACCCGGGGGCTCTACGAGGCGACCGCCGGGGTCCCGGCCGACGACCACGACGTCCTGCTGATGGACGACGACGTGCTGCTCGACCCGGAGATCGTCGTCCGGCTGACCGGGTTCGCCGCCTGCACCACCCGCCCGACGATCGTCGGCGGGCAGATGCTGAACCTGCTGCATCCCGGGCACGTGCACATCACCGCCGAGTACGCCGAGCCGGAGAAGCTGCGGGTCGGGCGGCCGGTGCCCGGCGCGCTGGAGGAGGGCTTCCTGCTCGGCCGGGACGAGCGGCTGTTGCCGATCGTGCAGGAGCGGCGGGTGGACACCGAGTACAACGGATGGTGGTCCTGCCTGATCCCGGCGCCGATCGTGCGCGCGGTCGGGTACCCGCTGCCGCTGTTCTTCCAGTGGGACGACGTCGAGTTCGGCTACCGCGCCCGCGAGGCCGGCTTCCCCACGGTCTCGCTGCCCGGCGCCGGCGTGTGGCACGCCGACTTCGGCTGGAAGGACTGGGACGAGTGGCACCGCTACTTCAACCAGCGCAACGGCCTGATCACCGCGGCGCTGCGCACCGGGTTCGACCGGCGCACCGTGGTGGGCACCGTGGTCCAGCTGCTCGGGCAGTACCTGGTCGCCATGCAGTACGGCCTGGCCGCGACGCTGCTGCGGGCGGTGGAGGACTTCCTGGAGGGCCCGTCGGTGCTCGACGACGGCTCGGCTGCGGCCGCCGCCCAGATCCGCCGGCTCCGTGCCGCCTACCCCGAGACGACGCCGGTGTCGGTGTCCGAACTGGACCTGGACCCGCGGGAGACCGTCGTGCACCTGGCCCCGCCGAAACCCGACCGGATGCTGGCGACCTGGGCGAAGCGCGCGCTGCTGCAGGCGGCCGGCCGGGTACCGATCCGGTCCGGGATGGTGCCGGCCGGTGAGGCCCACTGGTGGTTCGTGTCGCTGTTCGAGCGGGCCGTGGTGACCGACATGGCCGAGACCGGCGTCCGGGTCCGGACCCGGGACCGCGAGCGGCTGCGCGAGCTCTCCGCGCGGGCGGTGCGCACCGTGCGGCGGCTGCACACCGAGGGCCCGGCGGTGGCCCGGCAGTGGAAGGCCGCCGAGCCGGCGCTCACCGCGCGGGAGACCTGGACCCGGCTGTACGAGGGCTGAGCGCCGGCTGCTCCGACGCCCCCGAACAGCGACGCCGGGTCGGCCGTCGCGGCGTTCAGGATCCCGGACAACACGAAGATCCCGACGTGGAGCTGCACCACCGTGATCACGAACTTCACGGTGACCCACCAGTGGTGTAACAACCCGTACGGGGTGGCGGCGGCGAGCGTGATCCCGGTCAGCGCGGATCCGACCGCGAGCGGGGCGAGCAGCACCCCGTCCAGGTGGTGTGCGACCGCCAGCACTCCGCGGCGCAGCTCGTGGTCGTCGGTGCCGGCGGCGAAGGTCAGCGCCACGGCCAGTACGACGGCCGGCGACATCCAGCCGACCGAGGTGAGGGCGAACCGGCACGTATCCGGGCGCACGTGATGTCCCGGATTGATCCACGCCTGCGGAGTGCGACAGACCTGTGAGGTCGCATCCGCTCCTCATGCGGTGATCACGCGCGATTGGAGCCAAGTGGCGGCACTCTCCGGACAGGAGTCGCCGCCGTCAGCTCAGGACGTCACGGCCGGTGTAGTCCTTGTCGGCCAGGGTCGGAAGCCGGGTCCAGCCCCACCGCCGCTCGGTACCGACCGACACGTCGACCAGGCCCGGCGGGTGGTCGTACTCGACCCGCTCGACGTGGCCCCAGTCGAACATCTCCCGGCCGCCCGGCGGGTCCAGCGCGGACGGCAGCTCGGTGAACCGGGCGGTGCGGTCGATCCCGGCCAGGGTGCCGCCGTTGCCCACGAAGAACGCGTTGTCCTCGGTGGCGCCCTCCAGGTCGTCGCCGGTCCGCAGCCGCCACTGCGGGGCCTCCGCGATGCCGTGCCGCACGACGACCTGGTCGGCGCACGGCCACAGCGTCGCGGTGACCTGGTCGGCGAACACCGGGGCACCGCGGACGACGTCGGCGGCGCGCTCGGCCCGCGCGGGCCGCGGGGCACCGACGCCCAGCCAGGTGTCCGGGCCGTCGATGCGGTCCTCGACGACCACCCGGGCCTGGGTGAGGGGCCCGGGCAGGTCCGCCGCGGCGGGATCCGCGGTCAGCTCGGTCCACTCGGCCTGCTTGTCCTCGGGCAGTTCGGGCTCGACCCGGGCGGTGGCCGCGGGAGCGCCGACCGGGCCGGTTCCCAGCTCGACGACGACCGACTGGTCGCCACGGACGTCACCGGTCGCCGGCACCAGCACCGACGACGCGTCGGCGGGCACCGGGGACCAGGCCGTGGTCACCGAGCCGGTGCCGGTACCGCCCGGGACGTCGGTGTGCCAGGCCGGGCCCCCACCGGGCGGGGCATCCCGCTGCGGCGGCGTCCCCTGCTGCATGTCCCCGGCCGTCACCGGGGCGCCGACCGGCGGGCCGGCCTGTGCCGGGACCTGCACGGTGACGGCGTCGGCCAGCCCGCAGGGCCGCCCGGCGAACGCGGCCAGGTTCATCGACGCCACCGAGGCCCCCGGGGCCTGCAGCACCGGCGCGGCCGTGAACACCACCAGCATCAGCGCCACGCCGCCGGCCGTGGCGACGCCGAGCACCGCCCGGTCCGGCCCTGGGGCGGGCGTCCGGACCCCGCCCGGGCGCCGGCGTCGTCGGTACGCCCAGGCGAGCGCGGCCACCGCCACCGCCAGCCAGAGCAGCGGGTTGCGCAGGTAGAGCGGCCCGGCGTGCGGGGCCAGCAGGTTCTCGACCAGCGGGGTGTCGATCACGGTGTGCCCGCCGAACAGCTGTCCCCAGTCGGACAGCGGCCGCCACAGGTTCGGCCCGGCGTAGACGACCGAGGCCGTGACGCCGAGTACCGCCGTCCCGATCGCGACGACCCGGCCGGCCACCCCGCGCGGCAGCGGCCCGCGGGCCAGCGCCAGTGCCAGCAGCAGCGTCGCGGGGGCCGCGACGGCGCCGAAGTGGTTGACCCACTTGGTCGGGCTGATCGCGATCGCGACCAGGCCGAACGCCGTGGTCGCGAGCGCGTAGCCCAGCGCGCGCCCGAGCGGGCCGCCGGTGCCGCGGGTGCGGCCCAGCGTGACCAGGCCGAGCAGCAGCACCGCAACGGTCAGCAGTACCGGCAGTCGCTTGCCCCAGGCGCCCTGGTCGTCCGGTCCGAGCAGGTTGGCGTAGTGCACGGCCTCGGCGAACCACGAGTACTGGTAGTAGTACCAGCGGTGCACGGCGAACGCTTCGCGCAGGTCGGCGAGGGTGGCATCGGCCAGACCGAGCGGGACGACGACGCTCGCCGCGGCGAACGCGACGGCCACCAGCGCGAGCCGCTGCGTCCACCCGGACGCCACGAGCCGACGCCACACCAGCGGCAGCGCGAGCAGCAGCGGTGCGGCGGCGACCAGCGCGGTGGGCGCGGTCGTCACCCCGACGACGGCGAGCGCGGTCGCCGGGGCGAGCAGGCCGACCGACCGGGTACGCAGGGCCGCCGCGACCAGCAGCAGCACCCCGGCGGTGGCCGCGGTCCCGGCGGGCTCCGGACGCAGCGCGATCCCGTAGGCGAGGAACCAGGCCAGGTGCGCGACGGCCAGCGCGGCGACCACCCCGGGCCGGGCCCCGATCCGGGACCGGCCGGTGGCCTCGTCGTCCGTACCGCCGGCGTCCGGCTCGGTCAGCACCAGCAGGGTCGTGCGCAGCAGGACCCAGGTCACCAGCCCGAGCAGCACCGGCACGACGCGCAGCCAGACCAGGCTCCAGCCCTCGACCCCGAGCGCCTCGCCGGCCTGACCCCAGAACTGCAGCAGGTACTGCGAGGTGGTGAACGGCGCCTCGGTCGCGTTGAACTGGTAGATCGCGTTGCCGATCATGCCGGTCTCGGCGCCCTGGCGGGCCATCAGGGCGTACCAGGAGTCGTCGATGTTGACCGGGCCGAGCACCGCCCAGGCGGCGGACACCACGACGACCACGGCGTCGGCGATCGAGAAGCGGGGCCGGACCGGCAGCACCCGGCCCGTGCCCGTCCACACCCGCACGGCGGCCGCCAGGGTCGCGGCCAGCGCCAGCAGGTGCGCGAGGAGCAACCCGACCTTCAGCGGGCTCGGTGACGACTCGTAGCGGGCGTCGGTGTGCAGCTGCACGGACAGGCCCTCGGCGGCCGGGCCGGATGCGGCCGTCGACAGCTCCGCGACCTGCGGCGGCGCGAGTTCCGGGCGCTCGGCGACCGGCACGCCGTCACGGGCCAGCACGGTGCCGTCCGCGTCGGCGGTGTAGCTCCACGAACAGCCCTCGCCGACCGGCCCGGCGTACAGCTCGTCGTCGCCGGAGACGACCCGCAGCGTCCCCCCGGCCGCGGTGACCGCCAGCGCGGGCGCCTGCGCCGGGTCGGCCGAGGCGGGCATCGTCCGGAGCACGTCGCCGCCACCGGCCGCGGAGACCTCCGCCGCCGCGGCACACGGGACCGTCGCGGTGAACTGCAGCGGCCGGTACGGCGAGAGCGGCAGCACCGTGGACGCCGGCGCCTCACCGGCCCGCGGCCAGCTGACGACCGGGTCGTCGACGTCCACCGGGGCCAGTGCGGCGCCGATCCCGAGCAGGCAGGTGAGCCCGCCGAGCAGCAGCAGGAGCACACCGCCGCGGGGCGTGGAGCGGCTCACTCGAAGATCTGCTTCCAGCCCTCCCGGCCGGTCAGCGTCGGCTGCGCGGCCCGGTAGCGCCCGCGCAGGGACTCCCAGTCCGCGGCGACCGCCCGGTGCAGCCGGAACGACTCGGCGACCATGTCCTTGAACATCTGCGGGTCACGGCGCCGGAAGGTGACCCCCCGGCCGTCCGGAGTGGACACCGTCGCGGAGTCCAGCCCGGCCAGCACGAACCACTGGGCGTTGGCCCAGGGCACGTTGCGCTGCGGCCGCTCCCGCCGGGCCGGGTCCGGGCTGCGCAGGTTGCGCAGCACCCCGCGGGCCAGGCCGAGCGCGGCCCTCGCCCGGCCGACCGGCGGCTCCGGGAACAGCTGGGCACCGAGCGCGTCCAGATCGGACAGCGGGACGTCGGTGGCCGAGTCGAGCGGGCGGCCGTCGTCGTACTGCGCGCGCAGCTCGCGGATCTCGTCGAGCACGATCGGCAGCTTCGGGAACAGCGCCTCCGGCCCGGCCAGGAAGTCGGTGAACGCCTTGATCTGCAACGCGACCGCCGAGTACTCCATGAGCATCAGGTGCCGCAGGGTCCGCTTGAAGGTCTCCTTGAGCATCGCCTTCGGGTCGTCCGGGCCGTGCAGGGCGGCGGCGACCAGGCGGTTCCGGTAGTGGAAGTACGCCTGCCAGTCCGACGAGTCGTCCTTCTCGATGAAGGACATGTGCCAGATCGCGATGCCCGGGACGGTCGCGGTGCGGTACCCGGCGGCGCGGGCGCGCAGGCCGTACTCGGCGTCGTCCCACTTGATGAACAGCGGCAGCGGCAGCCCCAGCTCCTCGGCGACCGAGCGCGGGATCAGGCACATCCACCAGGCGTTGTAGTCGACGTCGACCCGGCGGTGCAGCCACGGTGTCCGGCGCAGCGTGCGCTCGGCCAGGTCGTGGTGGGCTTCGGTGCGCGGGGCGGGCCGCCAGAGGAACTGGTTGCGGTCCACGACCTCGCCCATCGTGGACAGCTGCGAGCGGGCTTGCAGCGAGAGCATCTGCCCGCCGACCAGCATCGGCTCGCGGGCGAACCGGGAGAACGCGACGGCGCGCAGCACCGAGTCGGGTTCGAGCAGGATGTCGTCGTCCATGTAGAGGATCTGCTCGCAGTCGATCCCACCCGCGTGCGAGCCGGTCCCGTGCAGGACCTCGTACATGATCCGGGCGTAGCCGCCGGAGCCGCCCAGGTTGGGCTGGTCGACGATCCGCAGCCGGTCCCCGAGCACCGCGGCGGCCTGCTCGTAGCCGGCCTCGTCGCGGACCTTCTTCGTGCCCTGGTCCGGCAGCACGATCGCGGTGATCGTCTCCAGCACCTGCGGGTCGGACCCGAGCGCGGTCAGTGTGGCGACGCAGTCGGCAGGCCGGTTGAACGTCGGCATCCCGACGACGACGGCGGCGCGGCCGGGCGCGGCGTGCGGGGCGTGCCAGCCGCCGCCGTGCAGGGTGAGGTCGCCGTCGTCGGTGGACAGGTCGAACCAGTACCACCCACCGTCCTCGAACGGGCGCAGGTCCAGCTCCATCGACACCCGGCGCCGGCCCTGCACGAGCTCACCGGCGACGAAGATCTGCGAGCCGTCGGCCTTGGTGCGGTAGACGTCGACCCGGCCCGAGCCCTCCAGCTCGAGCCGCAGCTCGATCGTCGTCAGGGTGGACCAGGCGCGCCAGTATCCGGCGGCGAAGGCGTTGAAGTACGACCCGAAGGACACCTCGGCCCCCGGCGGCACCGTCGCCGACGTCCGGTCCAGCATCCGGGTGCGCGGGCCGCCGGCGGTGGACACGGTCAGCGCGAGCGGCCTCGTCCGCTCCCCGGGCTGCGGCTCGACCGGCGCGAGCGAGGTCCCCGGACGCTCGTCCAGGTAGAGGGCGCGCACCGCGAGCGGGTCCGCGGGGCGCGGCAGGATCACCCGCTGCAGCAGCGTCTCCCCGGCGGTCGGGGTGGTCGTGTCGGGCACCTGGCCTCGCTCGTCCGTGGGGGCGGTGGTCATCGCAGTAACGGCCTCGGGGGTAGGCGGGTTCCGGTCGTGTCCCGCGCCGGGCGGCGGCAGTGTCGGCGCAGCGGAAGTGTCGGCGCAGCGCTGGTCGCCCCGGCCCGGGACCGCGTTCCGAGGGTAGCCGCGGGTCACGGCGTCCCCGGGAGGCGGGCGGGCGCGCCGCGCTTCAGGCCGGTGACCGCCTCGCCCGGATGCCACACTGGGGCCCGTGACCAGCTCCGATCCCGACCCGCGCGACGCCGTCGTCGCGGCTCTGCGGGCGGCCGGCGCCCGGTTCGGACTGGTGCACGGCAGCCGGGCCCCTGGTGGGAACCCGCGCCCGGACTCGGACCTCGACGTCGCGGCATGGTGGCCGGCGCACCCCCCGGCCGCCTTCGAGGTCGACCTGCCCGCGGGCGTGGACCTGCTGGTGCTGAACGACGCCCCGTTGGAGCTGGCCGGCCGGGTCGCGCTGGACGGGGAGCTGCTGTTCGACGACGACCCGCCGGCCCGGGTGCGCTGGGTCGCGACCACCCGCAAGATCTACTCCGACGAGCTGCCGCGGATCCGCCGCGCCCACCGGGAGTTCCTGGAGGCGGTGCGTCGTGGTCGATGAGACCCGGGTCGCCCGGCTCCTGCGGTCGGTCGCCGACGACCTCGCGGTGCTGCGGGCCGAGGCGGGAGCACCGCCGGACCGCCGCGGGACGACGCCGATGCGCTGCGCCTGCTCGGGCGGCACGGCGTGATCTCCTCCGAGCTCGCCGGGCAGCTGGCGCGGTCGGTCGGTTTCCGCAACGTGCTCGTCCACGACTACGTGGACGTCGACGACGCCGTCGTGCTCGCTCGGCTGGACGATCCCTCGGATCTGGAGCGCTTCGTCACTGCCACAGCGGGGTGGCTGTAGGGACGGCCGGGGCGGTCCCGGGCGCCACGACGACTCGCCTCGCGCGGTCCGTCTAGTCCTCGGCCTCGGTCCCGGACAGCGGCCGGCCCTCGGTGAAGTGCGGGACCAGGCGGTTCTCGTACATGGTCAGCGCCGACCCGATGGCCATGTGCATGTCCAGGTACTTGTAGGTGCCGAGCCGGCCGCCGAACACCACGTTGCGGTTCGCGGTCTCCTTGCGGGCCAGCTCGCGGTAGCGCTCCAGCTTCGCCCGGTTGTCCGGGGTGTTGATCGGGTAGTACGGCTCGTCACCGGACTCGGCGAAGCGCGAGTACTCCCGCACGATGACCGTCTTGTCCTTCGGGTAGTCGCGCTCCGGGTGCATGTGCCGGAACTCGAGGATCCGGGTGAACGGGACCTCGGCGTCGTTGTAGTTGATCACCGAGGTGCCCTGGAAGTCACCGGTGGGCTCGACCGACATCTCGAAGTCCAGGGTGCGCCAGCCCAGCTCGCCCTCGGCGTGGTCGAAGTAGCGGTCCAGCGGCCCGGTGTAGACGACCGGGGTGCCGGCCGGGATGTCGTCCCGGACCTCGAAGTAGTCGGTCTCCAGGACGACGTCGATGTTCGCGTGGTCCGCCATCCGCTCCAGCCACGCGGTGTAGCCGTCGACCGGCAGGCCCTCGTGGGTGTCGTTGAAGTAGCGGTTGTCGTAGGTGTAGCGGACCGGCAGCCGGGTGATGATCGAGGCGTCCAGGTTCTTCGGGTCGGTCTGCCACTGCTTCTCGTTGTAGCCCTTGATGAAGGCCTCGTAGAGCGGGCGCCCGATCAGCGAGATCGCCTTCTCCTCGAGGTTGGTGGCCTCGCCGGTCTCCACCTCGCCAGCCTGCTCGGCGATCAGCGCGCGGGCCTCGTCCGGGGTGTGCGCCTTGCCGAAGAACTGGTTGATCAGCGCCAGGTTCATCGGGAAGGCGTAGACCTGGTCACCGGCCCGGGCGAAGACCCGGTGCTGGTAGTTCGTGAAGTCGGTGAACCGGTTCACGTACTCCCACACCCGCTCGTTCGACGTGTGGAACAGGTGGGCGCCGTACCGGTGGATCTCGATGCCGGTCTCCGGCTCCGCCTCGGAGTAGGCGTTGCCGCCGATGTGGTCGCGGCGCTCCAGCACCAGCACCCGCTTGCCGAGGCCCCCGGCCACCCGCTCCGCCACGGTCAGCCCGAAGAATCCGGACCCGACCACGATCAGGTCGTAGCTGTCGAGGTCACGGGCGGAGGGCATCCTCTCGAGGTTCACGGCCGTCGAGGGTAGGGCAGGCGTGATCGGTGGCACCGACCGGCCGGATCCGCCCCTTCGGTAGTCTGTGCCGCGGCTGTGGAAGCGGACATCACCGGCGATGGCCCGCCGAACCACTCCCCTACGGCGTCGAGCCGAGCCCTCCCGCGCGGACGGCGGGCTGGACCGCATGCGCCCGGGAAGGAGTCCGCCCCGTAGTGAGCTGGCTGTCCGCGGCGCCCCTGGTGCTGCTCGCCGCCGCCTGGGTCACCCTGCCCGGCCTGCTGGTCGGCGTCGCCACCGGGCTGCGTGGAACGTCCGCCTGGGGCGCCGCGCCGTTGCTGTCGGTCGGCCTGATCGCCGGCTCCGCGGTGGCCGGCGGGTCCGCCGGGATCCCGTGGAGCGGGCTGGTGCCGGTCGCCGCGGCGGTGCTGATCGCGGCGGTCGTCGTCGGGACCCGCCGGGCCGTGCTGGGCCGGCCGCTGGTCGTGCCGCCCCGGGAGATCCAGGCGCACCTGCGGGCCCGGCTGGCGACCCTGCGCTCCGGCGGCCCGGACCGGCGCTGGACCGGCCTGGCCGCGACGGCGGGGGTGCTGCTGGCCGCCACGCTCGGCTTCCGGGCCGCGATCCGCGGGATGTCCCGCCCGGACGCACTGTCCCAGACGTTCGACGCGAACTTCCACTACAACGCGGTCGCCCGGATCCTCGCGACCGCCGACGCCTCGTCGTTCACCGTCGGCGGGCTGGTCAACTCGCCGGGCCTCTACCCGTCCGCCTGGCACGGCGTCGTCTCGCTGGTCGCGCCGCTGACCCCCGGCCCGGGCCAGGTCGTGGTGGCGTCCAACGTCGTAGCGCTGGTGACCACGCTGCTGGTCTGGCCGCTGTCGGCGCTGCTGCTCGCCCGGATGCTGCTCGGCCGCTCGGCCGGGGTCGCGTTCGCGACGCCGGTACTGGCCACCGGGTTCGCCGCGTTCCCCTGGACGCTGGTCACCTACGGCGCGCTCTGGCCGAACCTGATCGGCGTCGCGCTGCTGCCGGCCGCGCTCGCCGCGGTGGCCTCGGCCGCCCGGCCGGGCACCGGGCCCTCCGGGGACCCGGGTCCGTTCCCGGCCGCCCGCGCGGCCCGCTGGGCACCGGCCGTCGCCGCCGTCCCGACGCTTGGGCTGGCCCACCCGAACGCGCTGTTCGGGCTGGTCGTGCTGGCCGTGCCGGTGGTGGCGTGGGGGGTCGGCGGGGCGGCCCGGCGCGGGCTGCGCCGCGGCCGGGCGGCCGCCCTGCGGGCGCTGGCCGTCGTCCTGCTGGTGGTCGCCGCCGCCGCCGGGCTGGCCTGGGTGATGTTCGCGGCGCCGTCCCTGGACGGCATCCGCTCCTACTACTGGGAGCCCGCGGTCACCGTCCCCGGTGCGATCTGGAACGCCGTGCTGCACAGCCCGGACGGCCTCGACCCGGCCTGGTCGCTGGCCGTCCTCACGGTCGCCGGCGCGGTGGTCGCGCTGCGCCGGGCGCGGACGTCCTGGCTGGTCGTGTCGCACCTGCTGGTCTGCACGCTCTACGTCGTCGGGGCCAGCACGTGGTCCTCGGTCTGGACCGGGATCTGGTACAACGACGCGCCCCGGCTGGCCGCCCTGGTCCCGGTCACCGCGGTCCCGCTGGCGGTGCTCGGCCTGCTCGCGCTGAGCGCGCTGGCCCGGCGCGTGGCCTGCGCTGCCCGGGACGCGTTCACCCGCGCGGTGCCCGCGGCCGCGTCGTGGCCACGACCCCGGGCGGCGGTGCTGATCGCGATCGCGGTGCTCGGCGTCGTCATCGTGTCCGGCGGGCTGTACCAGCGCTCGCACATCGACCGGCTGGCCGGGATCTACCAGGAGCCGGAGGAGGTGCTGGTCGGCCCGCAGCAGGCGGACTTCCTGCGGGAGGCCGGCCGGTTGCTGCCCGAGGACGCCGTCGTCGCGCAGAACCCGTGGGCGGGCACCGCGATGCTGTGGGCGATGACCGACCGAAAGGTGCTGTTCCCGCACCTCACCGGGGTCTGGTCGCCGGACCAGCAGCTGATCGCGGAACGGCTGCGGGACGCCGCCGCCGACCCCGCCGTGTGCGCCGCCGTCGCGTCGACCGGGGTGGGCTACGCGCTGACCGCGCCGCCGACGTTCTGGAGCTGGGACCCGCTGGCCGGCAGCTTCCCCGGTCTTGAGGACCTGGCCGGCGCCGAAGGCTTCGACCTGCTCGCCACGGACGGCGAGAACGCGCTCTACGCGATCACCGCCTGCGACGCCGGGCGGGTCGTCGACTCGTGACCCTCCGACCGGGGCCCGGGTCCCGGCGGAGGGACCGGCCCGCCGGTAGTCTTCCCGGCGGCCATCGCCCGGATTCGCAGGACCGGCCCGGTGGTCGAGGACGGAACCGGGGCCCCGCCGCCGGGGAAGGGGCGGACCGGCGATGGCATCGGTGACCTGGCTGTCCGGGGTGCCCGTGGCTCTCGTCGCGGCGTTCTGGGTGCTCGTGCCGGGCCTGCTCGTGCTGCGGGCCTGTGGCCTGCGCGGCGTGACCGCCTGGAGCGCGGCGCCGCTGGTGTCGGTCGCGGTGATCGCCTCATCGGCGGTGCCCGGCGCCGCCTTCGGGATCCCGTGGGGCCCGGGGACGCCACTCGTCGCCGCGGTGCTGGTGGCCGTCGCGGGCCTGCTCTTCCGCGGGTTCCTGGCCCGCCGCCCGGCGGGCAGCCCGCTGCACCGCGGCTGGCGGTCGGCGCTGTCGTCCTGGGAACCGGGCCGCCGGCTGCGGGCGACGCTGGTCCGGCTGCGCACCCCGCGCGGCCTCTTCGCCGCCGGACCGGACCCGTTGACCGCCGCGCTGCCGCAGGCCTGGCGCACCTCGAAGCAGCGGGAGGGGCCCGACGGCCGCCGGGCGGGGACGGCCGCGGCCGCCGGGGTCGGGATCGCGGTGCTGCTGGGCTGGGTCACCGTCGTGCTCGGGTTCGGCCGGGTCGACGAGATCTCCTCCACCTACGACGCGGTGTTCCACTACAACGGCGTCGCGCACATCCTGCACACCGGCGACGCGTCGTCGCTGACGCTGGGCACGCTGACCAACCCGGGCATGGCCACGGCGCCCTACCCGGCCGCCTGGCACGACCTGGTCTCGCTGGTCGCGACGAGTTCCGGGGCCGGCGTGCCGGTGGCCACCAACCTCACCGCGTGGGCGGTCGCCGCGCTGGTCTGGCCGCTGTCGGTGCTGCTGCTGACCCGCCAGGTCGTCGGTCGCTCGGCCGGGGCCGCGTTCGCCGCCCCGGTGGTCGCCACCGGGTTCACCGCCTTCCCCTGGGCGCTGATGTCGTTCGGCGTGCTGTGGCCGAACCTGCTCGGCGTCGCGCTGCTACCGGCGGTGCTGGCCGCGGTGGCGACCCTGGCCGGGATCGCCCGGCACAGCGTGCTCGGGCCCGGCGGGGCGGGCGTGCTGCTCCTGACGACGGTGCCCGCGCTCGGCCTCGCGCATCCGAACGCGGTGTTCAGCCTGGCCGTGCTCGGGCTCTTCCCGGTGCTGTGGGGGCTGGGCCGGCTGGCCCGGCACCGGATCGCCACCCGGCGCTGGTGGCAGCCGGTGGTGGGCTTCGTGGCGGTCGCCGCCGTCGTCGGGACGGTGCTGTGGCTGATGCTCGTCTCGCCGCTGCTGTCCGGGGTCCGCGGCTTCGACTGGCCGGCGTTCACCGACACCCCGAACGCGGTCGCCGAGGTGCTCCTGAACGCCACCAACGGCCGGCCGGACCTGGTCGCGCTGTCGGTGACGGTGCTCGTGGGCGTCGTCGGGGCGCTGCGCCGGGTCGCCACGTCCTGGCTGGTCCCGGCGCACCTGGCCGCCGGGGCGCTGTACGTGCTGGCCGCGTCCTCCGACGGCGAGCTCTCCGCCGCGCTGACCGGTGCCTGGTACAACGACTCGTACCGGCTGGCCGCGATGGTGCCGGTCACCGGCGCCCCGCTGGCCGTGGTCGGCCTGCTGGTCCTCGGCGGGCTGCTCCGCCGTGGCCTCCCGAGACTGTCCGATCCGGCCCGCGCGTTCGCCCGCCGGCGTGGTGCCCCGGCGGCCGCGGTCGCCGCGCTCACCGTCCTGCTGGTCGCGGTGTCCGGCGGGCTCGGGGTGAGCACCCACGCGTCGGTGCTGGCCGGGACCTACCGGACGCCGTCCGACACGATGCTCGAGCCGGGCCAGCGGGAGTTCCTGCAGCGCGCCGGCGAGCTGGTCCCGCCGGACGCCGTCGTCGCGGCGGACCCGTTCACCGGCAACGCGCTGTTCTACCCGCTGACCGGCCGGGAGGTGCTGTTCCCGCACATGGCCGGGAACTGGACGCCCGAGCAGACGCTGCTGGCGACCCGGCTCCGGGACGCCGCCGTCGAGCCGCTGGTGTGCGAGGCCGCGGCCGCCACCCGGGTCGGCTACGTGCTGACCGGACCGATCACGTTCTGGCCGTGGAGCGGCGGCGCCGGTGCGTACCCGGGCCTGCACGACATCGCGCCGGTCCCGGGTTTCGAGCTGCTCGCCCAGGAGGGCGACCACGCGCTGTGGCGGCTGACCGCCTGCGACCCGCCCGGCCCGGACGACCCGGGCGCGCAGGCCATGGATCCCCCGGACCCCGCCGTCCCGCCCGGTACCCCCGGCATCGACGCTCCCGCCCCACCCCCACCCGGGGCCCCCGGCGAAGCCCCGGCCGGCGCGCCCGCGCCGGCCACCGTGCCGGGATCGAACCCCGCCCCGGTGCCCCCCGCACCCGCCCCCTGACGACAGAATCACCGGACCCCGCCCACCGACGGAGAGCCTCGCCGTGGACCCGAACGACCAGCCCGCCCCCGAACTCCCCGAGTACGAACGTTCGCTGCGCATGGTCGAGCGCCGCCGCCTGGCGACCGGGTTCGCCCGCCAGATCGCGATCACCACCCAGCCGTTCCTGGACCGGCCGTTCGCCGAGTGCCGGGTCGCCGACCTGGGCTGCGGCTACGGCTACACCGCCCTCGAGCTGGCCGGCGCCTGCCGCGAGGTCGTCGGGATCGAGCCGAACGGCGCGCTGGCCGCGGAGGCGAACCGGCTGGCCGCGGAGGGCGGCGCGGACAACTTCACGTTCCGGGTGCAGGGCATCGGCGAGTTCGGGCACGGCGAGGACGCCGGCGCCTTCGACGTCGCGGTGCTGGACAACGTCCTGGAACACCTCGACGACCAGCCGGACGCCCTGGAGCGGATCTCGTCGTGCCTGCGGCCGGGCGGGGTCGCCTACATCCTGGTGCCGAACCGGTGGTGGCCGATCGAGGCGCACTACTCGCTGCCGTTCCTGGCCTGGCTGCCGCTGCCGCTGGCGAACCGGTACCTGCGGGCGTCCGGGCGCGGGCAGGACTACACCGACGCCAGCTACGCCCCGAGCTGGCTGCGGATGCGGAAGCTGCTCGCGCAGCGCCCGGAGCTGGACGCCCGGTTCACCGTCCCCGGCGACGTCAGCCTGGCCGAGGGCGGCGGCTCGGCGCTGTACTCGGCCGGGGTGTCGGCGCTGCGCCGGTTCCCGGCGCTGTGGGCGATCTCAAAGGCGTTCCTGGTGGTCGCGGTGAAGCGGCCGGCCGGCGAGGCCTGAGCGCCGGTGGTGGCACCGGGGTCCCGCGGCGGGACCGGCTCGTGGCCGCGATCGGGGGGCCGGGCCCACGCCCGGTGGCCGTGGCGGGTCGCCGAGCTGATCCTCGCACCGGTCGTCGCGGTGCTCGTCGTGGTCGCCGTGCTGGCGGTGGTCGACCGGCTGGACATCCCCACCGGCACGAACGTCGGCCTCGCCCTGACCGCGTCCGCCGGCGCGCTGCTGGCCCTCCTGCTCGCCGGGACGGCGCTGCTGCACCGGCGGATACCGTGGCTCGCGGTGCCGCTGTCCTGGGCCGGGCTGGCCGCGCTGCCCACGGTGCCGCTGGCGTTGTTCCTGGCGAACACCCCGCACTACCTGTTCGGGGTGTCCGGGGACCAGCAGTTCCGGGTGCAGTTCCTGACCCGGTTCGCCGACTCGGGCACCCTCGCCGACTTCGCCTACGCCGACCTGCCGCCGTACTACCCGGCCGCCTGGTTCTGGGTGGGCGGCCGGACGGCGGCGCTGCTCGGCGTCGACGCCTGGGCGTTCCACAAGCCCTACGCCCTGGCCACCCTGGCAGTGACGGCGGTACTCGCCTACGTGTTGTGGTCGCTGGTGACCAGCCGCCCGCGCGCGCTCGGCGCCGCCGTCGCGACCGTCCTGGCCGGGCTCGCGACGACGGCCGCCTACACCCCGTACTCCTGGCTGACCGGGGCCCTGGTGCCGCCGCTGGCGGTGCTCGGCCTGCGGCTGGTCCGCGCGCAGGCCCGCCGGAGCGCGCATCCACACAGCGCGCAGGCCCGCCGGAGCGCGCATCCACACAGCGCGCAGGGCCCCTGGGTACGCACCGCCGTGCTGGTCGGGCTGGTCCTGGGCCTGGCCGCGATCACGCACACCCAGATCCTGATGTTCGCCGGGTTCGTGCTGGCCGTGCTCGCCGCCGACGGGCTGCTCACCCGCCGGGCGAGCCCGCTGCGGGTCGCGGGGACGGCCGGCGTCGTGCTGCTCGCGGCGCTGCCGCTCACGCTGCTGCACTGGCTGCCCTACCTGATCGCCGCCGCAGGCGGCGGGCCCACCTACAGCGCCGGACAGCACTTCCTCGCCGAGAGCGGGTCGCGCTGGCCGCTGCCGATGCTGGAGCCGACCGCGCTGGGCGCGCTGTGCTTGGCCGGCACGGTGTGGATCGTGTGGCGGTTCCGGTCATCGGAGGTCGCCCGCGCGCTCGGGGCGACGGCCGCCTGCGGCTACGCCTGGTACCTGCTGTCCACCGCGGCGCTCGCCGCCGGGACGACGCTGCTCGCGTTCCGGATCGAGCCGATCCTCACCGCGGCACTGGCCTGCGGCGCCGTCGGCGCGGCCGCCGACCTCGTCCACGCCGTGCGCGAACGGGTCCCGGGCGACAGGGCCCGTCCGGCCGGCGACGCCGCCCGACCCGACGCCGGTGCCGCCCGGCCGGACCGGCGGGCGGCGGCGACCGGGCTGGTCGTCGTGCTGGCCGCGACGGCGGTGCTGGCCGGCGTGCAGGACGTGCCCGAGCAGTACTCCTGGGCCGGGTCGGCACAGGACTACCGGCCGGACGGCACCCGTCCCGACGGCAGCCGCGACCCGGCCGACGCGGACGCCTGGCTCGGCGAGCTCCGGATCACGATCGACGGGCTGACCGGCCGCGCGCCACGGGACGTTGTCGTGCTCACCGCCAACCAGAAGCTGGTGACCTACACGCCCTACTTCTCCTACCAGGCGTCGTCGGCGCAGTACGCCAACCCGCTGGGGAACTTCCCGACACGCACGGCGGAGATCCGCCGCTGGGCCGCCGCGCCGGACCCGGCCGCCCTGCTCGCCGCGCTGGACTCCGGACCGGCCCGGCCGCCGTCGGTGCTCGTGTTCAGCCGGACCGGGGACGGCGCCCTGCAGGTCCCGACGACCGAGGACCGGTTCCCCGACCCGGACTCATCGGCGCCGCCGGCGACGTTCGCGCCGCAGCTGTTCGAGGACCCGGCCTGGCAGCGGCGCGACGTCGGCCCCTACGCCGTGCTGGTACGGGCGGGGGTCCCGCCGGTGCCGTGAGCGGTGGCTATACCCGCACCACGGTGACGACGTTGCCGTCAGGGTCGCGCAGCATGAACATCGCCGGCGCGCCGGGAGTGTCCTCGTCCGGCAGCGGCTCCATCTCGATGCCGCCGATCGCGGACAGCCGGGCGTGCTCGGTCGCCAGGTCGGTGGTCTCGACGCCGATCGCGCTGCCGCCCGGGCTGCCGAACATCGGCGGGTTCAGCGCGAGCCGCGCGGTCGACCCGGGCGGGGCGACCTCCAGCCAGCGGTGCTCGCCGTGCTCGCCGAAGCGGGCGTCGCCGCGGACCTCCCAGCCCAGCTTCTCGGTGTAGAACGTCAGCGCGGCGTCCTGGTCGGTGACGGTGAACATGACGACCCCGATGGCGTGCACGGTCGTCGGGGTCTGCGTGTGGGTGCTCATACCCGATACGACCGTGCGCGCCGGCGGATCTCATCGGTGCGGGAGAATCCGCGCATGCTGACCGAGTCCCGGGGGGCCGACGCCGAGCCGCGCACCGAGTGGCCGCCCTTCCGGGACCCGGACGCCTGGGACCGCCGCCCGCTGCTCGTCGCGGCGCTGCTCGCGCTGGCCGTGGGCGTCTGGGCGTGCTGGTCGGCGACCGTCGACGACGCCTACATCACCTACCGCTACACCACGAACCTCGCGCACGGCTTCGGTCCGACGTGGAACCCCGGGCAGGACCCGGTCGAGGGCTTCACGAACTTCGCCTGGATGCTCTGGCACGTCCCGTGGGTGTGGCTGGGCGTGCCGCTGCCGGTCGTCTCCAAGCTGACCGCCGCGGCCTGCGCGATGGCGGTCACCTGGCTGCTGGTCACGAGCCCGCGGACCTGGTCCGGCGCGGTCGCCGCGGCCGGGAGCTTCGTGCTCTTCCTGCCGACCTGGGTGCACGTCGACTCGGGTCTGGAGACCGCGCCGTTCGCGCTGGTGGTGCTGCGGGCGGTGCTGCTCGCGGCCCGGTTGTTGCACGACCGGGACGCCCCGGTCCGGTCCTGGGAGGTCCCCGCCCTGCTGCTGCTCGCCGGCACGCTGCGCCCGGACGGCGTGCTGGGCGTCGCGCCTCCGCTGCTGGTGTGGTTGTGGCTGCGCCGCCGGGACCGGGCGGCCTGGACCTGGACCGGCGTCGCGGCCGTCGCCGGTATCGGTTACCTGGTGGGGCGCTGGGCGTACTTCGGGCACACGCTGCCGAACACGTTCTACGTCAAGGTCGGGGTGGACGCGGCCACCGACGGCCGCTGGATCCAGCTGACCGCGGCCACCCTGCTGCCGCTGCTGGTCTGCGCGACGGCCGGGCTGTTCCGGGCCCGCACGGCCGGCCCGGCCGCGCTGGTGCTGGCGAGCTGCCTGGCGCTCTACGCGATCCCGGCGCTGTCCGCCCCGGCGATGGACTACCTGTCCCGGTTCGCCTGGCACGGGTTCCCGCTGCTGTGCCTGGCCGCCGCGTGGACGCTGGACGCCGTCGAACTGCGGCGGGTCGCCGCGGCGACCGCCGCGGTGGTGGTCGGCTGGACCGCCGTCGCCGGGTTCCTCGCCCCGGACGGTCGCACGATGGTCAACTACGGCGACGACCTGCGCCGCGCCCACATCGCGGTCGGGCTGGCCCTGGCCGACACGAACGTTCCCGCGGACCGTCGGACAGTGGCGGTCTCGGACGCCGGGGCGATGCCGTACTTCTCCGGCTGGGCCGCCACCGACTACATCGGCCTCAACGACGAGCGGATCGCGCACGGCGCCAACCCGACCGAGGTGCTGCTCGCCGACGACCCGACGGTCGTCGTGGTCACCAGCCCGCGCCCGGAGCTGCCGCCGTCGTCCTGGCGGACCGACCTGCCGCGGGTGCTGGGTGACCGGGAGCTGGTCGGGGCCGCCCAGATGCGCCCGGAGTACTTCCAGCTGGTCTACGCGAAGCCGGATGTCGCACCCGAGGTCCGCGCGGCCCTGGACCGGCGGCTGGCCGAGGCCCGCGCGGTCACCGACACCCGCGTGGACCCGAGCTACGGCCGCTGGGTCGACCGGGTCCTCGGCCGGAGCTGACGCCGGAGCCGGCCCCGTGGTACCCGCCGAGTGGCGCACCACGTGCCCGATCGGCCGCGCCAGGCACGTGGCGCACCACTCGGCCGAACGGCGTCGCTCAGCGCGCGAGCAGGTGCCGGCCCAGCGCCCGCACGGCGGCCCCGTCCCGGCGAGCCAGCGCGCCGGGCAGCTGCACGGCCGCGTTCAGCCGGGACGACACGTGTGCCCGGGCGGCGCGGGCCGCCCGGCGCCAGCCCCGGTCCTGCATCCGCGCCGCCTCGGCGGCGAAGAACCGCCTCTCCTCGGCGAACCGGTTGCCGGCCGCGGCACCGGACCCGGAGTCGCTGGTGCGGTGCCGCCGATAGCGGAAGCACACGTGGTCGTCGACCACCATCGTCCCGCCGCCGGCGATCACCGCCAGCGGCAGCGCCAGGTCGAACACGTCCGCCGAGTCCGGGATGCCGGTCTCCTCCAGCGCCGCGGTCCGCCAGCACAGCGACGGGTTGTAGAGCCAGTTGCCCCGCAGCAGGCTGACCGCGACCTCCTCCCCCGCCACCTCGCGGGGGCCGGAACCGGGCGGCGAGAGCATCGACTTCACCCGGTCCGCGAGCGGGCGGACCTTCTTGTCCCGGTCGTCCATCACGGACACCCCCGGCTGGACGAAGGCGACCCCCGGCCGACGGTCGTGCAGCGCGAGGACGGTGTCGAGGTAGTGCGGCAGCATCAGGTCGTCGGCGCCCATCATCACGAAGAACTCGAGCTCGACCTGGTCGATGCAGTACCGGTTGTTCCCCTGCGCGCCCAGCCGCTCGGGATTGCGGCGGTAGCGGATCCGGTCGTCACCGAGCCCGTCGAACCAGGGACCGATGGTGTCGTCGGGGTAACCGTCGTCGACGACGGTGAGCCGCCAGTCGGCCCGGTCCTGGCGCTGGACGCTCCGGACCGCCCGTCGGAGCAGGTAGGGGTCCCCGAAGAACGGCAGCATGATGTCCACGGTCGGGCGGATGGGGGGAGTCGCTGCCACGGCGCCGACCGTAGCGAGCGCGTCGATCGCTACGATCGCCCGGCCTCGACAGCAGCGACCCGGAGCGCGCGTGGACATCCAGAACCACTACTACGGCCACTCGGCGGTGCTGGCCGCCTACGCGGGCCTGTCCCGGCCCCGGCACATCGCCGGGCTGCTGCAGCACGGGTGGACCGCAACCAGCCCGGTCGCCGCGCACTTCGCGGACTTCCCGACCGTCGGCGCGGCGGCGGGCGGGCGGCGACCGAGCCGGCGGCTGCTGGTGTGGTCGCACCGCTCCCGGGCCTGGGACCCGGCCGCCGAGGACCGGCCGACCACTGCGGTCGGCGCGCCGGTGCTCTACCTGGAACGCCTGCTGCACCAGCAGGGCTGGGCCCGCTCCGACACGCTGGGGCCGGTGTTCGTGCCGTTCCACGGCACCCGGCTGGTGCGGGTCACCGGCGCGCACGCCGACCTCGCCCGCCAGGTCGCGAAGGTCGACGGCCCGTCCACGGTCTGCCTGCACCACGAGGACCTGACCGATCCGGAGATCACCTCGGCCTGGGCGGACGCCGGGCACCGGCTGGTCACCGCGGGCCGCCGGGACGACCCGCACTTCCTGCTGCGGATCATGCACCTGGCCGGGAACGCGAGCCGGCTGTCGTCGAACCGGCTGTCCACCGCGGTGCTCTACGCGGCCGCGCTCGGCACCCCGGCCGCGGTGTGGGGCGACCCGCTGAACTTCGGCGCCCAGGGCGCGGACGCGCTGGCGATGCTGCGCGAGCACTGGCCCGAGTTCCACACCACCGATCCGGAGGACGGCTCCCGCCCCGGCACCGGCGCGGCCGACGCGGACGCCGCGGCGACCGCGCTGGCCCGTGCCGAGCTGGGCGGGGACGCCCTGCTGGAGCCGGACGCCCTGCGCGCCGCGCTGGGCTGGACCGGCGCGCCGAAGCCGGGCCCGGCGCTCCAGTACTACGCGGCGTCCCCGCTGGCCAAGGCGGCGATGGTGCTCGGCCTGACGAAACGGTCCGAGGCCGCGACGCAGGCCATGTCGGCCGGTAGCTTCAGCCCGTGGCTGTGGCTGCGCAACCCGCTGGCCGCACTCCCCCGCCCGCTCCCCAAGGGCCTCCCCACGCCGGTGACGACCGAGGAGGCGCTGACGCGCCCGTGAGTGGTTATCGCGGCCGGAACCGCGATAACCACTCACGGGTGCGTCAGCGCTTGAAGATGCGGCGGAGCATCCCGAGCAGGGCGACGCCCAGCAGCAGCGCCAGGCCGAAGCGCAGCGACAGCCACAGCACGCCCTCGGCCGGGAGCAGCGCCCCGGCGACGCAGGCCAGGAAGCCCTCGGCGATCGGCCTGAGCAGGACCGCTTCCCGCCAGGTCGTCTCCGAGACCCGGCGGCGCAGCAGCGAGGTACCGACGGCGAGCGCGAGGTAGATCACCGGGAAGCCGACGGCAACCGCCGTCAGCGATCCGGTCCCGGCCAGCAACACCGCCACCACCAGCCCGACGACCAGGCTCAGCGGGCTGGCCAGCGCCAGCCCGCCGCTGCGGCCCGAGGCGAACACCAGGTGCACGTTGGCCAGGTAGGCGACGCTGATCACGGCGCCGGCCGCGGCCACCCCGGCGGCCGGGACCAGCTCGTCGGGGGTGAAGGCGGGCGGGGCGAGGAATCGCAGCAGGAACGGCGACAGCAGCGCCACGCCCCCGGCCAGCGCGGCGGTCACGGCGGTGACGTCGCGGGCGGTGCGCTCCAGCGCGGCACCCCGCTCGGCCGGGTCGGTGCGGTAGACGACCGGGGCCCAGGCGTTGTTGAGCGCGGAGACGATCATCGCGGGGGCGGAGCCGAGCAGCAGCGCGATCTGCAGCCGGCCGCCGTCCTCCGGGCCGAAGTACCGGTTGGCGATCAGCACCAGCGCGTTCTGCACCAGCAGCAGCGCCACCAGGTGCGGCACAGCGGGCAGCCCGATCCGCAGCGCCCGCCGCAGGTCGCCACGCTCGCCGTGCGGGCGGCCGCCGCGCAGCGCCAGGATCATCCCGGCGAGCCCCGCGACGAGGTAGCCGAGCAGCAGGCCGAGCAGGTAGTCCTCGGCGTCCGAGGCACGCAGCGTGACCAGCAGCAGCCCGGCGACCGGTCCGCCGAGGGTGGCCACGGTGGACAGCGCCACGAACGGCAGCGGCCGGTCCTGCACGCGCAGGAACGACTGGGCGTTCTGGATGGCGGCGAAGCCGGCGGCGGCGAGCGCGGCGAAGGCGAGCCCGGCCTGCCAGGGCGTCCCCAGCACCGGCTCGCCCCACAGCGGCCCGCTGAGCACCGCGGCCAGCACCAGGAGCGTGGACAGCGCGCTGCCCTGCAGGGCCAGCATCCGGGACCCGGCCTCGCCGGAGCGCTCCAGGATCCCGTGCCGGGTGATCGACGACGCCATCCCCAGTCCGGCGATCATCGAGCCGACCTGCACCAGCACCAGCCCGACCGCGACGACGCCGTACTGCTCGACGCCGAGGACCCGGGTCACCACCGGGGTGACCAGCACGTTCGCCAGGATCGGCGCGACGCTGCCGAGGGTGTAGAGCGAGCCGCGGCCGAGGACGTCGCGGCTCGGGTTGCCGGCCGCTCCCGGATCGACCACCCGGCTCACACCGAGTGCCCGAAGAACTCCCGCACCAGGCCCGCGACCCGGTCCACATCGGAGTCAGTGAGGTCCGGGAACAGCGGCAGCGAGAGCTGCTGGGCGTAGTACTCCTCGGCCACCGGGCACATCCCGCGCCGGTAGCCGAGGTCCGCGAACACCGGATGCCAGTAGGCGGGCACGTAGTTGACCTGCACCCCGATCTCCCGCGACCGGAGGAACTCGAACAGCTCGCGACGACGGCCGTCGAGCACCCGCAGCGGGTACAGGTGCCAGGCCGGCTCGGCACCGGTTCGCGTCGACGGCGTGCGCACCTCGGCGACGTCGGCCAGGGCGGCGTCGTAGCGGGCGTGGATCTCGGCGCGCCGCCGCGTGAACGCCTCGAGCCGCCGCAGCTGGGACGACCCGAGCGCGGCCAGCAGGTCGGGCAGCCGGTAGTTCAGCCCGAACGCGTGCACCTCCTGGTGCCACGGGCCCTCGTCCGGGAACCGCTGGGACGCCTTGTCCCGCACCAGGCCGTGGTTGCGGAACGAGCGCGCACCGGCCACCAGGTCCGCCCGCGGCGAGACGACCGCGCCGCCCTCGGCGGTGGTGAGGTTCTTGGTCGGGAAGAAGCTCAGCGTCGTGAGGTCGGCCAGGCCGCCGACCGGATTGCCGAGCCAGCGCCCACCGACCGAGTGCGCGGCGTCCTCCAGCAGCAGCGCGCCGGCATCGTGCGCCAGCGTCCGCAGCGGCTCCGCGTCGATCGGGTGCCCGGCGTAGTCCACCCCGACGACGACTGTCGTGGAGGACGTGAACGCCGCCGTCGCCGCGTCCGGGTCCAGGTTCCCGGTGTCCTCGCTGACGTCCGCGAAGATCACGTTGGCGCCGAGCAGCGCCGCTGTGGACGCGGTCGCCACGAAGGTCAACGGCGTGACGACGACGTCCTGACCGGGCCCGACACCGGCGGCGGCGTAGGCGACGTGCAGCGCCGCGGTGCCGGAGGTGACCGCGACCGCCGGGTTCCCGCCGCAGACCGCGGCGAGGTCGTCCTCGAACCGGGTCACCGCGGGTCCGGTGGTCAGCCAGTCCGTGCCGAGGACCGCCGTGACGGCCTCGACGTCGTCGTCGGAGATCGACTGCCGGCCGTAGGGAAGCACTAGTCGAGCGCCTCGACCATCGTGCGCAGCTGCTCCGGGGACAGCCACAGGTCGTTGGTGTCCGAGCGGTAAGCCTGCCCGTCGGCCATCGGCTCGCCCTCGGGTGGCGAGGTGTAGCCCCAGCCGGCGATGTAGGGCTCGACGACGTAGCGGTCGGCCAGGCGCAGCGTCCGCCGCGAGTCGTCGCCGGCGATCATCTCCTCGTGCAGCTTCTCGCCCGGCCGGATCCCGATCTCGTGGGTCGCCGCGCCGGGCGCGATCGCCTCGGCCAGGTCGGTCATCCGCATCGACGGGATCCGCGGCACGTACAGCTCGCCGCCCTGCATCCGGTCGAACGAGTCGATCACGAACTGCACGGCGTCCGGCAGCGTGATCCAGAACCGGGTCATCCGCTTGTCGGTGATCGGCAGCGACTGCCCCTCGGCGGCCAGGCGCTTGAACAGCGGGACGACGGATCCGCGGCTGCCCAGCACGTTGCCGTAGCGGACCACGGCGAACCGGGTCTCGTAGGCGGCCGCGTAGTGGTTCGCGGAGACGAACAGCCGGTCGGCGCACAGCTTGGTGGCGCCGTAGAGGTTGATCGGCGACGACGCCTTGTCCGTGGACAGCGCGACGACCTTCTTGACCCCCGAGTCGATCGCGGCCTCGACGACGTTCTGCGAGCCCTCGACGTTGGTCCGGATGAACTCGAACGGGTTGTACTCGGCGGTGTCGACCTGCTTGAGCGCGGCGGCGTGCACCACGTAGTCGACGCCGTGCATGGCCCGGCGCAGGCGCGGCTGGTCCCGGACGTCACCGAGGAACCAGCGCAGCCGCGGGTCGTCGCCGAACAGGCTCCGACACTCGTACTGCTTCAGCTCGTCGCGGGAGAGGATCACCAGACGGCGCGGGTCGTAGCGGTCCAGCAAGGCCCGCACGAACGCCTTGCCGAAGGACCCCGTCCCGCCCGTGACCAGGACCGACGAGCCCTCGAGTACCGACATCACGCCTCCACATCCTGCGGATTTCTCCCGCCCGGCATGATGGCACGCGGGCAGGCGGACGAATCGAAGCAGGTAGCGAGCAGGTGCGGATCAACGCGGTCATTCAGGCCCGGACGGGCTCGACGCGGCTCCCCGGGAAGGTACTCCGGGATCTCGGTGGACGGCCGGTGCTCGACCGCGTCGTCCACGCCGCTCGCGCGGCCCCGGGCATCGACCAGGTGCTGGTCGCGACGTCGACGGCCCCCGGCGACGACGCGGTGGCCGAGCGCGCCTCCGGGCTCGGCGTACCCGTCGTGCGTGGCTCCGAGGACGACGTGCTCACCCGTTTCGTCCAGGCCGCCGACGAGCATCCGTGCGATGCCGTGGTGCGGCTCACCGCCGACTGCCCGCTGCTCGATCCCGATCTCGTCGGCCTGGTCGCCGCCACCTGGCGCGCGGCCCCGCAGCACGACTACGTGGCGACGACGCTGGTCCGGACCCTGCCCCGGGGACTCGACGTCGAGCTCGCGACGGTGCCCGCCCTGCGTGCGCTGGCGTCCTCGGCGACCGGGTACGACCGGGTCCACGTGACGTCCGGCCTCTACGGCGACCCGGAACGATTCCACTGTCTGGGAGTGGTGGTCGCCCCGCCCGCGAACGATCTCCGGGTCACCCTGGACACCGCCGACGACCTGCACGCGTTGGAGGGGTTGGTGGAGCGGCTCGGCGAGCGCACCGACTGGCGGTCGGTCGTGTCGGTACTGCGGTCGAACCCGGACCTGGTCGAGCGGAACGCGCACGTCCGCCAGAAATCACTCACTGAAGGGTGAGCGCAGCGGGATGAGCCGGATGCGACTGTTGTTGCGCTGCGACGCCGGTCCGTCGACCGGGGTCGGGCACGCCGTGCGGTGTGCCGCCGTCGCCGAGGCGGCGCGGCTGTCCGGGCACGAGATCGTCTGGTCGGGACGGCTGGACGGGTTGGACTGGTTGTGGGCCGGGCTCCTCCGCCTGCGGTGGACCGCCGCCCGGCCCCTCCGCGCCGTCACCGAACCTCCCCCGGAACCGCCGGGAACGGTGTTGCCTCCCGCCGACTCGACCGAGGAGCTGATGGCCCTGTGTCGCGACCACCGGATCGACGCCGTGCACGTCGACCACTACCGGCTCGGCACCGACCTGCGAGACGCGCTGCACGCGGCCGGGATCGCGCTGTCCACCGTGGAGGACTTCAGCACCGGGCGACGGCCGGGTGACGTCGTCGTCGACCCGAACCTGGGTGCCGAGGCGCACCCGCGGCCCGACGACGGCTCGGCGGTCCTGCTCCGCGGCCCCGGCTTCGCACCGCTGCGGTCGGCGGCCCGCAGGGCCAGGCGGCGGAGGGCGATCCGCGAGACCGACGGCTCCCTCGCGCCGTCGTCGGGCACCACCCCGCGGGCGCTCGTGGTCATGGGCGGCACCGACGCCGCCGGCCTGCTCCCCCGCGTCGTCGCCGCGCTGGCCGCCGCCGACGTCCCGGCCGAGGTGGATGTCGTCGTCCCGAACGGCCGGGCAGTGGACCTGCCCGGCGACGGTCCGGCCCGGTTCCGGGCGATCCCGCCGGTGCCGGACCTGCCGGCCGCGATGGCCGAGGCGGACCTCGTGGTCAGCGCGGCCGGGACGACGGTGTGGGAGCTGTGCTGCGTCGGCGTCCCGATGGCGCTGGTCCGGGCCGCCGACAACCAGGCCGAGGGCTACCGCACGATCGTCGCTGCCGGGGCCGCCGCCGGGCTGGGCGGCGTCGACGACCTGGCCGATCCGGAGCCGGCTGCCACAGTGCTGCGCGAGCTGCTCACCGACCCGGCTCGACGGGACGCCCTCGCGGAACGCGCCCGCACCGTGGTCGACGGCGAGGGCGCCAACCGCATCGTCGATGCGATCGCGGCCGCCGCGGGCGCCGTATCGGACACCGAGTGGCGGAAGCACGTCGAGGACACGACATTGACGGGCGTCCTGCACGCCCGTCCGGCCACGCTGGACGACGCCGAACTCCTCCTGTCCTGGCGCAACGACCCGGAGACGCGCCGCTGGTCACGCTCGACCGACGAGATCGACCTCGACGCCCACCGCCGCTGGCTCGCCGGGTCCCTGGACCGCGAGGACCGGCGGCTCCTGCTCGTCTCTGATCTCGACGGCCCGGTCGGCACCGTCCGCTGGGACCGCGAGGAGTCCGGCTGGGAGGTGTCGATCACCGTCGCGCCCGAGCGGCGCGGGTCCGGACTCGCGATACCGCTGCTGCGGGCCGGGGAGGAGGCGGTGCGGGCGTGGTCCGGCGCCGGCACCCCGGTGATCGCCGTGGTGCACGCGGACAACGCGGCGTCGGCCCGGTTGTTCGCCCGGGCAGGCTACGGCGACGACGAGGCGGGGCCGGACGCCGAGGGATTCCGCACCCTGCGCCGTACCCTCTGAGCTCCGCTGCCCGGGCCACTGCTCAACGCGGAAGAAGGGCCAAACCATGACCGGCTATGTCGTAGTGATCGAGGAAGGCACAACGAGCTTCGGCGCCTGGTCTCCGGACCTGCCCGGGGTCATCGCTGCAGGCGAGACCCGGGAGGAGTGTGAGGCGAGAGGCCATCGCCTTCCACATCGAAGGTCTGATCGAGGACGGCGACCCGGTGCCGCCACCGAGCAACGCTGCTGCCGTCGTCTTCGTGGACCCCGCTGCCTGAGCGTCGACGTGCACCGGCGGGCGCAGCCGTCCCTCGGGCGGTGACGCCGACCTCCGTCGGTGCCGGTAGCGGGTTCGAGTGGCCTAACCTTCGCCCGTGTCCGGATCCCGCGCCGCGCTGCCCGCCGCCTCCCTGGCGCGGGTCGTGGTGTTCACCGCGTTCCTCGCCGTGCTCGGCCTGTTCCCCGGCATCGGCGGGGTCGCCGGTGTCCCGGTCGTCGTGCAGAACGGCGGACCGATCCTGGTCGGCGCCATCCTCGGCTGGAGGCTGGGGACCGCGTCGGTGGCGCTGCTCCTGGCGTTGACCGCGCTCGGCCTGCCGCTGCTCTCCGGCGGCCGCGGTGGGCTGGCCCCCTTCGTCGGACCGAGCGCCGGCTTCCTCGTCGGCTGGTTGCTGTCCGCCCTGGTCACCGGACTGATCGTGCAGCGTGCCCGGAAGCGGACGCTGGCGGTGCTGCTGGTCGCCTGCCTCGCCGGGCTGCTCGCCGACTACCTGATCGGCATCCCGGTGATCGGGCTGTTCGTCGGGGACCTCGGCGCGGGGCTGGTGCAGTCGCTGGTGTTCGTCCCCGGCGACCTCATCAAGGTCGCGGTGGCCGCGGTGGTCGCCGGGCTGGTGCACCGGGCGCTGCCCGACCTGCTGCCCCCACCGTCGTCCGCCGAATCCCGGGTCCGGTGACGGCGGAGCGCCCCCGGACGGCATCGCGCCCCACGCCGACCTCCGCCCGGGCACCCGACCGCCCGGCCCGCGCACATCGCGCCCCGGAACCGGCGGTGATCGTCGCCGATGCCCGGCTCCCCCGCGAGCTGGCCGGGTCCGTGTCCGCCGCGACGCGGCTCCTGCGGGAGCACGGGCTCGACGTCGGCGACCGCGTCGTTCTCGACCCTCCCGCCCGGGCCCGGTGGGACGTGCTCGCCTACCTGCTCGCCGCCGACCGAGCCGGTGCGGCGTCGCTGGTCGCCGACCCGGGCTGGTCGGAACGCGAACGCGCCGCCGTGCTCGCCGACGCCGGGCCCGACCTGGTCATTCCGGTCGGGAGTGACGCCGCCGACGGCCCGTTCCCCGCCACCCGAGCGGTACGCGGTTCCGCGGAACCCGGCCCGGCGGACGCGCCGTTCCTGCTCCCCACCACCTCCGGCAGCACCGGTGCCCCGTCCGTCCTCGCCCGCACCCGCCGCTCCTGGTGGCTCGGGTTCGACGCCCTCGGCCCGCTGCCCGGACCGGCACTCGTGCCGGGCCCGCCGTCGTCGACGCTGTACCTGTTCGGCGCGCTGCACGCCCTGCACCACGGGCTCGGCCTCGTCACGCGCGACCGGTTCGACCCCGCCGACGCCCGCACCGCCGGCACCGTCCACCTCGTCCCGGCGTTGCTGTCCGCGCTGCTCGACGACCGCGAGCACCACCCCGGTCACCCCGCGCCCCGGGTGATCGTCTGCGGCGGCGCGCACGTCGCCCCGGCGGTCCGCGAGCGCTGCGCCCGGCTGCTCCCGGACACCACGCTGGTCGAGTACTACGGCTCGGCCGAGCACTCGCTGATCGCGCTGCGGCGCAACGGCGGCGTCCTGCAGCCCGTCGACGGCGTGCGCCTGGAGCTGCGTGACGGCGTGCTGTGGGTGGACAGCCCGCAGGCCGTCCTCGGGCGGCTACGCGGCGGCGTCCTGGAACCGGCCGGGCCCGGCGCGACGACCGTCGGCGACCGGGCCGAGCTGCACCCCGACGGGACGCTCACCGTCCTCGGTCGCGCCGCGACGACGATCTCCTCCGGCGGGACGCTGGTCGCCGCCGAGGAGGTGGAGCAGGTGCTGCGCGCGGTCGCGGGAGTCGCCGACGTCGTCGTCGCCGGCACCCCGCACCCGTCGCTGGGGATGATGGTCACCGCGGTCGTCGAGCCGCGTACCGGCGCGACGGTGTCCCGGCGGGACCTGCGTGCCGCGGCCCGGGACGCCCTGTCCCCGGCGAAGCGGCCGCGGCGCTGGCTGGTCACCGGCGCGCTGCCCCGGCTCGGGTCGGGCAAGCCCGCCCGCGGCGTCGTCGGGTCGGGGTTGCGGGACGGCGGCCTCGACGCCCACCCGTTCGACCGGCGGCCCGCACGATGACCACCGACGACACCCCGGTCGTGATCGCCGCGTACCGCACCCCGATCGGCACCGCCGGCGGGGCGCTGCGCGAGCACACCGTCGACGCCCTCGCGGCCCCGGTGCTCGCCGCCCTCGCGGAGGAGGCCGGCATCGGCGTCGACGACGTGCTGCTCGGCAACGTCTTCGGTCCCGGCGGCAACCCCGCCCGGGTCGCCGCGCTGGCGGCCGGGCTCGGCGACACCGTCCCCGGGCTGACCCTGGACCGGCAGTGCGCGAGCGGGCTCGCCGCGATCGTCACCGCGGCCACCGCGATCCGGGCCGGCGACGGCGTCGCGTACCTGGCGGGCGGCGTCGAGTCGCCGTCCACCGCCCCGGCCCGGACCCGGCCCGACGGGGTCGGCTACACCCGCGCGCCGTTCGCGCCGGCCGGCCGGCCGGACCCGGACATGGGCCCGGCGGCCGACGCCGTCGCCGCCCGGGCCGGGATCACCCGGGAGCGGCAGGACGCGTTCGCCGCCCGCAGCCACGCCCGCGCCGTCGCCGCGCAGCGGGCCGGCCGGTTCGACGCCGAGATCGTCCCCGTCGGGACGGCGGACACCGACGAGCGGCCCCGCGACCGGTTCACCCCGGAACGCCTCGCCCGGTTCCGGCCGGCGTTCACCCCGGACGGCACGCACACCGCGGCGAGCTCCTGCGGCGTGAACGACGGGGCCGCCGCCGTCCTGATCGTCTCCGAGGCCCGCCGCCGCCAGCTCGGCGTCCCCGGGCTCGCCCTGGACGCGGCCGCGACCCGCGGCTGCGACCCGGAGCTGCTCGGGCTCGGCGCCGTCCCCGCGATCCGCGCGCTCCCGGGAGACCCGCCCGATGCCGTCGAGTTCACCGAGGCGTTCGCCGGGCAGGTGCTCGCCTGCCTCGACGCCACCGGCCTCGACGAGCACACCGCCGGCCCGGACGGCGGCGCGATCGCCCTCGGCCACCCGTGGGGCGCGTCCGGTGCGGTGCTGGTCGTCCGGCTGTTCCACCGACTCGTCGTGCAGCAGCGCGGGGAGACCGGGCTGGCCGCACTGTCGTCCGGCGGCGGGCTGGGCGTGGCCACCCGCTGGAGGGTCGTCCGATGATCGAGTTCTCCGGGATCGGGCACCGCTACGGCGAGCGGGTCGTCCTCGACGGCGTCGACCTCACCCTGCCCGAGCGCCGGGTCGCGCTGGTCGGGGCGAACGGATCCGGCAAGTCCACCCTGGCCCGGACGGTGAACGGACTCGTCACCCCGACCGAGGGAACCGTGCGAGTGGACGGCCGCGAC
Source organism: Pseudonocardia nantongensis (assembly GCF_046546495.1). Classification (NCBI taxonomy): domain Bacteria; kingdom Bacillati; phylum Actinomycetota; class Actinomycetes; order Pseudonocardiales; family Pseudonocardiaceae; genus Pseudonocardia; species Pseudonocardia nantongensis. The sequence goes on along the minus strand of NZ_JBKGXT010000003.1, from coordinate 44,910 downwards.
CCCGCGAAGCAGGGATCCGCGGTCCGCCGCCGGGTCGGGTTCGTGTTCACCGACCCCGACTCCCAGATCGTGATGCCGACCGCGGGTGAGGACGTCGCGTTCTCGCTGCGCCGCACCGTCCGGAACCGGACGGAGCGAGCCCGGCTCGCGGCCGAGACGCTGGCGGAGTTCGGGCTCGGCGACCACGTCGAGCACCCCGCGCACCAGCTCTCCGGCGGGCAGAAGCAGCTGCTCGCGCTCTGTGCCGTGCTCGTGCTGGACCCGGACGTCCTCGTCTGCGACGAGCCCACCACCCTGCTCGACCTGCGGAACAAGAAGGCGTTCGCGGAGCGCCTGGCCGGGCTGCGCCAGCAGGTCCTGCTCGCCACGCACGACCTCGACCTGCTCGAGGGGTTCGACCGCGTGATCGTCCTGGACGGCGGCCGGGTCGTCGCCGACGACGAGCCCGAGCCGGCCGTCACGTACTACCGGAAGCTGTGCTCATGAAGGCCGGCGCGCAGTGACCCCGCTCGGCCTCTACGAGCCCGGCACGAGCCCGCTGCACCGGCTGCCCGCCGGGCCGTCGTTGCTGGTGGTGCTGGTGTTCGCCGCCGGCACCGTCGCGACCGCGGACCCGCGGGTGCTCGGGGCGGGATGCGGGCTGGTGGCGCTCGGCTACCTGGTCGCCCGGATCCCGTGGCGACGGGTGCGGCCGTTGCTGCGGACGCTTGCACTGCTGCTGGTGCTGATCGGCGTCGTGCAGTGGTGGCTGCTGGGTCCGGAGCGGGCACTGGTGATCGCGCTGCGGCTGGCGGCCGCGATCGGCGCGGCCACCCTGTTCACCCTGACGACGCGGGTGGACGACCTGGTCAGCGCGGTGGAGCGGGGCCTGGGGCCGCTCCGGCGGTTCGGTGTCGACCCCGAGCGCGTCGGACTTCTCGTCGGTCTGACGATCCAGTCGGTGGGGACGCTGTCGGGCATCGCAGGGCAGGTCCGTGCCGCGGCGCGGGCCCGCGGCGCGGGCGGCTCGGTGACCGCGTTCGCGGTGCCGTTCATGATCCGCACGCTGCGGCACGCGGACGCGCTCGGTGAGGCGCTCGCGGCCCGCGGCTGGGGCGACGACGACCCGAATGTCGACCCGGACCCGGCCAGTCGCGCCGAAACGACCACCTGAGCCGCCGACCCCGGCGAGATGCGGCTCAACGCGGGTTGTCGATCTCTGCACCGCGCTGAGGTGCACGGCCCGGGAGCCCCGGGCACCGAGACGTTCCACGGCTTCACCCCGCTTCCCCCGCGCGGCCGCCCGGTCACCAACGCCGTCATCGATGCGCTCCGCGAGGACGAGGCGGAGTGAAGCGAGCGCTCCTCGACGTCAACGTCCTGCTGGCGCTCCTGGACTCCGATCACGTGGACCACGAGCGAGCCCGCGAGTGGCTCGAAGCCGAGATCAGGTCCGGCTGGGCGTCGTGTCCCATCACCGAGAACGGGTTCGTGCGGGTCCTCGACCGGAGTCGCGTGCACGGGCCCCGCCAGGTCACCGACGCGTACCTACTCGCCCTGGCCGTGCGCCACGGCGGACGGCTGGTGACCTTCGACAGCTCGGTGGTCCGCTCCGCCGTGCCGGAGGCCGCGGCCGATGCCCTGACCATTCTGTGATCGCGCCGGACGGGAGACCGGGGTGATCCGCGAGGAGACGATCGAGCGGCCGGAGAGCCTGCTGCCGTCGTCGGATGCCCTGTCGGCGAGGTGTTCGAGGTTCTCGGCCAATGTCTGACAGAGGTAGTACTCTGGGCCCCGTGGAGATGGTCACCAAGCGCGAGCTCAACCAGCGCACCGCGGCAGTGCTCGACCAGGTCACCGACGCGGACGATGTCGTCGTGACCGAGCGGGGGAAGCCGCGCTGGCGGGTCAGCACGATCCGGGACCCGGACACGGCGCTGGGGCGGCTGGAGCGCGAGGGACGGTACACGCCGCCGGCATCGGAGCCCGCGCCGTGGCCCCGCAGCCCGGGCGGACGGGCTTACACCGCAGCCGAGGCCGACGCGCTGCTCGACGAGATGCGCGGGGACCACTGACCCGTGCTCGCGGACCTCGTCTATCTCGACTCCTCGGTGGCGCTCCGCACGATCCTGGACGTCCCCGAACGCGAACGGCTGCAGTCCTGGATGCAGGCGACGGGGACGACCTTCGTCTCGTCCCGTCTCCTGCGCACGGAGGTGATCCGCGTCCTGCGGCGCGACGACAGGCCGCTCGTCGACGGGGCGCCCCTCCTCGACCGCGTCGGCATGCTCGACATCAGCCGCGGGACGCACACCGTCGCCGAGTCCATCGAGCGGCACGTCACGACCCTCGACGCCCTGCACCTGGCGACGGCGCTCCTGATCGGCGAGCCGGTCACGGTGGCGACGCACGACTCGGTGATGAAGGTCGTCGCCGAGCACCTGGGTCTGCTCGTGACGGATCCCGTCGAGCCACGGGAATGAGGAGCACGACGATGCTCCCTCGACATCACCGCCGCGCACGCGAACGGCCTGCGCGCGGTCCCGGAGCCGGCTCGGCAAGACCGCCCGGGCGGGGCACTGGTCGAACCGCGAGTTCCCGGTCGAGGTGAACGCCCTGGTCAGGGAGTTCCTGGCGGAACCGAGCCGACCGTCACCACCCGGACGGAGCGGGTGAACAGCGAGGTCAGCTCCCCGCCGGGCGTCCCGGCCGGTGCCAGCCGGGTGTCGATCCGCAGGTCGAGCGGGACGGCGCCCGGACGCTCGAAGCGCGCGTAGTTCGCCTCCAGCAGCGTCCGGGTGACCGGCCCCGCGGTGGCGAGCCGCTCCTCGAGTAACGGGGTGAAGCGGCCGCGGTCGGCGAACTGGTCGACGACCCGGCACTCGCAGAACCAGGCGAGCGTGCCGATCTCCCCCGGCGACAGCACGGTGGTCCCGGCCGGGAGCCGCGCGGCCAGCGCCTCGTACTGGGCGGGGGTGGCCCAGTTGAACGAGATCGGGGCGAACCCGTCGCGGGGCAGGCCGTCGTTCAGCCCGGTCCACGCGGTGCCGAGAAGGTAGACCCCGGCCAGCGCGGCGACCGGCCCGCAGACGGGGCGACCGGAGACCAGCACCCGGGCCACCGCGGCGGATCCCACCAGCCCCAGTCCGCACAGCCAGAACGTGCTGTGCCAGAAGAACGGGCCGGGATGCAGCAGCGACATCGTCACGTAGTGCACGAGCGCCGCGCCCGCCCACACCCAGGCCAGTCGCTCGCGGAACCACCACGGCAACGCCACCACCCCGACGACGGCCGGGACCACGGACAGCGCGACCGGCCCGGGCAGGATCGAGAAGTAGTGCGGGACGCTGTTCCAGAACGAGGTCCCGCCCCACGACTCGGGCCCCTTGATCACGACGGTGTCCGGCACCGCGGACCCGAGGAACCACCACGACGCGGCGAACCACGGCACCGTGACCAGCACCGCCGCCCCGGCGGCGCGGAGCCGGCGGGCCGGCAGCGCGGCGAGCACGACCAGCGCCGACGGGCCCAGGTCCGGCCGGGTCAGCACGAGCAGGCCGGCGAGCACCCCGGCCGGGCCCGCGCGACCGGTGACGACCGCCCACCCGGCCCCGATCAGCAGCGTCAGCGCCAGCTGGCTCTCCAGCCCGTAGGCCGACATCAGCAGCGGGTTCACGGCGAGCGTCGCGAGGGCGAGCGGCGCGAACAGCCACCGGCCGAGACCGAGCCGGACCGCGATGCCGTGCAGCCAGTACCCGGCGACCGCGAACTGGGCCGTCGTCGCGACCGCCAGCGCGAGCGGGGCGTTCCGCAGGACGGCGGTGAGCCCGCCGAGCAGCAACACCGACAGCGGGCTGGTCGCGGTGTTGGACTCGAGCCGGTCGACCATCCCCCAGTTGCCGTGCAGGCCGAGCTGGCGGGCGTAGTTCAGCGTGATGAAGGCGTCGTCGGTCGGGACCCGGTGCATCAGCCACGACACCGCGGCGCCGAGCAGCACCCCGGTGAGGACCGGCAGGGCCGCCGGAGAGACGGTGGCCGGATCGGCCCCGCGGGTGGAGCTCCACTCGAGGGTCGTCACGACGTGGGAGTGTCTCGCATACGCGGCGAACGGGTCAGATCAGGTCCCACGTCAACGGCGTGCCCCGCGCGATGTCCCGGGTGAAGGTCCGGCCCATCACGGTTCCGATGGTGTCGGTCGGCAGCCCGCCTGCCGGCCGGATCGAGCGCACGTTCGCCTCGGTGACCTCGTCCCCCGCGGCCACGTCGGCGACGACGTAGAGCGAGCGGCGCAGCGCCAGGGTGTCCCGCTCGGACTCCCGCGGGCCGAACCGGGCCGGGCCGAGCGCGCGCCGGGCCACGTCGGTCTCGGTGCAGAGCGCGGCCAGCTCGTGCGGCTCCAGCGAGAAGTCGGAGTCGACGCCGCCGTCGGCCCGCTGCAGCGTCACGTGCTTCTCGACCGCCACCGCCCCGAGCGCCACCGCGGCGACCGGCACGCCGATGCCGGGGGTGTGGTCGGACAGCCCGACCGGCACCCCGAACGCCTCACGCAGCGCCGGGATCGTCTGCAGGTTCGCATCCACCGGGTCGGCCGGGTACGACGCCGTGCAGGCCAGCAGCACGATCTCGGTGGCCCCGCCGTCCCGGGCGGCGGTCACGGCGGCGTCGATCTCGGCCAGCGTCGCCATCCCGGTGGACATCACCAGCGGCTTGCCGGTCCCGGCCATCCGCCGGATCAGCGGCAGGTCCACCAGCTCGGCCGAGGCGACCTTGTACGCCGGCGCGTCCAGCGACTCCAGCAGCTCGATCGCGGTCGGGTCGAACGGGCTGGAGAACGGCACCAGGCCGTGTGAGCGGGCCCGGGCGAACAGCGGCTCGTGCCACTCCCACGGCGTGTGCGCCTGCTCGTAGAGCTGGTACAGGTTCGCCCCGCCCCAGAGCCCGTGGTCGTCGCGGATCCGGAAGGCCGGGCCGTCGGCGTCGATGGTGATCGTGTCGGCCCGGTAGGTCTGCAGCTTCACCGCCTGGGCCCCGGAGCTGGCGATCGCGTCGACGATCTCCAGCGCCCGGTCCAGGGACCCGTTGTGGTTACCGGACATCTCGGCGATGACGAACGGCCGCTCGCCGGGCCCGACACGGTGGCCACCGATCTCGATCGCGTCCGGGATGCGCATGGCCGCCACCCTACGAGGCCCGTGCTCAGGAACGCCGGGCCAGGACCATCACCTCGGACACCGTGCCCTCGGAGTCCTGGCCGTAGAGCCCGGCGTCGGAGTCGACGAGCTCGTAGCGGTCGAAGAACTCCAGGTAGCGCTGCCGCAGCATCGGCTCGCGCACTCCTGGCTTGCCGGTCGGCGAGTTCCGCAGCAGGAGCCAGCGGGCGCCCAGGTCGGTGACCAGGTTCGCGTAGTTCGCGACGACCTCGGGCTCCATCTCCTGGAACGAGATGAAGTTGGCGAACAGGTCGACGGTCCCGGCCAGCTTCGGCAGCTGCCAGGAACACAGCACCGTCGCGGGCTGCTCGATCTCGTCGATCGAGATCTTCTCCTGCTCCCGGGTCGCCGCGTGGTCGAGCACGCGGCTACTGCCGAGCACCTGCTGCAGGTAGTGGGTGGCGACGGCGGCGACCGGCGGGATGTCGACGTCGATGTAGCGCAGGCCCTCGTTGCGCGGGACCAGGATCTCGCCGAGCGTGCCGAAGCCGCCGCCGATCTCGAGCACGGTCGAGACCTCCAGGTCCGGCACCGCACGCTTGAGCATGACCAGGCCGCGCAGGTAGTTCAGCGACGACCGGCTGTACCGGCGTCCGCCGAAGACCAGCTGCTCGGCCGGGGCACCGACGGTCGACTCGGAGAACCCGTCCAGCCGCGGGGCCCGCTCCGCCGGGTCCAGCGCGCGCACCGCGGCGTGGTGCCCGCGCGCGACCGGCAGCTGGTCGATCCGCTCGGCCAGCAGCTTCCCGGGCGTGCCGGCGAACGCGAACGCCCGCGACAGCGCCATCGCCGGGCGGGACACCGGGGCGTAGCGGGGGGCGTAGAAGAAGGTGGCGCTGGGGTGCCGGCGGAACTCGTCGAAACCGCGCTCGCGCAGGTCGGCGACCACCTTCTCCAGGCCGGTCCGCCAGAAGTCGGTCGGCCGGTACAGTTCTGGCGCCGCGTCCAGGTCGGACAACATCAGCTCGAGAAGCGCGCGGGGGTCCACGACCCCGACGGTACGGAACGCACCTTTCGTCCGGTTCGCCGTCCTCCCCTGCCTTCCGGCCCGGAACGCGGGGGATAGCCTGTACGCGGGCGGGACCACTCCCTCCCGGCAGATCTGCGGGGACGAACTGGCGCGAGGGAGCGAGGGTGCCCGACACCGGCACGTGGGTGGTGGTCCCCGTCTTCAACGAGGAGACCGTCATCGCCGACGTCGTGGCCGAGATCCGGACCGTCTTCCCGAACGTGGTCTGTGTGGACGACGGCAGCCGGGACGCCTCCGCCGAGCAGGTCGCCGGGACTCCCGCGCACCTGGTCCGGCACCCGATCAACCTGGGTCAGGGCGCCTCCCTACAGACCGGGATCGAGTACGCGCTGCGCCGCGGCGCCGAGCGGATCGTCACCTTCGACGCCGACGGCCAGCACGACGTGCACGACGCCGAGCGGATGGCCGAGCTCATCCGCGGCGGCACCGCCGACGTCGTCCTGGGCTCACGGTTCCTGGAGCCCACCGAACCGGTGCCCGCCCTGAAGCGGCTGGTGCTGCGCACGGTCGCGGCACTGTCGCCGGCCAGCCGGAAGCTGCGGCTGACCGACGCGCACAACGGCCTGCGGGTGCTGTCCCGCGCCGCCGCGGACGAGCTCCGCATCACCATGAACGGGATGGCGCACGCGTCCGAGATCGTGGCCACGCTGGCCCGATCGTCGTGGCGGGTGCGCGAGGTCCCGGTAACGATCCGATACACCGAGTACTCCCGGTCCAAGGGGCAGTCGTTGTTCAACGGGGTGAACATTCTGTTCGATCTGTCGGTGCGGCAGCGATGATCCTGGAGGCGAACACGGTGATCCTGCAGATCATCCTGCTGCTGGCCGCCATCGGTGCACTGCTCTACTTCGTCCGCAGTGGTCAGACGGTCGGCGTGCGGGCCAGCAAGCGGATCGCGTTCGGCGCGTTCGTGCTGGTCAACATCTACGCCGTGCTCCGGCCGGACGACGTCACGGTCCTGGCCCGCGCGCTGGGTATCGGCCGTGGCACCGACCTGATCGTCTACCTGCTGGTCGTCGCGTTCGTGTTCGGGATGCTGAACTCCTACCTGCGGGACCGGGAGATCAGTCAGCACCTGACGAACCTCGCCCGGCAGATCGCCGTCCGGGACGCCGAGCTGTCCCGCCGCGAGCAGGAGCTGGCCGAGCGGCTCCGCGAGCTCACCGAGCAGCGGTCCGCCACCGAGGCACTTCCGCCGACCGGCAACGGGACGGGCGGAAGCCACGACGACCGGTCTCCGGAGCAGACCACCCGGCTCTGACCTACCCGTTCGGGTCACCCACTCGCTGTCCTATGCTCCGCCAGGTGCGAACGTCGAGGCTCGTCGGTCACCGGTCATGACGGCCGGCTCCGACGATCGGCCGCAGGCTCCGGCCCCTCGGTTCCTGACGGATCGCCGCCGATCATGACGTGGCTGGCAGCGGTCCCGGTCGGTCTGATCGCCACAGCGTGGTGTGTGCTACCGGGAGCGATCATCGGCCGGGCAGCCGGCTGGCGGGGGATCGCCTGCTGGGGGGCGGCCCCGCTGGTCTCGATCGGCGTCATCGCCACGTCCGCGGTCGTCGCGAGCCGCCTCGGTGCCGCATGGGGACCGTGGCAGGTAGCCGTAGCCTCGCTGGCCGTCGCCGGCGGGGCGCTGGCCGTCCGCCTCCTCATCACGCGGGCGCTCCGCTCGCCCTCGGCGAGCCTCGCCACCCTGAGTCCGGGGCTTCCGGGCGCCACCGGGGACCGGACGGCACCCGACGACCGGTACTCCAGCCCAGCACTGCTCGTCGGGATGGTCGTGACCGTCGCCATCGGCTGGCTGACGGTCGTTCTGGGGTTCGGCCCGGTCGACTCGATCTCGGCGACGTACGACGCGGTCCACCACTACAGCGCGGTCGCCTGGATCCTGCACACCGGCGACGGCTCGTCCCTCACTCTCGGCGGTCTGACGAACCCCGGTCACCCGGTCGCCTATCCGGCTGCGTGGCACGACCTCGTCGCGCTGGTCGTCATGACCTCCGGGGCGACGATCCCGGTCGCGAGCAATCTCGTCGCCATCGCCGTCGCCGCCGTCGCCTGGCCGCTGTCCTGCGTGCTGCTGGTCCGGCAGATCATCGGTCCCTCGGCGGGCGCCCCGCTGGTCACCCCTGTGCTCGCGACCGCGTTCACGGCGATGCCGTGGATGGTGATGACCTGGGGTGTCCTGTGGCCGAACCTGCTGGGCCTGGCGCTCGTCCCGGCGGGACTCGCGGCGGTCGTCTCCGTGCTCGGGCTCGCAGACGGTCGCGGCGCCTTCGGCCGGCCCGGAGGGGTTGCACTCGGCCTGCTCGCCGTACCCGCTCTCGGATTCGCCCATCCGAACGCAGTGGTCAGCCTCGTGGTTCTGGGGCTGTCCCCGCTGCTGTGGGCCGCGGTCCGGCTGTCCCTGCGGCAGTTCCCCACCTGCCGGTACGTGATGCCGGTGGCGGCGGTGGCCGGTGCCGTCGCAGCTGTGGCCGCGACGGGTTGGTTCCTGGCGTCCTCACCGGTCCTCGACTCCGTGCGGTCGTTCGACTGGCCCGCGTTCACCGACACCGACGGTGCGCTCCTCGGCGTGCTGTGGAACGCCATGAACGAGCGTCCGGAGCTGTGGGTGATCTCGGTGCTGGTGGTCGTCGGCGCCGTGTTCGCGGTGCGCCGGGCGAGCACCGGCTGGCTGGTGCCCGCCCACCTCACCTCCGGCTTCCTCTACCTGCTCGCCGCGTCCCGTGAGGACGAGCTGACCACCGCACTCACCGGAGCCTGGTACAACGACTCGTACCGGATCAGCGCGGTGGTCCCGGTCACCGGCGTGCCGCTGGCGGCCGTCGGCGTACTCGGATCGACCGGGCTGCTGATCAGCTGGGCGGGGCGGCTTCGCGGAAGCCCGTTCCCGCCCGGCCGGACCCGGTTCCTCGTCGTTCCAGCAACCGCCGTCGTCACCGCCGGCCTGGTCCTCGCCTCCGACGGGTTCCGCATCGGCGTCCACGCGATCACCCTGGCGGCCACCTACCAGCGCGACGCCACGACGATGCTCGCACCCGGCCAGCGGGACTTCCTCGAGTCCGCCGGGCGGCTGCTGCCCGCCGACGCAGTGGTGGCCGCCAACCCGTGGACGGGCAACGTCTTGCTGTTCCCACTGACCGAGCACGACGTGACGTTCCCGCACATGTCCGGGAACTGGACCCCCGATCAGCGGGTGGTGCAGGAACGGCTTCGCGATGCGGCCAGCGATCCCACCGTGTGCCCCGCCGCGCGGGCCGCCGGTGTCACCCATGTGATCGACGCACCGGTTTCGTTCTGGCCGGACGACGCCCGGTCCCACAGCTACCCGGGACTCGCCGGCATCGGCGAGGTCCCCGGCTTCGAACCGGTCCTCTCCGGCGGTGGCAGCACGCTCTACCGCATCACGGCCTGCGATCGTCCCCGTGCCCGGTCGACCGGGTGATCATCCGGGCCCGGTCCGCGTGCGCCGTGGCGATACCGTGTCGGAGTCGACGACCACGGCCACCAAGCTGTCCCCCACGGCCCCGGAGGAAGCATGCGCGCACTCGTCACCGGCGGAGCCGGATTCATCGGTTCCACCCTGGTCGGCGCGCTGATCGCCCGCGGCGACGAGGTGCTGGTGGTCGACGACCTCTCGGCCGGCAAGCGGGAGAACCTGGACCCGGCGGCCCGGCTGATCGAGGCGGACATCCGGGACACCGGGCGGATGGCCGTGATCGCCGCGGAGTTCCGACCGGACGCGGTGTACCACCTGGCCGCCCAGATCGACGTCCGGACGTCGATGGCCGACCCGCTGCACGACGCGTCGGTGAACGTCCTCGGCACCCTGAGCGTGCTGCAGGCCGCGCGGGACGCCGGTGCCCGGGCGGTCGTCGTCTGCTCCACCGGCGGTGCGATCTACGGCGACGGCGCCCCGCTGCCGACGACCGAGGACGAGCCGCCGGAGCCGGAGTCGCCGTACGGTCTCGGCAAGCTCGCCGCGGAGCGCTACACCCGGTTCTTCGTCCGCGCGCACGGGCTGCCGGCGCTGGTGCTGCGGTTCGCCAACGTCTACGGCCCACGCCAGCACCCGGCGGGCGGGGCCGGCGTCGTCTCGCTGTTCTGCGACCGGGCCCGCACCGGCGGGCGGCCGACCGTGTTCGGCGACGGCGGCCAGACCCGGGACTTCCTCTACGTCGGCGACGTCGCCCGGGCCGCGCTCGCGTCCGCCGACCGGCTCGCTGCCGGGGAGCTGGCCGGCGAGGTGTTCAACGTCGGCACCGGCACCGAGTCGACGATCACCGAGCTGGCCGCGACGATCGGCCGGGTCGCCGGGCTGGACGCGGACGCCTTCGCCCCGGAGTTCGAGGCCGCGCGGCCGGGCGAGCTGCGTCGCAGCTGCCTGGACCCCTCGCGCGGGCTGGCGGCGCTGGGCCTGCCCGCGCCGACGACGCTGGCCGTGGGCCTGGCCGCCACCTGGACCTGGCACACCCGGCGCTCCTGAACCACCGCCGGACCGGACACACCACGGGCCCGGCCCCCGTCGGGGAGCCGGGCCCGGTGCGGCGCGGATCAGCTGTAGACGGCCAGGGTGAGCATCACGATCCAGGCCAGCGCGAGCACCTGCAGCACCCGGTCGCCGAGCGCGATCTCCTCCGGCTCGCCGCCGGTGCCCCGGTCGACGTCGACCGAGTACCGCAGCACCGCGATCACGAACGGCACGATCGAGATCACCGACCACACGGTGTTGTGGTGCGTCTCGCGGATCTCGAACGCCCACAGCCCGTACGTCATGATCATGACGGTGGCCGAGAGCGACCAGATGTAGCGCAGGTAGGAGGCCGAGTAGCTCTCCAACGACTTGCGGATCTTCGCGCCGGTCCGCTCGGCCAGCATCATCTCGGCGTAGCGCTTGCCGGCCACCATGAACAGCGAGCCGAACCCGGCCACCAGCAGGAACCACTGGGACAGCACGATCCCGGTGGCCACACCGCCGGCGATGGCGCGCATCAGGAAGCCGGACGCGACGATGCAGATGTCGATCACCGGCTGGTGCTTGAGCCACAGGCAGTACGACAGCTGCACCGCTACGTAGATCGCGAGCACCAGGATCAGTTCCCAGGTGACCGCGATCGAGACCGCGATCGCCGCGACGAACAGCACTGCGGCCGTCACGTAGGCCAGCGGCAGCGGCACGATGCCGGCCGCGATCGGGCGGCGGCACTTGGTCGGGTGCACCCGGTCGGCCTCGACGTCGAGCGCGTCGTTGACCAGGTAGACGCCGGAGGCGGCCAGCGAGAACGCGACGAACGCGAGCACGCAGTCGAGCAGCACCGGCAGGTCGAACACGCCGCCGCCGACGAACGGGGCCGCGAACACCAGGACGTTCTTCACCCACTGCCGCGGGCGCATCGTCTTGAGCAGGCCGCGGGCGGTGCGGCCGGCGGTGCGCTTCCCGGGCGGGCCGGGGACGGCGGCGACCTCGGCCTCGGACGCGTCCGGATCGGCCGCGGCGGCGTCACCCTCGTGGCCCTCCGGAGCACCGGCGTCGTCCGGGGCGTCCGGCTCGACGGCGATGTCGGTGGCGGCGTCGGCGGGGGCACCGTCTGCGGTAGCGGAGCCGGCGGCAGCGGAGCCGGTGACAGCCGAGTCGGCGGCCGGGCCGGTCGCGACCGGCGTCGCCCCGGCGGTCTCCGACGCGGCACCCTCCGGCGCGGCACCGTCCGACGCGGTCTCCGGCGCGGCGCGGTTCGAGGTGGCGCCGGCGTCCTTCGCGGGCACCTTCGTGGGGTCGGTGCTGGTCATACGCTCACCCTCCGGTGGTCGGGGTGCGAGAAATGGTGCGACGGGCTCCGACGGCCACGGCGGCACCCAGTGCGGTACCGGTGGCGACGTCGGTCGGGTAGTGCACGCCGAGCACCAGGCGGGACAGCGCCATCGTGGCCACGGTCGCGGCCGCACCGGCCCGCGCCGAGCGGCCCAGCAGGCCGGCGTAGAGGATCGCGGCCGCGGTGGTGGACGTGGCGTGCGAGGACGGGAAGCTCAGCCGGCTCGGGGTGCCGACGAGGACCCGCACCGTGGGGTGTTCCGGGCGGCGCCGGCGCACCACGCGCTTGACGCCGATCGAGGCGCCGTGCGCGAACACGACCGCGGCGGCCGAACCCAGCCACTCGCGGCGGCGGGTCCGGTCCAGCGCGGCACCGGCGAGGCCGATCGCCAGCCAGCCGGCCGCGTGCTCACCGAACAGCGACATCGCGCGGGCCACGCGGACGGTCGCCGGGTTCGCCACCGCGCCCTGCACGGCCGCGAGGGCCGCGACCTCACCGCTCGCCGGACCGGCCGGCCGATCGGCGGTGCCGGTCGTGTCGGGCCCGGACCCGGTCGGGTGCGGACCGGGTCGGTCCAGAGTGTCGGCCACGGGGTGGTGCCCTCCAGGCGTGCCGCTGGCACCCGGCGCGTTCCCGGGCGATGACAGCCGGTGATGGTACGCGCGGCCGCGATCCCGGCCCGGCCCGGGGGCGGCCCGGGACCCGCCCGCGAGCACCGGGTGAACGCCCGGCGAACCCCACTCGACCAGCGACGTCGGCCGTGGCCGCCGGACGGTGCGTGCGGCTCGACGACCGGTGCCCGCCCTCCCGGGCGCCGGTCAGAACCAGCGTTCGAGGACCTCGGCCAGGCCGTCCGCGGTGTTCGGTGTCGTGACCTCGTCGGCGACCCCGGCGAGGTCCGGGTGCGCGTTGCCCATCGCCACCCCGCACCCGGCCCAGCGCAGCATCTCGCGGTCGTTCGGCATGTCCCCGAACGCCACGGTCTCCGCCGCGGTGACGGAGAGCCGCCGGGCCACCTCGGCCAGCCCGGTCGCCTTCGTGACCCCCGGCGCGGACGCCTCGACCAGCCCGGACGGGTGCGAGAACGTCAGGTCGGCCAGGCTGCCGACCTTCGGGCCGAGCAGCGCGGTCATCTGCTCGCTGGTGAGCTCGGGGGCGCGGATCAGCAGCTTGGTCACCGGGCGGGCCAGCAACTCCTCGCGGCTGGCCGGACCGGCGTCGGAGTCTCCCCAGGCGTGCACGTAGCCGGGCTCGGCGAGGAACTCGTCGACGGAGCCGAGGGTGACCCCGCCGGACGCGGCGCCGCTGCCGGCCGTCCCCACCCGCTCGACGCCGAACCCGCACCCCGGGAACAGCTCACCGGCCAGCTCGGCCACCCGGCGGACGGCGTCCGGGTCCAGGGTCTCCGCGTCCAGCAGCACGTCGTCGGCGGCGTCGTAGAGGACCGCGCCGTTCGCGCACACGCAGAGCCGCACCAGGCCCTCCGGCAGCCGCTCGACGACCTGCGGGATCCACCGCGGCGGCCGTCCGGTGACGAGCACGACACCGGCACCGGCCCGGACCGCCCGGGTGAGCGCCGCGGCGGTGCGCGGGGAGACGGCGTCGCGGTCGTCGAGCAGGGTGCCGTCGACGTCGGTCGCGACCAGCCGCGGCGGGTTCTCGGCGATCACACCGACGAGCCTACGGCCCGCCCCGGGACCCTCCGCACGCTCCGCCGGATGGCTACCCTCGACCGGTGCGCGTTCTGGTGGTCGCGACCCCGCTGACGGGGCACCTGGCGCCGCTGCTGCCGCTCGCCCACGCGCTGTGGGACTCCGGGCACGAGGTGCTGCTGGCCGCCGGCGGCGACGCGCTGCCGGCGGGCGCCGGACCCGGTTCTCCGACCCACCCGCTGCCCTTCATCGACATCGCGCGGAACGTGCGGATCGGCCGGCTCGCGGCCCGGTCGCTGGTCACGCACCCGGCGGCGGCCCGCGCCGAGCTCGCCGGGCGCGGGTCGGAGGCGGGTCTGCGGTCGTTGTTCGGGCCGGTCAACGAGGAGCTGACCGACACCCTGGTGACGGTGGCCGAGCAGTGGCGCCCGGACGTCGTGGTGCACGAGCCGCTGGCCGTGGCGGGCGCACTGGCCGCGGCCCGGCACGGAGTGCCTGCGGTACTGCACGAGAACGGCCTGCACGACGGCGCGGCCGCGTTCGGTGCCGTCCTGGACTCCAAGGCCGTGGCGCGGGCCCGGCACCGGCACAGCGTGCACGAGGTCCCGGCACCGGCGGTGACCCTGACGATCGCCCCGGCCAGCGTCGTCGGGCTGCGCGACGGGCTCCCGGTACGGCCGGTCCCGGCCGGTCCGCCGTCCGGCACCGAGCACGTTCCCGGCTGGTTGCGGGCGCCGTCGGAGCGGCCGCGGATCCTGGTGACCCGTGGCGGCGGGCCGGTCCGCGGCAGCCTGCAGGCCTCCGCCGTGCAGGCCGCGGCGCAGCTGGACTGCGAACTGGTCCTGGTCCGCCCAGCCGGACGGCTGGCCCGGCAGCTCGGTCCCGGGGTGCGCACGATCGGCCGCCTCGCGCCGGACGGCGTGCTGCCCGGCTGCGCGGCCGTCGTGCACGGTGGCGGAGCGGCGAGCGTGCTCACCGCGCTGACCGCCGGGGTCCCGCAGCTCGCCCTGCCCGGGCCCGGCGACCGGCGGCACAACGCCGCGCTGGTCGAGGGGCGCGGCGCCGGGCTCGCCGGGCCGGTCACCGGCGAGGCGCTGCACCGGCTGGTGCACGACGGCGAGCTGGCCGCCGCCGCCCGCGAGGTCCGGGCGGAGATCGCCGCGATGCCTCCGCCGCAGGCTCGGGTCGACGTGGTGACGGCCCTGATCTGACAGCACAGATCTGACAGACGGCACTGATCCGACAGCACTGATCTGAGCGGCGCCCGGGCACGCGTACGGGGGTCGCGGGCGGGTATCCGGTCGGTATGGCGACACACGACGCGACCGTGTCCGCGTTGCTGGAGCGCGCGGGCACGACCTACGCCGACGAGGCCGGCATCACCCTGCGCGACACCCCGGCGCCGCTGTACCGGCTGCTGGTGCTCGGCACGCTGCTCTCGACGCCGGTGCAGTCGTCGCTGGGGGTGGCCGCGACCCGCGAGCTGATCGACGCCGGTATGGGCACCCCGGAGAAGATGCGCGACGCGACCTGGCAACAGCGGGTGGACGCGCTGGGCCGCGCGCACTTCACCCGGGTCGACGAGCAGACGGCCACCGCGCTCGGCGACGGCGCCGCGCAGCTGCTCGACGACTACGCCGGTGACCTGCGGAAGCTGCGCGACGCGGCCGACCGGGACCCGAAGCGGATCCGGAAGCTGCTCACCGCGTTCCCGCGGCTCGGCCCGACCGGCGCCGGGATCGTCACCCGGGAGGCGCAGGCGGTGTGGCCGGAGCTGCGCCCGTCGCTGGACGGCAAGGCGCGCCAGGGTGCCGAGCGGCTCGGCCTGCCCACCGACCCGGACGAGCTGGCCGGGCTGGTCGACGGCGACGAGCTCGCCCGGTTCGCCGCGGCGCTGACCCGGGTGGGGCTGGACGAGGGCCTCGCGGACGGGATCCGGGGCTAGAAGATCGGGCCTGGGACGCCGCGCCCGCCTCCCGGGGCCTCGAAGGTGCCCCTCGGGGCGGCAGCCCCGGGGCTAGAACACCGCGACGGCGACGATGAGGCCGAGCGCCAGGTGCGCGGCCGCGACCACCTTGGCGGCGGCCCGCGGCTCCTCGGCCTGGATGACCTCGCCGATGTCGATCCCGGTCACCCACTCCAGCAGCCGCACCGCGGCAACCTGGGCGATGATCCCGACCAGGCCGAACACCAGCGACGAGATCATGCCCTGCAGCAGCGACCCGTACGACGAGTAGATCGCCAGCACGATGATGAACGCCATCGAGATCATCCCGGCGGCGGTGATCGTGACGGCGTTCGGCAGGCCGGCGCGGACCATCCGGGGCAGCTTGCCCGGCGTCGTCAGGTCGATCGCCCAGAAGCCGATCAGCATCATCAGGGTGCCGATGACGGCGTAGAGCAGGATCGCGCCGATGCCACGGGTGAGAAAGCCCCAGTACGTGGCGTCGAGCGCCTGGGCGAGGATCACGAGAACTACCTCCGGCGGGGAGAAGAAGGGGGAGCGGAACGGGGAGCGGTCAGGTGGTGGGGATGCGGTGCGGCACGAACGCCGCGCCGTCGTCGGTGATCAGACCGGCGGTCTCCCGGATGCTCATCCCGGCGGCGGTGTCGCCGACCAGCCAGGCACCGATGCAGGGCCGGTACCCGTCGAACTCGGGCAGCGGGGCGAACATCTGGTAGACGAAGCCCTCCTCGCCGTACACGCCACCGGTCACGGTCTCGTGCGCGCCGGTCCCGGGGGCGACGACCTGGATGTTCGAACCCTCCCGGCCGAGCAGCGGCTTGCGGACGTACTCGGTGAGGATCCCGGGGTCGCCGAGCGAGGCGGGCAGCAGGTTCGGGTGCCCCGGGTACATCTCCCAGAGCACCGCGAGCAGCGCCTTGTTCGACAGCAGCGTCTTCCACAGCGGCTCCATCCAGAGCGTCTGCGGCAGGCTGCGGGTGACGTGCTTGCCGAACGAGTCGCCGAGGATCCACTCCCAGGGGTAGAGCTTGAAGACCCCGGACATCGGGGCCTCCTCGAGGTCGACGAACCGGTCCAGCGCCGCGTCCCAGCCGATGTCCTCGATGGACAACCCGACGGTGTCCAGACCGGCCTCGGCCGCGGTCTCCTGTAGATAACCGACGGTGACGTGGTCCTCACCTGACGACTCGGCCCCGGACCAGGTGAAGTGCATCTCGGCCGAGGGCAGTCCGGCCCGGACCTCTCCCCAGCGCTCGACCAGCTTCTCGTGCAGCGAGTTCCACTGGTCGTCGCCGGGGTGGACGTCCTGCAGCCAGTACCACTGCAGGATCGAGGCCTCCAGCAGCGACGTCGGGGTGTCCGCGTTGTACTCCAGCAGCGTGGCCGGGCCGGAGCCGTCGTACCGCAGGTCGAAGCGGCCGTAGATGTGCGGGTCCGAGCGCTTCCAGGAGTCGGTGATCGCCTGCCAGCTCCACTCCGGCAACGCGAAGTCCCGGAACCGCTCGGTGGTCACCACGTGGTCGACCGCGGCCAGGCACATCGAGTGCAGGACCTCGACGTCGGCCTCCAGCGAGAGGATCTCGTCCATCTCGAACGCGTAGTGCACCGACTCGTCCCAGTACGGCCGCGCGCCGCCGGACCCGTCCCGGCCGGGGGTGCCGAACACCAGGCCCTGCTCGGCGACGATGCTCTGCCAGTCCGGGCGCGGGGTGCCGCGCTCGCGTCGCACGCCTCAGCTCCCGCTGGAGGAGCCGCTGCCGCTGCCGCCGTAGGATGAGCTGCCGCCCACCCCGAGGCCGCCGCGGGAGATCGTGCTGCCCGACGTGCCGCTGCGCACGCTCGTTCCGGACGACGGCGGCGCCACCGTGCCGCCGGTCGCGACCTGGCCGACGCCACCGGAGCCGCCGTAGTTGTAGTGGTACTGCCGGCCGCCGCCGCCGAGGAAGATCGGCACGAAGGCGAACCCGCCACCGTTGCTGACCTGCCCGTTCTGCGAGGCCCCGGAGCAGTTCTCGTCCGGCACGACGACCTGGTTCTCGTCGACGCAGCGGGCCTCGACCTCCTCGGTCGGGGCGGACGCCGCGTACACGCCGGCGATCAGCGCGACGACGCCGATCGTGGCGCCGGCACCGATCAGCACCCGCTTGGTGGTCCGGGAGCGGGCCTCCTTGAGCCGCACCGCCTCGCGGTCGGCGGCCAGGCGCTGCTCGCGGGCCCGCTTCTCGGCCAGCGTCGGCTCGCGCGGGGTGGTGCTGCCGTCCTGCTGCCGGATCCGGCCACGGGGCGGCGTGCCGCCCCCCGTCGGGTTCCCGGTCCCGTCCGGGCCGCCGGACTCGTCCTGCGGCCGGTCGAACCGGCTCGTCCCGTCGTCACCGCTGGAATGACGTCCGTCGTCGGTCATCGCGCAACATCCATCGTTCTGAGAAACCCCCCGCCGCGCACCGTACCGGGCGCGACGATCGTCGCGAACCGATCGGCGATGACGATTCGGCTGCGGTTCGGGGCGGGCCGGGTGGCCGGGGTGTCCCGACGAACGGCCTGCACCACGGCCGGGTACACCGCATCACGCGGGCACCCCGCACGTTCGCAGCACACCGGCGACCGACCGCCGCGCCGGTGTGCTCGGCCGGGTGATGCCGCCCCGACCGGCTGCATCATGGACGGTGCCATGGATCCCAGCTCCCCCACCGGCGACGCTCCCCCGACCCGCCGGCATGCCGCCCCCGCGCCCGGCCAGGGCGGACCCCCGGAGACCCCCGGGCAGCCCGGGGAGCAGGTCTACGACGGCTACGACGGCCGCTACTCCCGGCGCGGCCCCGCCGGGAGCAGCGGCAGCACCTCGGTGCTCGCGCGCCCGGCCGACGCCGAGGCCCCGACCCGCGCGTCCGCGTCGCCGGTGGCCCCGACGCGCCGCCGGCGCGCCGCCGAGCCGGAGCCCGACACCACGCTGGTCTCGCCGGACCACACGCCGGCGGCACCCGGCGGCGGTCGCTCCGGCGGACTGCTCGGCGCCCGCCGGGTCGGGATCGGGATCCTGCTCGGCGCGTTCGTGATGCTGGCGGTCGCGTCCATGGACTCGCTGCTCGGCGCCGAGGTGCCGGTGCTGGGGTCGTTCGCCTCGTCCGGCGGGGCCGCCACGGCCGACGCGCCCCCGCCGATGCCGCCCCCGCCGGACACCGCGGGCACCTGCCTGAACTGGTCCCGTGCGGATGCCACCGACACCGCGGCCGTCGACTGTGCGCAGCCGCACCTGTTCGAGCAGGCAGGCCGGGTCGCGCTGGCCGACCAGCCGGTGTTCCCGGCGGATGCGACCTGGCAGAAGCTGGTCTCGGAGCGCTGCACCCCGCTCGTCGACCGCTACCTGAACGGTCGCTACGACCCGGACGGCAAGTTCCGGGTCGGCGCGCTCAAGCCGTCCCAGCAGCGGTGGGACGAGGGCGACCGGGGGATGCGCTGCGGCCTGCAGACCGCCTCCCGCAGCGGCGCGATGTTCCCGATGACCGGCAAGGTCGCCCAGCAGGACCAGTCCGCCGTGCAGCCGGTGGGCACCTGCCTGGCGATCGACGGGCGCACCGTCGGGGACCCGACCCGGTGCGGCACCCCGCACGCCGTCGAGACCGTCGGCGTGGTCGACCTCGGGACCGAGTTCCCCGAGGAGTTCCCGTCCGTCGAGGACCAGGACAAGTTCCTGCAGCCGGCCTGCACGGACGTGGCGAACTCCTACGCGGGCAACGACAAGGTGATCGCCGACAAGGGCCTGACCGTCTACTGGAACAACCTCTCCGATGAGTCCTGGCAGGCCGGCAGCCGCAAGGTCAACTGCAACGTGGGCACCCTGCTCCCGGACGGCAGCGGGTTCGCGTCGATCACCGGTTCGCTGAAGGGCCGGCTCACCGTCGCCGACCAGGCCGCGCCGCCCGCACCCACCGCGCCGGGCGTGCCGTCCGGAGCTCCGGGCACGCCGGCGGCGCCGTCCGAGTCGGCCGAGGGTTCGCCCGCGCCGGTCCAGCAGCCGGAGTCCGGGCAGCCCGCGGCACCGGACCCCGCGGACCCGTCCCGGCCCGAGGCCCCGCCGAGCCTGGACGTGCCGTCCGGGCTGCCCGGCCTGAGCCCTCCCTGACCCGCCGGCGATGGCGGTGCCGATGACCCCCGACCGGTTCGACGAGCTGGTCGGCGACGCCCTCGACCTGGTCCCGGCCCCGCTCGCCGCGGCGATGGACAACGTCGTCGTCCTGGTCGAGCCGCGGAACGACGAGGAGCCGGAGCTGCTCGGGCTCTACGAGGGCGTCGCGCTGACCGAGCGGACCGCGGACTACGCCGGCGAGCTGCCGGACCGGATCACGATCTACCGGGACGCGGTCCTGGACTTCTGCGACGACGAGGAGCAGGTCGTGGACGAGGTCGCGATCACCGTGGTGCACGAGATCGCGCACCACTTCGGCATCTCCGAGGAGAAGCTGCACGATCTCGGCTGGGGCTGAGCCGGGACCGAGCCGTGGCCCGGCCGGGGCCGGGCCCGGGTTGAGCGTCGCCTGCCTCAGTGGTTCGAGCGGGTCTGGTCCGGCATCGGGTCCCAGAGCTCGGTCGTCCAGCCGTCCGGGTCCCGGCGCAGCACCACCCGGCCGGTGTTCGGCACCGGCCGGTTCCGGCCGTCGCGGGCGTCCGGGCGAGCCGGGCCGGAACCGTCCTCGCCCCCGAGCAGGGCCAGCGAGGCGAGCCGGATCGCGGCCCCGTGACTGACCACCACGACCGCACCGGAGTCCGCGGCGTCCGGGGTGCCGCTCACCCGCGCCAGGTCGGGCAGGAACCGGCCCCACAGGTCGCGGGCGGACTCCCCGCCGGGCATCCGCCGGTCCGGGTCGCCGTCCCACCAGGAGGCGAAGATCGCGTCGAACTCGTCGCGGGCCGGGCCGTCGACGCGCCCGTCCAGGTCCCCGACGAACACCTCGTGCACTCCCGGCAGCAACTCGACCCGCAGGCCGAGACGGGCCGCGACCGGCTCCGCGGTCTCCCGGGCGCGGGTGGCGTGCGAGGCGTGCACGGCGCGCACCGGCCAGCCGGACAGCAGGCCGGCGACCTCCTCGGCCTGGCTGCGGCCCAGCTCGTCCAGCGACGGGCCGGGCAGCGCGGTGTCCAGCGCGTGCCGCACGTTCGACGGGGTACGGCCGTGCCGGACCAGCACCAGCCGGAACGCGCCGTCGTCCGGCGGGACCTGCGCGGACCGGGCCCCGCTCCCGACGGCGGCGAAGGCGGTGGCCGGGTCCCGCCCGACAGGTTCGCCCGCACGCTCGCTCACGTGCCCGCTCCCTCGCGGATCGCGGCCAGCCAGCGCTGGGACGCGGCGTGGTCGTCGGCGCCGGCACCGCCCGGCGGCACCACCGGGCTCCCGGTCCCGGCGGCCGGCGCGGCGGGTGCGGGATCGGAACGCGGGTAGGAGCCCAGGAAGCGCAGCCGGTCGCTGCGCCGGAACAGCGCGGCGAGCGCCTCGCCCATCGCCGGGTCGGCGGCGTGCCCGGAGCAGTCCAGGTGGAACCAGTACTCGGCGTGCCGGTCCTTGAACGGGCGGGACTCGATCCGGCTCAGGTCGATCCCGCGTACGGCGAGCTCGGTGAGCAGACCGAGCAGCGTGCCGGGGCGGTTGGTCGTGGTCACCGCGAGCGTGGTGCGGTCCCACCCGGTCGGCGCGGGCAGCCGGCCGGGGCGGGTGAGCAGCACGAACCGGGTGACGGCGCCGGGGTTGTCGGCGATGTCGTCGGCCAGCACCTGCAGGCCGTGCTGGGTGGCCGCGAGCGGCGCGGCGACGGCGGCGTCCACCTCGCCGCGAGCGGCCTGCGCGGCCGCCTCCGCGGTGGAGGAGCTGACCCGGATCTCGGCGTCCGGCAGGTGGCCGGCGAGCCAGCCGCGGGTCTGCGCGATCCCGTGACCGTGCGAGGCGACGGTCCGCACCCCCGACGGAGTGCTCCCCGGCAGGCCCAGCAGGCAGAACCGGACCGCGATCCGGGCCTCCCGGACGATCACCAGCGGTGGCGCCTCGACCAGGCCGTCGAGCACCGGGGGCACCGCGCCCTCGACGGTGTTCTCGATCGGCACGCAGCCGGCGTCCACCGACCCGTCCCGGACGGCGGCCAGCACCGCGGGCGCGCCGGGCAGCGGCACCAGGTCGGCGCCCTCGCTCTCCGGCAGGCTGCGCAGCGCCTGCTCGGTGAAGGTGGCGTGCGGGCCGAGGAAACCGATCGTGCGGGGGCCACCGGCCCGGGAACCGGAGGTCATCTCAGTCCAGCAGTCCGAGCGCGACCAGATCCGCGATCGGCACCGGTTCCGGGTCGACGCCGCAGCGCGGCAGCACGGTCCGCACCTGCTCGACGGCGGCCTCGGGCAGCTCGTCCAGCTCGCGGGCGAGCTTCTCGCCGTCGGTGCACTCCAGTGCGTCCGGCACCGGGGCCGGAGAGGCGGACACCCCGGTCATCCGGGCGACGGCGACGATCAGGTTCAGCAGCCCGTGCCGGCCGGTGCCGCCGTCGTCGGACGGGGCCTCGCGGACCGTCCGGTCGAACCCCTGCGCGCTCATCCCGCCGTTGCCGGTCTCCAGGCTGGCCTCGAGGAAGCGGTGCACGTCCTCGGTCTCCGGGACGTCCGAGGCGCGCGGCCCGCCCATCCGGATCTTCGGGGTGCAGCCGTGCTCGGCCACCTTGCGGACCGCGGCCAGCCAGGCCTCGGTGCCCTCCTCGTCCCCGGGGACCGGGCGACGCGGCTCGACGACCGGCGTCACCTCGTCCGGTACGAACTCGGAGACCCGCTCCAGCCAGATCCCGTCGACGTCCGGCGGTGCCGGGCACTCGACGGTGCTCGGGGTGAGCAGGCTGGACCGGGAGAACACCGTGGACAGCGCCTTCGGCACCGCGCCGAGCCCGGTGTCGACGACGAGCGCGAGGTCGGCCGGCCGCGCCGGCGCGGACCGCGCCAGCTCGGTGACCACGGCGGGCAGTAGCGAAGCCGGGCACACCAGCCGTCCGACCAGGCCTCCGTAGTGACCGTCGCGGGCGGCGAGGTAGCGCGAGACCACCGCGTCGACGCCCGGTGCGACGGCCCGTGGCTGCAGGAGGCTGGTGTCGTCGACCAGCGCGGCGAGCAGCGGACGGATCGGCCACGGGTCGGCGGTGGAACCCGAAGGCACGGTCATCACGACAAAGAACGCTAACGGTCGGGTCACGGTCACCCGACAACGGGGGTTCTCCCCCGGCCCCGTACCCGGGTGGGCCGACGCTGGACAGGAGACCCTCACTCCTGATTAGGTAAGGTTAGCCTAATTGGAGGTGAGAGTGGGAACCACCCGCATGCGCCGCCCCCCGACGCCCGCCGTCGCCGAGCGCGCCCGCAGCCTCGTGACCCGCGGCGGTCGCGCCGCACTCGTCGGGACCGGGGAACCGGAACCGGTGGCACCGCTGATGCACCACACGTGGCCGGACGGCACGACCGACCTCCTGCTGCCCGACGACCACCCGGTGCGCCACCAGGCACGGGTGACCCCGGCGGGGTTCCCGGTGATGCTGGAACTGACCGGATCGACCCCGGTGCCGCTCGCCGAGCCGGTGCGCGAGCTGCTGTGGGTGCTGGGCGGGCTACACGAGCCCGACCCGACGACCGGGCGGGACCGGACCCTGCGGCTCGCCGAGATCGCGCCGCACCCGAACCTGCTCGACGCCGGCCGGGGCGCGACGCTGCTGCGGCTGCACCCCTCGTCGCTGGTGTACTCCGACGCCGAGGGGTGTGCGCCGGTGTCGCCGTCCGAGCTGGGTGCCGCCGAGCCGGACCCGTTCTGCCGGGTCGAGCAGGCCTGGCTCGAGCACCTGGACCAGGCGCACCCGGAGATGCTGTGCGCGCTGCGCCGGTACCTGCCGCACGCGCTGCGGCACACCGACGGCCGGCTCCGACCGATCGGCGTCGACCGGTGCGGGCTGCGGCTGCGGGCGCCCGCTCCCGGCGGCGGCACCCAGGACGTCCGGCTGGCGTTCTCCGCGGAGGCGAGCACACCGGCGGAGCTGCAGGCCCGGTTCGCCGAGCTGGTCGGGTGCCCGGCGCGGGTCCGCTCGGCCCCGCCGGCCTGAGAACGGCGGGTCAGCCGCCGGCCGGGCTGAGGTGCTCGGCCTCGACCTTGCGGGTGACCTTGCGCTCGGCGACGAACGAGGCCACCGGGATCGTCCCGGCGGCCAGGATCACCACCGCGAACACCGGCTTCCAGCGGCACCGCTCGGCGAGGAGCAGCGTGCACACGATATAGATCATGTAGAGGAAGCCGTGAACCATGCCGATCAGCGCGACCGGGCGCGGGTCGTCGAAGAGGTACTTCGCCGGCATCGCGTAGAAGGTCAGCAGCAACAGGCCGACACCGGTGACCCAGGCCGAGATCCGGTAGGCCTTGAGCGCTCCTCCGACGGTCACGTCGACGTCTCCTCCCGGTGCCGGTCCGCCAGGCGGGCCAGCTCGATGTTGTAGGCCCGCAGCTGCGGGTCGGTGTGCCGGGCCGGTGCCACCCCGGCGGGGCGCGGGGTGAACGGGGACCGGCGCGGCGCGGCGCCGTCGTCGCCCTGTGCGGCTCCGGAGTCCCTGGCGCCCACGGAGTCCCTGGCGGCCACGGAGTCCCTGGTGGCCACGGAGTCCCCTGCGGGCACGGAATCCCGCCCGGCCGACCCTCGCCCGGCCGCGGAGGCCCCGCCGGACCCGGGCCCGGTCGAGCCGGCAGCCGCTCCGGGGCGCTCCGGGGCCTGCTCGGCGTTCGCCGCGGCCTCGGCGTTCGCTGCGGCCGCTCCGGCACCGGCGGCTTCCGCGGAGTCGGTCCCGTCCGGGGCACCGTCGCCGGCCGCGCGCAGGGCGGCGGCCTCCATCCGCAGGAAGCGCCACCACATGTAGCCGAAGAAGACGGCGAACAGCGGCCACTGCAGGCCGTACCCGACGTTGACCGCCGAGCCCATCGCCGAGCCCGCCCGGCTCCACTGCCAGGCGGCCAGGAACCCGCAGGTGACCATCGCGCCCAGCGTGAGCACGTGCCAGGTCAGCCACCTGGGGGACACGAGCAGCCGCAACACGGTGACCAGGGTACGCACCACGGCCGGCCCCACGCCCGAGCCGCTCCGGGGCTGCCATGATCGGGGCGTGACGACCGGAGCCGCACCCGCGCGCGGCAGCGGCGCTGCCCGGGACCGGCTGCGGGCCTGGCTGGTCCCGGAGCGACCGGCGTGCCCGGAACCGGTGACCGACCCGCGGGAACGACGGCTAATCGGCCTGGAGATCGCGGTCGTGCTGACCGTGACGCTCGGGCTGTCCGCGCTGCGCAGCGCGCTGTCCCTGCTGGAGGCGCTGCTCGCCCCGGCGCCGCTCGCGGATCAGCAGGTCGCCCTGAACGCCCCGGCCTCCACCGACGCCTGGCTGGACCTGGCCTTCCAGCTCGTCCGGGCGATGCAGCTGGCCGGCTGGGGAGCGCTCGCCGCCTACCTGCTGCTCCGCGCCGGGTTCGCGCTGCGCCGGATCGGGCTGGACGGTCGACGACCGGGCCGGGACGCGCTCGCTTCGGCCGGGCTGGCCGCGCTGATCGGGATCCCGGGACTGGGCCTGTACCTGCTCGGCCGGGTCCTGGGGCTCACCCCGGACATCGCGCCGAGCACGCTCACCGACGCCTGGTGGCGGATCCCGGTGCTGGTCCTGTCCGCGGCCGCGAACTCCTGGGCCGAGGAGGTGGTCATGATCGGCTACCTGCTCACCCGGTTCCGCCAGCTCGGCTGGTCGGAGAACCGCTCGGCACTGGTCGCCGCCGTGCTGCGCGGTGCGTACCACCTCTACCAGGGGGTCGGCGCCTTCGTCGGCAACGTCGTGATGGGGCTGGTGTTCGCCCGCTACTGGCAGCGCGGCAACCGGCTGTGGCCGCTGGTCGGGGCGCACCTGCTGATCGACGTCGTGGCGTTCGTCGGGTACGCGCTGCTGGCCGGAAGGCTCCCGTTCTGAGCCCTTCCTGGTCGTCGCAGAAGGGCCCCTCACCTGCGGAAAGGGCACCCTGTCCAACTGAGACGAAGGCCAAGTCTTGAATGACTCCAGAGTGCGTCGCGAATCGCTAGCCTGGAACCCATGACCGACGAGACCAAGTTCCACGCCCTGCTGCGGGAGCAGATCCGCAGCGAGTTCACCGCGAGCCAGCAGTACGTCGCCGTGGCCGTCTGGCTGGACGACGAGGACCTCCCCCAGATGGCCGCGCACTTCTACGCGCAGGCGCTGGAGGAGCGCAACCACGCCATGAGCATGGTCCAGTACCTGCTCGACAACGACCTCCGGGCGACGATCCCGGGCGTCGGCGACGTCAAGAACGACTTCACCTCGGTGGAGGACGCCGTGTCCCTCGCGCTGACTCAGGAGAAGCAGGTCACCGAGCAGATCACCACGCTCGCCCGCACCGCCCGGGACGAGGGTGACTACCTGGGCGAGCAGTTCATGCAGTGGTTCCTGAAGGAGCAGGTCGAGGAGGTCGCCTCGATGACCACCCTGCTCACCGTCACCCGCCGGGCGGGCGACGACCTGTTCCACCTCGAGAACTTCGTGGCGCGCGAACTCACCAAGGGCGGGCCGACCGACCCGACCGCCCCGGCGGTCGCCGGCGGCCGTGTCTGAGGTTCGCCGGGTCTGAGGTTCGCCGGGTCGGTCCCCGAGGACCGGTCCCGGTGCCGTCCCGGCACCGGGGCCGGCCGGGACCTCACCGCAGGGTGATCTGCTTGCCCGCCAGCACCTCGCGGGCCCGGTGCTCGCCGTCGGTCAGTGGCTTCTCGGCCAGCCCGGCGACCGCCTCGTCCAGCCGCTTCGCGAACGCGACGGCCGGGCCCACCCACTCCGAGGAGTGCATCTCCCGGTCCAGGTCCCACACCGGGACCAGCAGCCCGTGCGCCCGGAACGACCCGGCGTAGCGGGACCCCTCGCCCAGCTCCAGCCCGTCCTGGTCGGAGAGCCGGGCCAGCGCGGCCATCAGCGTCGTCTCGTCCTCGGTGCGCACCCAGCGCAGGTGCGCCTTCGACCCGGCGTCGACCCAGTACGCCCCGCGCACGCCCGGCCCGGTGACCGCCTCGGTCGGCATGATCACCGAGTTGGCGCGCTCCAGCATCGCCGCGGCCTCGGGGTCCGGTTCACCGCCGGGCAGCCACCACGCGAAGTCGGCGTGCACGGTCGGCTCCAGGGGAGTGTCCGGCTCCAGCACGTCCTGCAGCCGCTCGCTGGTGCGCCGGTCCGGGCCGACGACCGGCAGCGACGAGCCCGGCTCGGCCGAGCGCGCCCAGGCCAGCGCGCCGGCGAGGTCCGTGGAGAGGTCCCCGGACCGGGTCTGGACCTGCATTCCGAGCAGGACCTGGCCGTCGTCGCGGACCAGTGCGGCGGACGCGCCGGGCAGCACCGACGCCAGCGTCACCGGCCCGCCCGCCCGCACCGGCAGTGCGGCCGTCGCGGACGGCAGGAACTCCCGCATCGCGACCAGGTCCGGCTCGGCGGCCAGCCCCTCGAACGGCCGGACGACGATCACGTCGTCGCCGGCTCCGTGGCAGGCCTTGTACCGCTTGCCGGACCCGCAGGGGCAGGGCCGGCGGGGGTTCTCCCCGGCGGTGGCGGTCGCGGCGGCTCGGTTGCGCGTCTTCTTGCCCATCCCGGGCAAGGTAGCGGGTGATGCAGAACTCCGATCCGGCAGCACCGCCGTCCGACCCCGCGCCGTTCGATCCCGCCGACCCGGCGTTCCTGGCCGACCCCTACCCGACGTACGCGGCGTTGCGGGCCGCCGGGCCGGTGCACGACCATCCGGGACTCGGCCTGCCGGTCGCGGTCACCCACGCGGCCTGCTCGGCTGTGCTGCGCGACCGCGGCCTGGGCCGGATCTGGTCCGACGTCCGGCCGGAGCACGAGTTCACCGCGTTCAACCTGCTGCACCGCAACTCGCTGCTGGAACGTGAGGGCGAGCCGCACACCCGGCTACGCCGACTGGTGGCCTCGGCGTTCGCCCGCGGGCACACCGAGCGGCTGGCCCCGCTGGTGACGGCCCGCGCGGAGCGGCTGGTGGACGGGCTGGTGCAACGGATCCGGGACGGCGAACCCGCGGACCTGATCGCCCTGGTCGCCGAGCCGCTGCCGGTCCAGGTGATCGCCGACCTGCTGGGTGTCCCGGACGAGCTGCACGCCCCGCTGCGCTCCTGGTCGGACGCGATCGTCCGGATGTACGAGCCCGGCGTGGCCGGGTCGCGGAACGACGACGGCCGCCGGGCCGCCGAACGGGCGTCCGGCGAGCTGGTCGAGATGCTCCGTGAGCTCGTCGACCGACGCACCCGCGGCACCGTCCCGAGCGGCCCGGCCGGCACCGGCGGCTCCGACCTCGTCGGGGACCTGCTGGCGGTGCGCGAGGCCGGGGACCAGATCTCGGCCGACGAGCTGGTCGGGACGGCCGCACTGCTGCTGATGGCCGGCCACGAGGCGACCGTCAACGTGATCGGGAACGGCGTGCGCGCGCTGCTGCGACACCCGGACCGGTGGCGATGCCTGCTCGCCGACGGGAGCCTGCTCGGCACCGCCGTCGAGGAGCTGATCCGGTTCGACGCGCCGCTGCAGCTGTTCGAGCGCACCGCACTGATCGACACGACGGTCGCCGGGTACCCGGTGCCGGCCGGCACCCGGTTCGGCGCGCTGCTCGGCGCGGCGGGCCGGGACCCCGCCACGTTCGGTCCGGACGCCGACCGGCTCGACCTCGGCCGGTCCCCCAACCCGCACCTCGGCTTCGGGGCGGGGGTGCACTACTGCCTCGGCGCCCCGCTGGCCCGGGTGGAGATCGCGGCGGTGCTGGGGGCGCTGGCGGCCCGGCTGCCGGACGCCGCGGTGCACGGCACGCCGGCCCGCCGACCCCGGTTCGTCATGCGGGGCTGGGCCGAACTCCAGCTCACCGGCTCTGGCGAAAGAATGCCTCGAAGTTAGGCCACTCGGCGCATTGTCGAGAGCCGTTCATCAATTTCGGATTCGACCACCCAATTCTCGTCGACGGGGCCGGACGGAATTGTCGGGGGCGCCGTGGATCGTCGGCGCCACCCGTGGTGGAATCGCTCCGGTGCAATCGTGGTCCGCGACCCTCCGAAACGTGCTGGAGGTACCCGGCGCGCGGTATGCCTGCGTTGCGGACCCGGTGACCGGCGCGGTCGTCGCCACCCGCGGCTTCCCGGCCACCCACGCCGACGAGCCGGCCGGATCCGGCACTCCGAACGGCCCTCGTGTACCGGACGGTGCAGGTGCCCCGGGGGGCTCGGGCACCCCGGTCGGCTCGGACGCCCCGGACGGCACCGCCGTGGCGCTGCTCGATTGGGCCCGCACCGAGGACGCCCGGGCCGGCTTCGAGGACGCCATGATCACCACGGAGCGCGCGTACCACCTCGTCCGGGCCGCCCACGGAGCGTCCGGACGCGTGCTGGTCTACCTGCTCCTCGACCGCTCGCGGGGCAACCTCGCGCTGGCCCGCCGGGCGCTGGCCCGCTGGCCGGGGAGCACCGCCACAGCGCCGGAACCCGCCCTGAGCAGCGGCGACGGCACACCCGGTGATCGTCCCGGGACGGCACCACCGCGACCGCTCACGGCCATGCCGACCCGAGGTGACGCCCGGCCGGTGACGGCGCTGCCCGGCTCCGCCGCGCTCCGGCCAGTCCCCCCGGAGCGCGCCCCGGAGCTCCCTCCAGTGCCCACGACGGCGACCGCCCCGGTGGACCCGACCGCGCGGACGCGCACCCCGCCGGCCGTCCCGGCACGGGTGACGGTCCCCCGGCAGGCGCCGCCCCCGGCCGCCGAGCAGGACCCGCCGGTGCAGGTCCCGCTACCCCGGCGCGGCGGCGGCACGCCCCCGTCGGGCACGGCACCGGCGAGCACGGCACCGGCCGCGCGGGGTCCCGCCGAGCCGCCGGACGGTGCCGGCCGGGTGACGCCGGCCGCGCCACCCGGCGGCCGGTGGGCCGACGACGTCAGCACGATGGCGCGGATCCTCGAGGGACTCCGCAGGCTGGACGGGTCGCGGGGACCGGAGAGTTGACTCGGCACCATTCTCGGCTAATCTTACTGTTCCCCGCCTGAACCGAAGATCGTTTCTTCCGGGTCCCCGAACGAAACGCAGGACTCCCCCGAAAACGTCGAACACGACACGTGTCCCGTGCCGTGTGGAGGCACACGTAATGAACAACATCGATCGTTCGCTGGACATGGCCGCCAACATCAAGGGAGCGTTCGCGGTCGCGATCGTCGACTTCGACAGCGGCATGACGCTCGGCTCCCGCGGCGGCAGCCCCGAGTTCGACCTCGACGTCGCGGCGCCGGGCAACTCCGAGGTCGTCCGTACCAAGCTCGAGGTCATGCAGAAGCTCGGCCTGCGCGAGACCATCGAGGACATCCTGATCACGCTGGACAGCCAGTACCACCTGATCCGGATCATCCGCGGCGCCGAGGAGCAGCTGTTCTTCTACCTGGTGCTCAACCGGGCCCAGGCGAACCTGGCGATGGCCCGGCGCGACCTGCGGGTGATCGAGCAGCAGTTCGCCATGGCCTCGCCGCAGGCAGCCCCGCAGCAGGCCGGACAGGCGTTCTTCCCCGCCCAGCAGCGCTGAGGTCACGGACCGCGTGGGACGTCATCGACACGCAGTCTCGGTCCGCACGGACGGTCTCGCGGCCGTCCTCGGATCGTTGCTCGACGACACCCGCATCCGGTCCGCCGCGCTGGTCGACGTCGACAGCGGGATGGTGCTCGACGTCTGCGGTCCGGACGCCGGTGGCGTCTCCCCGGTGGACGGTGCGCACCGGGACGAGGTCCGGGCGGCCGCCCACGCCGAGCTGGTCCGGATCGGGCTCGCGCTGGCTCCGAACTCGGGCGGCCGGATCGGGCTCGTCCTCGAGGCGGGTCCGGACCGGCACGTGCTGCACACGGTCCCGGACCCGCACGGCGGGCGGCTCGCGCTGTCGGTCGTCGTGCGCGGTCCGGACCGCGTCGTGGCCCGGGTCCGGAAGCGGCTGCGCGCCGTGTCCGCGGCCGCGCTGACGGCGGGCCCATCGGTTGCCGTCCGGCCCGGCACGCCCGGCTGGGCGCTGCCACCGGGCGCAGCCGGGGAGACCGTCGCACCGGACCCGGCGGCGCCGGACTCCACGGCGCCGGACCCGGCAGCGCCGACCCCCGGCGCGGTCGAGGAGACGGCTCCGTTCACGGTCGCCGCCGCGCACCCGGGCGCCGATCCGGCTCCCGGCGCGGGCCCCGTCCTCGGCCCGTCGGGCCCGTCCGGTCCGGCGCCCGGCCCCGACCCGGTGCTCAGCCGCTCCGGTCCGCCGCCGGTGCCGGCTCCACGGACCGATCCGCGCCCACCGGGTGACCGTCCGGCCCCGCCGTCGGCGATGCTCCCGGCGGGTCCGTCACGGGAGCCGCTGCCGGCCGACTCCCGGCCCGCGCCGGTCCCGTGGCCTGCGACGGCCGCACCAGCAGCTCCCGCCGACCCTGCGGGGACGGTTCCAGCAGACCGCTGATCCGCCGGACCACCCGCACGGTCCGCCACGCGGTCACCGCGGCCAGCACGTCCAGCCAGGCGTGCAGGACCACCCCGTCGGCGAGCGCCTGGGTTCCGCTGCGCAGCCGCCAGAGCAGGGTCACCGCCGCCAGCGCGACGCAGACGCCCCACAACGCCCACCAGACCAGCAGCTCCCGGGACGGCCGCGGCGTCCGTCCGGCCGGGAGCTCGAGCGCGGCGTGCTCGGTCTCGGCCAGCAGCGACCCCGGCGCGACCAGGTTCCAGCCGGGCACCAGCCATCCGAGGACCACCGTGCGTCGCGACCGGGCCGGTCGGGTCCCCGCCCGGTCGGCGGCCGCGCGGGACGTCCACAGGCTCCACTGCACCAGCAGCACGCCGGAGGCCAGCGTCGCCGCGACCGAGGCCCAACCGCCGAACCAGACCAGCGCGTCCGACCAGCCGACCGCGGACGCGGACAGCGCGTCGGCCCGGCTGGCGAGCAACAGGCCGTACCGCCACACCTCGGCGACGGCGGCCAACGCGCACGCCCCGAGCGTCACCCACAGCACCGGGACCAGCTGCGCGCTCAGGCCGCGGACCCGCTCCAGAACCGGGACCGGGCCGTCCTGCGGGCCGGGTGGGTACCTCCACGGGCCGACCGGCAGGCCCCAGCGCGGCGGCGTCCGGTAGCGGGGCGGGCCGGGGTAGCGGCGGGCCCGCGGCGGCGCCGACGGCGCACGGACGGATTCCGGGACCGTGCCGGGGTCCGGTGGCGAGGCCACCCACTCCAGCGCGGCCAGGTAGCGCCCGCACCAGGGACAGAACGGCCCGATGCCGGACGGCGCCTGCCGCCCGCAGCGCGGGCACGGCGGGAGCGCTCCGGGAGTGGACGCGGGCGGCACGGACACCGCGCGCTCAGGCGATCCGGGGCGCGCTGTCGTCGTCGGTGATCACGTTCCGGCCGGACGCGGCCCAGTCCTGCATGCCACCGGACACGTTCACCGCAGGGTAGCCCTGGTTGGCGAGGAAGGCGACGACCCGGCCGGAGCGGCCGCCGGAGCGGCACACCACGTAGAGCGGGTCGTCCCCGGGCACCTCGGCGAGCCGGCCTGCGAGCTCGGACATCGGCAGGTGCCGGGCCTGCGGGGCGTGTCCGGCGGTCCACTCGTCGAGCTCGCGGACGTCCAGCATCGGGGTGTCGGCGGGCAGGTCGGTCACGCTGACGGCGGGTACCGGATCGGACATGCGGCCATCCTCCCACGCCGGGCCGTCAACATCCGGTGAGAGACCGATGGCCCGGCCCGGGGCGGTCTCGCCCCGGGCCCGGCCGTCGTGGAGCGCGGGTGCTCCCGGGGCAGCGATCCCGGTCTTCAGCGATCCCGGTCTTCGCGATACAGCGAACCGTGCGGAACCGTCATCTCGTTGGCGTCCGGCGGCGGGACCTCGCCGTGCGACGCCGTCCCGTTCACCGGGCGGTACGCCCCGGTCCCCTGCGGCGCGGCCGGGTAGGCACCGCTTCCCTGCGGCGCGGTGCGGTACCCGCCGGTGCCCTGCGCGCCCCCGGGCCGGGGACGGTGGCCGCCGCTGCCGGACGGGTCCGGCCCGCCGGGGCCGCCACCGGGCTGGTACCGGCCGCTGCCGGTGGCCCCACCGAACAGGTCACCGGCCGCCCGGCTGGTCGCCGGTCGCGCGACCGGAGCACCGGCCGGGGCAGCGCCCCCGGCGCCGGTGCCCTGCGGCCCTGCGCCGTACGCCCCGGTGCCCTGCGGCCCGCTGCCGTGCGAGCCGCCGCCGTACGACCCGCTGCCGTACGACCCGCTGCCCTGCGACCCACTGCCCTGCGGGCGCCGGCGACCGTCGTCCACACCGCCGTAGGTGGCGATGGCCCCGACCGAGCTGACGGTGACCTCGCGCTGCGCCTCCGCCTGCGCTGCCTCCCCGGAGGGCCGCACCGCACCGGCGCCGGTCAGCGAGCGGACCTCCATCTCGGCGTACCGGGCGGCGTTGAACTTCTCCCGGCCGCCGACCACGGTGCCGATGATCCCGAGCACGAACGACGCCGGGATGGACACCAGCCCGGGGTTGGACAGCGGGAAGATCGCGAAGTCGACGCTCGGGATCATCGCGCCGGGCGAGCCGGACACCGCGGGCGAGACCACGATCAGCGCCACGCAGATCAGCACGCCGCCGTAGATGCTGTACAGCGCGCCGGTGGTGTTGAACCGCCGCCAGAACAGCGAGAACAGAATCGTCGGCAGGTTCGCCGAGGCCGCCACCGCGAACGCCAGCGCGACCAGGAACGCGACGTTCTGGCCGTTCGCGACGATCCCGCCGCCGATCGCGACCAGGCCGATGCCCACGGCGGTGCTCCGGGCCACCTTCACCTCGGACTCCGGCGAGGCCTTCCCGCGCCGCAGCACGTTGGCGTAGACGTCGTGCGCGAACGAGGCGGACGCGGTGATCGTCAGACCGGCCACGACGGCCAGGATCGTCGCGAACGCCACGGCCGAGATCAGCCCGAGCAGCACCTCGCCGCCGAGCTCGTAGGCCAGCAACGGGGCGGCGTCGTTCTGGTTCTCCCTGGTGACCGTCCCCGGCGGCAGCAGCGCGGTCGCGCCGTACCCCAGCACCAGCGTGAACAGGTAGAACACGCCGATCAGCCAGATCGCCCAGACCACCGAGCGGCGGGCCTCCTTGGCCGAGGGCACGGTGTAGAAGCGCATCAGGATGTGCGGCAGGCCCGCGGTGCCGAGCACCAGGGCCAGGCCCAGCGAGATGAAGTCGATCTTGTTCGTGTACTGCAGCCCCGGGCTCAGCATCGCCTCGCCGTCCGGCGAGTTCTCGGTCGCCCGCTCCATCACCGTGGAGAGGTCGAACCCGTAGCGTCCGAGCACCCACGCGGTGAGCACGGCGGAACCGGTGAGCAGCAGCCCGGCCTTGATGATCTGCACCCAGGTGGTGCCCTTCATGCCGCCGAACAGCACGTAGACGATCATCAGCCCGCCGACGACGACGATCACCAGCGCCTGCGAGAACGAGTCGTCCTTCGGGATCTGCAGCAGCAGCGAGATCAGTCCGCCGGCCCCGGCCATCTGCGCGATCAGGTAGAACAGCGACACCACCAGGGTGGAGGTGGCCGCCGCCGCGCGGACCGGGCGCTGGCGCATCCGGAACGCCAGCACGTCGCCCATCGTGAACCGGCCGGTGTTCCGCAGCAGCTCGGCGACCAGCAGCAGCGCCATCAGCCAGCCGACCAGGAAGCCGATCGAGTAGAGGAACCCGTCGTAGCCGTAGAGCGCGATGGCCCCGGCGATGCCCAGGAACGATGCCGCGGAGAGGAAGTCCCCGGCGATGGCGGTGCCGTTCTGCGGGCCGGTGAACGAGTGCCCACCGGTGTAGTAGTCGGACCGGGTGGTGTTGGTCCGGCCCACCCGGAGCACGACCACGAGGGTGACCAGCACGAACAGCAGGAAAAAGCCGAGGTTCGCGGTCACGCTGCCGACCGACTCGGCCTGCGCGAGCACGGTGCCTGGGGCGGGTCCGGTGGCCGTGGGTCCGGTGATGCTCATGCCCGGGCCTCCTCGACGCGCTCGCGCAGCTCGGCAGCAGGACCGTCGATCTCACGGTCGGCGAAGCGCACGTACAGCGTGGTGATCAGGAAGGTGCTCACGAACTGGCCGAGTCCGATCAGCAGGCCGACGGTGATCGTCCCGGATACCCGGATCGACATGAACTCCGGTGCGTAGCTCGCCAGCCCGATGAAGGCGAGGTACCAGGCCAGGAAGATCGCCGTCATCGGGAACACGTAGCGACGCAGCCGGGAACGGAACGCCCGAAACTCCGGGCTGGCCTGCACCTGCTGGTAGACGGTCCCGGTCGAGCGCTCGGCGGGGCTGCTCATGGCGCCGTTCACCGGTCCTTTCGACGGTACTGCGGATGGGGAGGCGGGCGTGCCGCGGTCCGGGGACCACGCCGGGTCGCCGGACAAAGCGTCCCTGTGTCAACGACCGGGTCCCGCAGGGGGGACGCGTCAGTGGGCCGACCGGCGGGAAGACACCCGATACGGCCCAACCGGTGCGCTGCTTCAGTCACTCCGAGTGAGTAATGCGCTACTCCGATCAGGCCGAATCCTCCAATCGATCCCGCATCAGGCCCAGCCGTTCGGGTGCGTGGAGCCGCAGCAGCACCTGTCCCGCGTCCGCGGGGCGGCGCGCCCGGGTGAGCCTGCTGACCACGACCATCACCAGGAACGCCAGGGGGACGCTCACGATCGCCGGACGATAGAGCAGGACGTCCACCGAGGCCCCGCCGGGCCCGAGCGTCGCCGCACGCACACCGGTCAGGTAGACGGCCACGGCACCGGCCGAGACCACCCCGCCGACCAGGACGCCGACGATCGCGCCGACGTCGGTCAGCCCGCGCCACCAGATACCCAGGACCAGCAGCGGGCAGAAGGTGGACGCGGCGACCGCGAAGACCAGCGCGACGGCCTCGGCGAAGTTGAGCCCGGTCGGGATCAGCGCCACCACCGTCGGCGGGATGCCGGCCAGCACGGTGGCCGTCGGGAACCTCCCCGCCATCCGGCCCCGCTTGGGGAGCACGTCGGTGGACACCACGCTGGCCAGGCTCACCAGCAGCCCGGACGCGGTGGACAGGAACGCGGCCCAGGCCCCGGCCGCGACCAGACCGCCGACCAGCGCGCCCAGCAGGCCGTCGCCCAGGATCGCGGTCGGCAGCAGCAGGACCGCGGCGTCACTGCGCCCGCTGACCAGCAGTTGCGGGGTGTAGACCCGGGACAGCACGCCCAGCAGCGTCACCAGGATGTAGAAGCCGCCGAGCATCGCCAGCACGATGACGGCGCTGCGGCGTGCGGCCCGGCCGTCGGAGTTGGTGTAGAAGCGGCCGAGCACGTGCGGCAGCCCCATCGTGCCGAGGAACGTCGCCAGCAGCAGCGAGTAGGTGGCCAGCACCTGGTGCGGCTCCGACCCGGAGAACGGACGCAGCCAGCTCTCGTCGTCGGTGGGGGCCCCGCTGGTCACCGGGACCGGCTCGCCGGCGGCGAAGTCCAGCTCGGTGCCGGAGTCCACGGCATGCGTGCTGCCGGCGACCCAGCGCAGCGGGCCGTCCACCGGCTGACCGTCGACGGTCCCGCGGGCGACGACGTCGGCGGACAGCCGCACCTGAAGGACCGCCGGCGTCTCGACCGAGACGGTGGTCGGCTCGCGGAACTCGGGCGGTTCGCTGCGGGCGAAGGTGTGCGTGTCGCCCATCCAGACGGCCAGACCGATGATCACCGGCACGGCGAGCACGGTGAGCTTGAACCAGTACTGGAACGCCTGCACGAAGGTCACCGACCGCATCCCGCCCAGCGCCACGGTCAGCACCACGATCAGCCCGGCCGCGCCCGACCCGATCCAGTCCGGCAGGCCGGTGACGATGGCGAGGGTGAGACCGGCGCCCTGCAGCTGCGGCAACAGGTAGAGCCAGCAGATCAGGATGACGACGGCAGCGCAGACCCGGCGCAGCGCGGGCGAGGCGAGCCGCGCGTCGGCGAAGTCCGGCACGGTGTAGGCGCCGGACCGGCGCAGCGGCGCGGCGACGAACAACAGCAGCGCGAGGTAGCCCGCGGTGTAGCCGACGGCGTACCAGAGCGCGTCGACGCCCTGGATCAGGATCAGCCCGGCGATGCCCAGGAACGAGGCGGCGGACAGGTACTCGCCGGAGATCGCACTCGCGTTCATCCGGGATCCCACCGACCGGGACGCGACCAGGAAGTCGCTGGTCAGGCGGGTCCGGTGACCGATCGAGCCGATCACCGCGGACACCACGGCGACCAGCACGATCGCGACCAGCGAGACGATCGCGGTCAGGCTCATCGCACGATCACCGGTCGGTCACGTCCTCGGCGAACTCCTGCTCGACGGCCTCCGCGGACGTCACGTACCACCAGCCCAGGCCGAGCAGGAACGGGTAGACCAGCCCGCCGAGTAGCAGCCACGGCAGCCTGATCCCGAGCACCGACAGCCCGCCGAGCACCGGGAACGCGACGAACAGCGCGGGCG
Source organism: Pseudonocardia nantongensis (assembly GCF_046546495.1). NCBI lineage: Bacteria > Bacillati > Actinomycetota > Actinomycetes > Pseudonocardiales > Pseudonocardiaceae > Pseudonocardia > Pseudonocardia nantongensis. The sequence continues at coordinate 7,668 of NZ_JBKGXT010000003.1, read as the reverse complement.
GCAGGCCGAGCCCGACCAGCGCGACCACGCAGACCCGCAGGGCGAGCGCGAGCTGGTTGCGGACCAGGGAGTTGCGCAGCAGCGTCCCGACCGGTCCGGGGTCCTGGACGTCCGACAGCCCGCGCGACGAGTGCGCGGTCGACCGGCGTTCGGACAGCACGATGCGGACCCGGCCGCCCCCCGCCTCGTCCGCGGCCTCCGGCTCGGCGCCCTCGGCGGCGACGGGCGCGTCGGTCGGGGCGGCGGCGAACCGGCGGGGCCGGGCACCGGTGTACGGGGCGGGCCCGGGGCCGCCGGGTTCCGGGGCCGGTGCCGGGGCGACCGGGGGGTCGTCCAGATCCGGGGCCCGCCAGAGGACCTCGGTGCGCTCGGCCGCCGGACCGCGCAGCTCCGCGTGTGGGTCGAGATCGTCGAGGTCGTCCTCGTCGAGATCGTCCTCATCGAGATCGTCATCGTCGAGGTCGTCGTGATCTGGGCCGTGGTGATCGCGGCCGTCGCCCGGGCCGTCCGGGTCGTCGCTCCGGCGCGGGTCGCCGGGAACAGCGGGCGCCGGGAACGCGGTGTCCGGGACGGCGGGCGCGCGGCGGCCGGTCGCGGTCCAGCGGGTCGGGACGGGCCGGGTCTCCGGGGGCGCCTCGGCCTCGGCCGGTTCGCTCGGGGTCGCGGGGGCGGCGGCGGCCGGACCGCCGAGCAGGGCGGCCCGGTCCACCTCCCAGGACGACGACGGCGAGGGAGACGGCACGGAGGACGGCGCGGGGGACGGGGCCGGCCAGGACGTCGCGCCGGGGGTGCGGCGGGGCAGACCGGCCGACGAGCCGGGGGCCGGGGGCCACTGCTTGCCGGTGTCCGACGGGCCGGGGCCGGTCGGCCGGGCGGCGGAGCCACCGGGGCGCAGTCCCTCGGGCGCGTACGGGTCCGGGACGACGTCCGGGCGCGGGCGGGCCGGGCGCGGGCGCCGGACCGGGAGGGCCGGCGCATCGTCGTCCGGGTCGTCGACGGGAGCGGGCCCGGCGGGAGCATGCCCGGCGGGAGCGGGTCCGGCGGGAGCGGCCGGCGGGGCGGAGGACCCGGCAGGCCCGACCGGGGCGGCCGATGTGGCGGACCCGGCAGGCGCGGCGGGCCCGGTGGGAGCGACCGGAGTGGCCGGAGTGGCCGGAGTGGTCTCGTCCTGCTCGTCGGGCCGGGCCGGGGCATCGGGGGCGGCCGTGCCGCCCCCGGCGGCGGGATCGACCCGGGCGTGCCGGCCGCTGCCACCGGCCCCGTCGGCGACCCGGCGCCGGATCTCGTCCTGCAGCCAGGTGGAGCCGCCGTCGGTGTCCGCGCCCCGCCGGGCACGGCGTCCGGTCCCGCGCTCCGGTTCCGGGGTGTCCGCGGCCCCGGTAGGAGCGGAGCCGGTGGGAGTGTGGCCGGTGGGAGTGTTGCCGGTGGACATGGAGCCGGTGGGAGTGGGACCGGAGGACGGGCTCCGCGGGCGCGGTGGGACCGCCGCGGGCGTCCCGTCCGACGGCCGGCGCCCGTGCGGTCCGGGATCAGGCCCGTCGCCGGCGGTGCCGTTCGGAGCGGTGCCGTTCGGAGCAGTGCCGTTCGGAGCGGTACCGTCCCGAGCAGAGCCGTTCGGAGCCGTGCCGTTCGAACTCGTGCCGGCCGACGCCCCGCGGTCCGGAACCGCGCCGTTCGACGGGGCCGCACCGGAGCGCTGGTGCGGCGCCCCGGTGTCGTCCGGGCCCGCGGGCCCGGGGTGGTCGTGCCGTTCCTCGGGCGCGGGCCGCACCGACGGCTGAACGCCGCCGGTGGGCCTGTTCACCTCTGGCTCCACGCCTGCTTCGTCGCCCGGACCAGCCGATCCTTCAACTCACGGGTGTGCCGGCGACTGACCGGCAGCTCGGCGGTCTCCGGGCCGGACCCGATCCGCACCACGTACCCGGACCCGGCCAGCCGCAGCTCGGTGACCAGGGGCAGCGCGACCAGGTACGAGCGGTGGATGCGCACGAAACCGGCGTCCCGCCATCGGTCCTCCAGCACCGACAGCGGTATCCGGACCAGGTGGCTGCCCTCGGTGGTGTGCAGCCGGGCGTAGTCGCCCTGGGCCTCGACGAAGCGCACGGCCGAACGCGGGACGAGCTTCGTCGTCCCGGCGAGCTCGACCGGGATGACCTCGTCGTCCCCGCCGCCGGCACCGCCGCCGTCCTCGCGGATCGGTTCGACGGCACTCTGGCTGCGGGCCGCGACGATCCGGTCCAGCGCCGCGGAGAGTCGCTCGGTGCGCAGCGGCTTGAGCAGGTAGTCGACGGCGCCGACCTCGTAGGCGTCGACGGCGCGGTCGTCGTGCGCGGTGACGAACACGATCGCCGGCCGGGACGCCATCCCCTTCACGACGCGGGCCAGCTCCATGCCGTCCAGCCCGGGCATCCGGATGTCGAGGAACACGACATCGATGTCGGCCTGTTCGGCGACCTCCGCACCGGCGCCGGGCATCCCGCCCGCCGCGCCGGCCGGTTGCCCGGCGGGGACCGAACCGGACCGGCTGCCGTGCAGGATGCGCAGGGCCTCGGTGGCCTCCCCCGCCGTGTAGACCCGCGCGACCCGCGGGTCCTCCCTCAGCAGGAATGCCATCTCCTCGAGCGCGGGCTGCTCGTCGTCCACCGCGAGCACGACCAGTCCGCGAGTGGTGTCGTTGCTGTCCACGATCTCCTCATCCTGCTTCCGGGCTCGGGACCGGGAAGCCCATCGATATCGATGATCGCCCGGCGCCGCGACCATGGTGACGCGCGAGCGCCCGGAGTGCCAGGGCACGAACCGGATCGGTGACCGTCCGGACACGCGGGGCACCCGCCGCCGGGTCGTCCACGACGGACCGGCTCACAAGCCGAAGCGGGCCCATGCGGCCTTCGCCTCCACGACCCCGAACAGCTCCCGCGCGACGTCCCCCGGTCCGGTGGCCGAGGCCGCACCGCCCGCACCGAGCCGGGCCAGCAGCGGCCGGCGCTGCTCGACCGGGTGCTGCTGGGCGTCCGGGAAGCGTTCGTTCAGTACCTCTCGGGCGGTGCCGATCCCGTCGACCAGCCCGAGCTCGCGCGCCCGCTCGCCGAGCCACACCTCGCCGTCGAACAGGTCGGTGCCGGTCGCCAGCCGGTCGCCCCGCCGCTCCCGGACCCAGCCCGTGAACCGCTCGTGCAACTGCTCCTGCAGGCCGGTCAGCCAGGCGACGTCCTCGGCCTTCTCCGGCAGGAACGGATCCAGTCGCGACTTCGACCCGCCCGCGGTGTGCAGCCGGCGGCTGACCCCCCACTTCTCGATCAGGCCGTCCAGCCCGAACCCGGAACTGACGACGCCGATCGAGCCCACGATCGAGGTGGTGCAGGCGTAGATCTCGTCCGCGGCGCAGGCCAGCCAGTAGCCGCCGGACGCGGCGACGTCCTCGCAGAAGGCCAGCACCGGGACGCCGGTCTCGTCGGCCAGGCCGCGGATCCGGTCCCCGATCAGCTGGGACTGGGTCGGCGAGCCGCCCGGAGAGTTGATCACGAGTGCGACGGCGGCCAGCCGGTCGGGCGCGAAGGCCCGCTCGAGTGTCTTGTCCACCGACGCGGCGTTGATGACCTGGCGGGGCACCGGCGCGGCCTGCGCGCTGATCACGCCCTGCATCCGGACCACGGAGACCACGGAGGACGCCGCTCCGACGGTCTCACCGAGCCTGCCGGGCAGTCGCGCGGTCACCGCGGAGGGAATACGCAGGACATCCATGCCCAACCACCGTACGCGGGAGCGCTGTGTGACGGCGGGGAACCGGAACGGCACAGTGCGTGGGAACCGTCGTCACCCGCGCGGAGCAGTGCCCGGCCGGCTCAGGCCCGGATTCCGGCCCGGAACTTCGGTACCCGAAGCGTGATCTTCATACCTACGCCGACTCCGGTGTCGACGACGAGGCCGAAGTTGTCGCCGAACGCCGACCGCATCCGGTCGTCGACGTTGCCGAGCCCGACGTGCGCGCCGGACAGGTGGGCGTCGTCGAGGTCCTCGCCCAGCCGGGCCGGGTCCATGCCGACGCCGTCGTCCTCGACCACGATCACGCACTCGGACCCGGCGTTCTCCGCCCGGATGGTGACGGTGCCGCCGTTCGGCTTGCCGGACAACCCGTGCCGCACCGCGTTCTCCACCAGCGGCTGCAGCGCCAGGAACGGCAGGACGACGTTCTGCACCTCCGGGTCGATCTGCAGCTGGATGTTGAGCCGGTTGCCGAACCGGGCCTTCTCCAGCCGCACGTAGCGCTCGATGTTGTTGAGCTCGTCGCTGAGCGTCGTGTACTCGCCTGCGGCGCGGAACGAGTACCGGGTGAAGTCGGCGAACTCGATGAGCAGCTCGCGGGCCCGGGCCGGGTCGGTCCGGATGAACGACGCGATCGTGGTCAGCGCGTTGTAGACGAAGTGCGGCGAGATCTGCGCGCGCAGCGCCCGCACCTCGGCCCGGTTCAGCCGGGCCCGGGAGTCGTCCAGCTCGGCCAGCTCCAGCTGGCTCGACACGTACCGGGCGACCTCGCCGGTGGCCCGCAGCACCGGTGGCCCGGCGGTGGTCGGGGTGAGCGCGGCCAGCGTGCCGATGATGGTCCCGTCGCTCTCCAACGGCACCACGACGATCCCGCGCACCTCGCAGCCGGGCTGGTTGCACTTGATCGAGGTGTGGCTCATCAGCTCCATCCGGCCCGTCTTCACGACGGTGTCGGCGAGCGTCTGGACGTCCTGCTGGTGCTGGTCGGCGCTGCCGTCCCAGCCCAGGACGGTGCCCCGGGAGTCGGTCATCGCCATCGCCGTGGTCTCCAGCAGCTGGCGCAGGTAGGGCAGCGCCTGCGACGCCGAGCGGGCGGACAGCCCCTCGCGCAGCACCGGAGCGGCCAGCGCCACCGTGTGCAGCGCCGAGAACGTGGCCTTGGCCAGCGGGGAGACCATGTTGTCGCGGCGGTTGCGCCGCCACCACAACGCGAACCCCGCGACCGTCAGCAAGACGACGCCGACCACGATCGGAAGGATCAGCGACGGGTCGATCGTCACCGTGCCGTCTGCCGCAGCCCGTGCCCGCACGGCACGCTGCGCGAGTACCACCTGCACCTACCTCACCAACCGGGACAGCCGCCGGTCGGCGAGCGGTTTGCCACCGGTCTGGCAGGTCGGACAGTACTGGAACGATCTTTCCGCGAACGAGACCTCGCGGACGGTGTCGCCGCAGACCGGGCACGGCAGGCCGGTGCGCGCGTGTACCCGCAGGCCGGACCGCTTCTCCCCCTTCAACGTCGCCGCGCCCTGCCCGACCGAGCGCTCGACGGCGTCGGTGAGCACCGCGTGCACCGCGCCGGCAAGGGCGTCGCGCTGCGCCTCGCCGAGCCGGGCGGCGGTGGCGTACGGGGACAGCCGCGCGGTGTGCAGGATCTCGTCCGAGTAGGCGTTGCCGATCCCGGCCACGGTGCGCTGGTCGGTGAGCACGGTCTTGAGCCGGCGGGTGTCGCCGGCCAGCAGCTCGTCCAGCCCGGCCCGGGACAGCTCCAGGGCGTCCGGGCCCAACCGGGCGACGCCCGGAACCTGCGCCGGATCGGTCACGAGGTACACGGCGAGGCGCTTCTGGGTGCCGGCCTCGGTGAGGTCGAACCCGGGCCCGCCGACGGCGTCGAGATGCACCCGCAGCTGCAGCGGGCCCCGGCCGGGCTTCGGCGGGGTGGCCGAGGCCTGCTCGTGCCAGCGCAGCCAGCCGGCCCGGGACAGGTGGATGACCAGGTGCAGGGCGGGCGGCTCCGGGCGGTCGCCGCCGATGCGCGCTCCGCCTGCGCTCCGCGCGGCGAGATCGACGGACAGGAACTTCCCGAACCGGGACGCCCCGGTCAGCACCCGTCCGGTCAGCGCGGACACCGCCGGGTCGAACGTCTTCAGCGCGCTCATCGACGCCAGGTCCACCCGCGCCACCGGGCGGTACACGGCGTGCTCGCGCAGGTGGTGGACCAGCGCCTCGACCTCGGGCAGTTCCGGCACCGCGACTCCTAGTTGATCGGCTGGAGCGGGCTGTCCGCGTGGCCGGGGGTCGACCGGTTCTTCAGGCTCCGTACGACCACCCGGGTCTCCTCGCGGGCCGACGACAGCCCGCGCACCATCCCGCTCCAGTGCTCGGCAGGCAGGTCGTAGCCGCCCTGGGTCTTCGCGACGATCGTGAACGGGCGGCGCAGCAGCCAGCGGCCCGGGAAGAACCCCACCCCGACGATGACGATGAGCCAGTAGAACCAGGGGAAGACCACGCCATCCGGCCTCCAGATCACCACCATGACCCAGAAGAACGCTAGCGTGGTCAGGATGAGCACGACGGCGCCGCGGCCGCCGTCGACGTCGTGCTCGAACTCGTCGCCGACAGCCGGTGTCGTCCACTCGACGTGTCGCTGCACCTGCCACTCGCGGTTGTCCGCCGCGATGACCGTCTTCGTCGCCATCGGTTTCCGCTCCCCTGCCCCGTAGCCCGACCGATGATCCCACAGCCGTCCGGCGGAACCGAGGGTCCGCGCGCCGGGCGCGGCAGCCGATCAGCAGGCGGGCTCGACCGGCTCGCGCTCGGGGCTGCCGGGCGCCAGCAGCTCGGAACGGGTGAGCACGACCGGCTCGGCGCCGTCGTTGCGCAGCTCGTTCGGCTCGCCGTCACCGAGGAAGAACGCCTGCCCGGCGCCGAAGCCCTCCGGCTCGCAGCGGCCGGCGCGCTGCACGGTCACCGTCCCGGACCGGACGGCAGAGACCACGCTGCCGGGGTGCCGGACCCAGCCGGTGCCCTGGCCGGGCTGCAGCACCTCGGTGCGTACCAGCAGCTCGGCCGGGCCGGGCGTGCTGATCTCGACGGGCCGGTCGACGGTGCCGCGTGCGTCCGACCCGGCCTGGGCGACCGGCGCGCCCGGGACGCCGGGCAACGCGGTGGCCGTGGGGGCCTCCGGACCCGAGGGACCCCCGGGGGCGGCCGGCTCGGCGGGCGCGGTGGCCGGGGCGTCGTCGTCGGGGCCCTGGTGGCCGAGCTGGTCCGGCTGGGCGCACCCGGCGAGCAGGGCGGCGGCCGCCACCAGCAGCACCACCCCGGACGGGCGCACGGCACGGCGGGAACGGTTCGGCACTGTGGTCCTCCCGGGGAGCGCGGCGGATCGGGCCGCACGCTAGTGGGCACTCACCACGCCAGCGGGAGCCGGGTGATCGGAGTTGATGAAGTTCGAGGTCAGCCGCCGTGGCGCGCGGCGGGCGGCGACACCGTCGGCAGCGGGATGCGCATCCCCCGGGCGGTGTCCTGACTTGCACGACGCCACGGGTCGGGATCACCTGTGCGGGTGCACGACTCGTACCCGACGCCGTTCTCCACGCTGTCCCACCTCGAGTGCTCCCGCGAAGCCACCCCGCGCGACGCGGACGTCGTGCAGGGCACCTCGCCCGCCGGCGCCCCGCTGCTCGCCCGCTACGACCTGGAGCGTGCCCGGGACACCGTGACCCGCGAGCAGATCGCCGCCCGGCCGCCGGACCTCTGGCGCTACCACGAGGTGTTGCCGGTCCGGGATCCCGCGCACGTTGTGACGATGGGCGAGGGCATGACACCACTGCTGCCGCTCGCCCGGGCCGGTCGGCGGCTGGGCCTGCCGAACCTGTTGCTGAAGGACGAGGGCCTGGTCCC